>JAUMWM010000304.1 GCA_030529705.1 Lachnospiraceae bacterium
GACGGTCCTTTTGGGTCGAAATAATTCGACCCAAAAGGACCGTCCCCGCGGGCCGAAAAAAATCTGCCTCTTCCTACCTGACTAAACTTGTGCTATGATAGAAAACTGTCCCGCCAAGTTACCATTCGCAGGGCAAATTTGTTGCCATAAATCCACAGCGTAACACGCGCATATAAAAGGAGAAAGAAATTGAAAAGAAAACTCATATTGACACTTGCAGCCGGCCTTGCCGCCCTGACTCTCGCTTCCTGCGGAAGCCGGGCCCAGACAGCCGATACCCCATCCGATGCATCAACCGCGCAATCCGTCGCCGAAATAACGGTGGAAGCGGCTGATGCCTCCGTTTCCGAAACATCGGCTCCTTTAGCAACGCCCACATCGGTTCCGTCCGCCACGCCGATTTCCACAGACTCCTCCGTGACGGATTCCTTCATAGGAGACACGCCGGTTGCCGAGGAAGCCGCCCAGGAATTGCCCGAGGGGACGATCGATCAAAGAGAGGTTTATCTGACGGAAGATCTGGAATTTGCCGATTACTCGGCCATCCATTCCGACCCGGCCATTCTCTATGAGAACCACAAGGCAAATAGCAACGGCATCACCGTCTGCGTCAACGCCGGCCACGGAACCAGCGGGGGCGAATCCGTGCGGACGCAATGCCATCCGGACGGGACTCCGAAAGTCACGGGCGGCTCTACTGCGGAGGGTTCCACCACGGCCACGGCCGTCGCCTCCGGCATGACATTCCAGGACGGAACCGAGGAACGCTCCGTTACCTTGGCCGCCGCCCTCATCCTGCGGGACAGGCTTCTCGATGCCGGCTACAGCGTCCTCATGATCCGCGAAACCGATGACGTCCAGCTAGACAACATTGCCAGGACCGTTCTGGCGAACAGCTACGCCAACTGCCATATCGCCCTCCACTGGGATTCGACAGACTATGACAAGGGAGCCTATTACATGAAAGTCCCATCCGTGGATTCCTACAAAAGCATGTATCCCGTCTCCGAGACCTGGGAGATGAGCGACCAGTTCGGCGACTGCCTGGTCCAGGGCCTCGCCCAAGTCGGCAGAAAAGTGTTCGATGACGGCCATCTGGAGATGGATCTCACCCAGACATCTTACTCCAAGGTTCCAAGCATCGACATCGAGCTTGGAGACCGGGCATCAGACCACTCCGACGAGACCTTGCGGAACATCGCCGAGGGACTCCTGATGGGCGTGAACGCATACTTCGGAATCGGCGGGCAGGGCTGACGGCCTAAACGTAAGCGAAGGATCGATAAAAGATCCTTCGCTACGCTCAGGATGACAAGCGAAGTCCCCCAAGCCGCCAAATCAGAACACCACGTCATCTCCTCCGGATGGAACGACTCCTTCTGCCTCGAATCCGGGCAAGGGCAAGCGGGCTGAAGGCGTCACGCCATCTCCTCCGGATGGAACGACTCCTTCTGCCTCGAATCCGGGCAAGGGCAAGCGGGCTGAAGGCGTCACGCCATCTCCTCCGGATGGAACACCTCGTCGAATCTCTCCTCTGTCAAGAATCCAAGGGACACGCAAGCCTTGCGCAGGGACGTATTCTCTTCGTAAGCCTTGTGTGCCACCTTCGCGGCGTTCTCATACCCGATATACGGATTCAAGGCCGTCACGAGCATCAGGGAGTTATGCAAATTATGCCGCATTTTCTCCCTGTTCGCCCGGATGCCGGATGCGCAGTTCCTGTCAAATGTCAGAACCGACTCCGAAAGGAGCCTTACGGACTGCAAAAAGTTGTAAGCCAGTACCGGCATGAAGACGTTCAGCTCAAAATTTCCCTGCGACGCGGCCATCCCGACCGCCACGTCGTTTCCCATGATTTGAACGGCAACCATCGTCACCTGCTCGCACTGGGTCGGATTGACTTTTCCCGGCATGATGGACGAGCCGGGCTCATTTGCCGGAATCGTAATCTCGCCAAGGCCCAGGCGCGGGCCGGAGGCGAGCCAGCGGACGTCATTTGCAATCTTCATCATATCTGCCGCCGCGGCCTTTACGGCACCGTGGGCAAATACCAACTCGTCCTTCGATGTAAGCGCATGGAATTTATTTGCGGCCGTGACAAATGCTTTTCCCGTAATCGCGGTCACTTCCTCCGCCACCTTCGCATCGAATCCCGCCGGGGCATTGAGCCCTGTCCCCACCGCAGTCCCGCCGAGAGCGAGCTCACGGAGCGGTTCCAAAGCCCTCCTGATGAGGTCCACGTCTTTCTCCAGGGTACTCCTCCAGCCCGAAACCTCCTGGGCAAATTTAATGGGCGTGGCATCCTGCAAATGCGTCCGCCCCGACTTCACCACATCCGGATTCTCCTCCTCGATCTTCCGGAACGTCCCAATCAGTTCCTCCATGGCCGGAATCAGCCTGTCCTCAAGGGAGATGGCGGCGGCTATGTGCATGGCGGTCGGAAAAGTGTCATTGGAAGACTGGCTCATATTTATGTCGTCATTTGGATGGCACAGCTTCCTGCCCACAAGTTGATTTGCCCGGTTGGCGATCACTTCATTTGCATTCATGTTGGACTGGGTGCCGGACCCGGTCTGCCAGACGACAAGGGGAAACTCTTCCCGGAGTTCTCCGGAAATCACCTCGTCGCAAGCCTTAGAGATGGCCTCCAGCTTTTCAGCCGTCATCCGCCCCGGAATTAAGGCATGGTTAGCCCTCGCGGCCGCCTTCTTTAAGATGCCGAAAGCGTGTATGATTTCCGCCGGCATCGTCTCGATCCCGACGCCAATCGGAAAATTCTCCCGGCTCCTCTGCGTCTGTGCGCCCCAGAGCCTGTCCGCCGGGACTTTGACTTCCCCCATCGAATCATGTTCTATCCTGTACTCCATGCCCTACCTCCGGTATTGGAATTCACCCATAAATGTAACTACTCAGCAGGTTGCCTAAATCCTTGTCATCCTGAGCGTAAGCGAAGGATCTTAAACCGGCGATAGTGCCGTATCCCTCCGCATGA
>JAUMWM010000305.1 GCA_030529705.1 Lachnospiraceae bacterium
TGTCCACAGCGTTATTCTTCGATTTTTATGAAAAATTATTAAGCGATTGCCCTATGGGTCGAAAAATTTCGACCCAAAAGGACCGTCCCCAAGAGCCGAAAATATGTCTACTTTGTCATCCTGAGCGTAAGCGAAGGATCTTTCACATAAAGCCGCCTGTTGATGATAAAAGATCCTTCGCTACGCTCAGGATGACGCCCAATTTTTCACAGGTACAGATAATTATGGTGTACAAACGTGAACAGTAACCACAAAAAGAACCGCCCAAAGAAGCCGGGAATGTGTTATGATGAACAGGGACTAACCTTCTTGCGGACTGCGTTCCGGCAAAGTCGGAAAACATTTCTTCCGTGACTAATATGAATAAAAAACTCTGGAGGGCTGACCATGGCTTATTTCGGACATCTCTATCTGGACAAGGAAAAGGACATCATCGTAGACCTTACTATGGAAGGGGATGCCATGTCTTACATCCTGCGCACCCCCAACCATGCGACAGGCAACCTGATTACCAATCTGGCCCGCCTCTGCAGCCTAGCCATCAGCTATGACGATGATGGGCTTAAAATCGTGCAAGGCCAGGTCCCCTGCTATATTGACGGCGACAACAGGGCCGTCTATATCCTGCGGCTCGGCGACACAAAAGTTGCAAATATCTACCCCGACGGGACGATCGAACGTAAAGCCTCCATCCCCGCCATCGCCAAGACCCTGATGAGCCAAACCAAAAGCTATAACCTCGGCACCTGGGAGACCCTGGTCAAGACGTATATCCCGAGAGACTACAAATTCCGCACCGACCTCCACACCCACATGAACGCCAACCTGCACCCGGATATCCTGATTGCCCTCGGCATCCACCACCAGATCCGCTATCCTCTTTACTACATCCGCAAACTGAATCTGCGCTGCACTCCGGCTCAGGAAGAATTGCTTGCAAAGCGGCGGGCGGAAACGGCGAAACAATTTGCCGACTCCCCCCTACAGGGAAAATATCTGACCCGCAGAATCAACGACAACACCTTTATCAATTTTGCGGATTTTATCCTTTCTGATCCTGCAAATGCCGCCTACAACATCCCGAAAATCCGCGCCTCCCTGTCCATTCTCAAAGACGGCCAGGCCGTTTTCTCCAATCTGGAGAAAGTCTACCTGTACCGCTACGTCTTCACCAAAGGACAGGCTGCGGAAGATCCCGTAGATTTGAAGGCTTACAAGCCTTTGCAGGATAAGGAAATTTCCGAAGCCCTTCTGCAAATGGCGAAAGACCGGAAAAATCCGGATTACGCCGGCTTTTCCCTGTTGCAGGACAAGCTGCTCTGGATAGCGAGGGGCTGCCGGAAACGGGGCATTTGCTACATGGAAATATCCGACACCGGCCTTGTTAAACCGGATGCGGCTGCATCGCTCCTTTGGCAAATTCACGCCGCCATGCCGGCCATCACCCGCGAGACCAGCGTGGTGCTTCGCTTCCTCGCCTCCTTTAGAAGAATCCCCCTGACCATCGTCCGCGATCAGGTGGAACCCGGTCGGGTGGTCCAGGATCAGGTTCGGACCCTGCGCGCCATCGCTTGCGACCCCTACGTTGCCGGCTCGGACATTATCGGCGAGGAAATCAACGACATCCGAGACTTAAAGCCCCTGATAAGGGAGCTTGTTCAAATCGCCGGAGATAATCCGGGGTTCGTAATCCGCATCCATGCCGGCGAAAACGATTCCCTCCGAAACAATGTGGCGGAGAGCCTGCGCTGCGTCAGGGAATCCCTGTCCCCGGGCCAGCCAATGCCCCACATGCGGATTGGCCACGGCCTCTATACGGCCAACCTCCATTCCCGCAAAGGGCAGAAGCTGATGCAGGACCTCAGGGAATCCGGAACGGTGCTGGAATTCCAGCTCACATCCAACGTCCGTCTCAACAATCTCAGCGCGCTGCGCCACCACCCGCTCAAACAGTATCTGGCAAATGGCATCTCCTGCGTTCAGGGTACCGATGGCGGCGCCCTTTATGGGACGGATTCGATTGACGAGCAGCTCGCCCTGGAGCGGATGCTGGGTCTGTCGTACCAGGAAATGCTTGCCATGCGGCAGGCAGAGGATCGCGTGCTTGCCTGCAGCATGGATACGTTCCATCGAAAGCAAAAGGAATTTGCCGCCATGCTTTTTTCGGCGGAATCAAACGATGAGATCCGTACGCAAGGCATATCGGAATCCGTCTGCCGCAAGGCGGATGGATCTGATTACGTCTGCCCCACAGCGGGCGATGCTGAATCTGTCTTCCGAACAACGGGGGAATTGGAGGCCGCTTCCCGCAGACAACATGATATAGCGGCCTTTTTGGATGCGAGAATCCAAAAAGAACCCGTTCCGGACAATCCGCTGATAATCGGCCGGGGCCGGGTGGAAAGCGATATCTTCCTGAAAGACCAGATAAGGGAAATGCCCTCAGACAAGATTCCGGTCATCCTGCTGGGCGGCAGCTTCAATACTGACCGGCGGCGGACCCGGATGCACGGCTGGGCGCAGGATTTGCTGGAACAAATTGTGGAAAAAGCCGATCCGGAAAAGGTATTTTTCGTGATTGGATATCGTATGCTGGCCTACGAGATGGAACTGGTCAGATTGGGCGGCGGCAGGTTTGAGATATTTGCCATGGTGCCTACCCATTTGAAAGAAGACGAGGCAAGGAGGCTGAAAAAAAGCGGCGTGGGAATCCGCATTTCCATCGAATCCGTCGGCATGGGGCTGTACAAGAGCTTTTCCTACGAGATTTTCAAACGCCGTCCATCGGTGATAATTGCGCTGGACGGCAATTCCGCCGGCGCAAATGTGATTCAGGAGGCCAAAAACGGAAAACGAAAGGCAAGGATATTTGTCAACCGCCGTGCCGCAAGTTTATATTCCAAGGCACAGACGCTTCAGGGGTACGCCTCAATCATAGACAGTTCGGACGCAGCAAACCAGATCCTCGAGGCGATAGACAGGGCGTG
>JAUMWM010000306.1 GCA_030529705.1 Lachnospiraceae bacterium
TTGGTCCAAAAGGACCGTCCCCGCGGGCCGAAAAATAAACGAGGAGTAATTATTATGAAAAAGAGTCCATTTGTTACGAAGGAGAAGCTTGAGGAGATCGCCGCAAGCATCCCCACCCCCTTCCACATCTACGATGAGAAAGGGCTGCGGGAGAACATCCGCGAAATCTACAAGGCGTTTTCCTGGAATCCGGGCTTTCGCGAGTATTTCGCAGTGAAAGCGGAACCGAATCCGGCAATCCTGCAGATTTTGAAGGAGGAGGGCTGCGGTTGTGATTGCTCGTCCCTCACGGAACTCATGATGGCGAAAGCCATCGGCAACACGGGCGACATGACCATGTTCTCTTCAAATGACACCCCGCCGGAGGAGTACGTCTATGCATCGGACATGGGCGCCATCATCAATCTTGACGATTTCACGATGATTGAGAGCTTTGCCAGGGCTGTGGGCAAATTCCCGAAGACCATGTGCTGCCGCTTCAACCCGGGCGGCATCTTCAAGGTTAGCAACGGAATCATGGACAGCCCGGGAGATGCCAAGTACGGCATGACGACCTCCCAGCTCTTTGATGCCTTTAAGATATTGAAGGAGAACGGCGTGGAAAACTTCGGCATCCACAGTTTCCTGGTCAGCAATGCGGTGACAAATGATTACTATCCCATGCTCGCCAAATTGCTCTTTGAGCTCGCCGTTGAGTTAAAGCAGGAGACCGGATGCCACATCACCTTCATCAATCTCTCCGGCGGCATCGGGATTCCGTATAAGCCGGGCCAGGAGAAGAATGATATCATGGCAATCGGAGAAGGGGTAAGGCAGGCTTACGAGGCGGTTCTCGTGCCGGCCGGCATGGGCGATGTGGCTATCTTCACTGAGATGGGCCGCTATGTCACGGGTCCATACGGAGCCCTTGTCACCCGCGCCATCCACGAAAAGCACATCATGAAGGAGTATATCGGGGTGGATGCCTGCGCGGTCAATCTTATGCGTCCGGCTATGTACGGCGCTTACCACCACGTCACGGTCATGGGCAAGGGGGATGCTCCTCTCACGAACATGTACGATATCGTGGGGTCTCTTTGCGAGAATAATGACAAATTCGCCATCGACCGGATGCTCCCGAAGATCGACATGGGCGACTTGATTTATATCCATGACACGGGGGCGCATGGATTTGCCATGGGCTATAATTACAATGGGAAGCTCCGTTCCGCCGAGGTGCTGCTGAAGGGGGACGGCACGTTCGAGATGATCCGGAGGGCGGAGACCCCCCGGGATTACTTCGCGACATTCAGCAACCTTCCTATCTACGAAAGGCTGAACGCAGAGGCCGGCTGGAGCGCAGATCAGTGACGATTTCAAAAATCGCAGGAGAGGGATGTCCCTTCGGAGGAAGATAAGAGAGCATGAAATCTGAATACAAAAATGATATAACGATGGATTCTTCCGGATTCGTACTGCTGGCGGACTATGTGCCGCATATCATACAGGAAATCCGATACTATTCCACTTATAACTTCGTCGGTGAGCGAATCGATGGCTATGAGGAACCATGCGCATTGCTGACAAAGGAAGCTGCGAGGGCCCTGAAATCCGCAAGCAATGAGATGTTTGTCCTGGGATATCGCCTGAAAGTCTTTGATGCTTACCGTCCGGCATGCGCAGTAAAGCACTTTGTTTTGTGGGGAATTGAAGATCAGGATATCCGGATGAAACCATACTTTTATCCCTCTCTGGAAAAGCAGGAGCTCTTCAAAAAGGGCTATATCGCAAGCCTGTCCAGCCACAGCCGGGGCAGCACGGTAGATTTAACGTTGCTGGATATGAAAACCGGGAAAGAAGTGGATATGGGAAGCCCCTTTGACTTCTTCAGCGAGATATCCCACCCGGATCACAGGGGCATTTCAGAGGAACAGTACAGGAACAGGATGATGCTGCAGCACGTAATGGTCAGGAACGGATTTCAAATGTTTGAATGTGAGTGGTGGCATTTTACTCTGAAAAATGAGCCGTATCCGGATACCTATTTCACATTTCCGGTCTCCTCGGAATATTTGAGAAGGTCCTGATTGCCGCTTTCGTGCTGATTCCACAGATAAAGATATCCTGAAATATTTTGTTCGATTACTATAATTATTAGACTGATGTGCGAAAAACGGATGGCAAAGGTCATCCGTTTTTACTAATTTTTGTATTAAGTACGGGGAAATTCATTTTGGCGGTAACGGAACGCTAGATGGGAGGACGAAATGCAAACAAATTTATTCTTACAGGGAATGGTAAAATTCTTAAGCGGCCTGTTGCTCGTCGGCCTGGTACTGTTTCTGCCGGCGGGAACATTCGCATACCGGGGAGCATGGCTGCTCATCTGCATCCTTTTTATTCCGATGTTTATCGCCGGCTTAATCCTGATGAAGAAATCCCCGGACCTTCTTAGGAAAAGGCTGGATATGAAAGAGGAGGAGGGCGAGCAGAAAACCGTTATCGCCCTCAGCGTCTTGATGTTCTTATCTGCATTTATCGTTGCGGGGCTGAATTATCGCTTCGGCTGGATCGTCCTTCCGGAGTGGGTATCGTATGCGGCGGCTGTCATTTTTCTGCTGGCCTATGCCTTATATGCGGAGGTGCTGAGGGAAAATATCTGGCTTTCCCGAACGGTCAAAGTGCAGGAGAACCAAAAGGTCATTGACACCGGTCTCTACGGCATTGTTCGGCATCCGATGTATATGACTACGTTGTTCCTGTTCCTGTCCATGCCGCTGGTGCTGGGTTCTGCGTTTTCATTTGTAATTATGCTGCTCTATATCCCGATTATTGCAAAACGTATTCGCAATGAGGAACAGGTGCTGGAAGCCGGGCTGGAAGGGTATGCCGAGTATAAGAAACGGGTCAGGTATAAGGTGATTCCGTTTGTGTGGTGAGGTTTTGTAAGGTATACATGAGATAGGAGCAGAGAAAAATTGATCAGGATCGAATTA
>JAUMWM010000069.1 GCA_030529705.1 Lachnospiraceae bacterium
GGCAAATACAACGACAACGGGACAATCGTGGATGTTCATCCCGGCGACGTTTTTTTCTGTGCGGACGGGGAATCCCATCAGATCGAGGCAATCGGCGAGCCGATCGAGCTGATTGCGCTTATTTTGTACCATTAAATATTGTTGAACTGATGATGAAATGTATCGGGGAGAGGCAAACGGCTTCTCCCCGGTTTTTTATCCGCTTTAGCTACTTCAGGAATATTTCTGACTTGCTACGGACAGAATGCGGATTACGGGAGGGGTAGAAGTCAGTGCAGTCCCGCTGCCCTAATTCCCTTTTGCAGCGTTATGAAGTCAAAAAATAATGGGTTTTGCAATATAGTGTTAAAACAAGTAATTGTATAAAATATACAAATATTTGCAATAGACAAAAGGTTTTTTCGCAATTTTGCACAATAGATTTATTGATAAATTTGACCTTGTCGGTTATAATAGACAATATATGTTTCCCGTGACACAGATTTCTTAAACAGGAAAGGAGAAGAAAGGGAATGAAAAAATTTATAGTTGCAGCATTATGCGTCTTGCTGGTGGGGTCTCTCGCCACAGGGTGCAACCGCGAGAAAACCGTGCGTGAAGATGCGGGTATGGCCGTTGGAGGCACGGGTGCCGGCGCGAACAGTAACAAGGTGACGAAGGATATCTACAATGGTGAAGAAGTCAAGATCGCCTATGTGGCGCACGATCTCGGAACGCCTAACAACCAGGGCTGGAAAGAAGGAATCGAGAGGGAATGCGCTTCCTGGGAGAACATCAAAGTGGATTCCTACAACGCGGAAGGTTCGGCAGAGACTCAGGTTCAGATCATGTCGGATATCATCAGCCAGCAGTACGACGCCATTATCATACAGTGTTCTGACGGAACCGCGCTTGCCCCGTCCGTCAAGCAGGCGGAAGAAGCCGGCATTCCGGTCATCACCGTAAACCTGGATGCTGACACGGTTCACAGCGCCCTGGTCATGGCCGTGGATTATGACGCAGGCCGTATGGCTGCAGATCAGATGGCCTCCGAGATCGGTGAGCAGGGTGAAATCGCTATCATCCAGGGTGTCCCGGGACTTAAGCGTACTGACAACCTCGAGCGCGGCTTCCGCGAGACTATCGCAAACTATCCGGGCATTGAGATTGTCGACGCCCAGTCCGCTTCCTTCGAGAAGGATACGGCCATCACGGTCATGAACAGCTTCCTTCAGAGCCATCCGAACCTCAAGGGCGTATTCGCTATCAACGACGCCATGGCAGAAGGCGCTGCCCTGGCGGCTGAGTCTGCAGGCAAGAAAGGCCAGCTTTCCATCTGGGGAGCAGACGGCGAGAAAGACGCGCTTGCCATGATCGAAAGCGGGGACATGACGGGAACTATCTATACCAATAGCTGGGACGAAGGTTCAACCGCCGCCAAGATCGCTCTTCTGATGATCGGCTCCGAGTACAGCTATAATGTACTTACGAAGACTCCACAGGTAATCATGGAGCCTATCGTTGTTACGAAAGATACTGTTGGGGATATTTCGGAAGAGGATCGCTGGTAAAAGACTGGTAGTCCGGGCATGCCGGGAAGCATTTTCTGTGCGGTTTCGCGCAGAATCCAAAAGGGAAGGCCAGGCGCTTTGCCTAAGCTTTATGGGCATCCGGATCCGGACTGCTTAGATTGAGGAGGTATCTATGAAGCAGATGAATCAAACAACACTGCGGAGACTTATATCTGTAGGCTTGTTGGCTATTTTGATCGCTCTGTTTACGATAATGGTGGGCGCGGGAAGCGGAAAATTCTTAAGCTCTGACAATCTTATGCAGATTGTCAGGGATGCATCCGTTCCCGGAATCATCGGCGTGGGCGTGACATATGTAATCATTACATCAGGCATCGATCTTTCCACCGGCAGCGCTATTGCATTGGTGGGCATGGTCATGGCAAATATTTACGCGTACACCCTCTGGCCCATCCCCGTCATGATTCTGATGGGTATCCTGACAGGGCTTCTCTGCGGCGTGGTGAACGGCTACGTCGTGGCAAAGATGGAAGTACCGGAGTTCATTGCGACCCTGGCAACCATGAGTATTTTCAGGGCGCTGGCTTATATCATTGCCGTTACGGATGATAACGGCGTCATCATGAGCCAGCCGATGAATGTTTCCCAGTACGCTTTCCTGGGCGGTACGATCGACGGGACGGCATATGGCATTCCGTATGTCTGTATTGTACTGATTATTTTCATCATAGTGGGTCAGCTGGTCCTCCGCTGCACCCGTTTCGGAACAAATCTGTATGCGGTAGGCGCCAATAAAAAAGCGGCCACCCTGTCCGGCATCAATGTGGAGCGCGTCAGGATGGCGGCCTATGTCATCACCGGTTTCTGCGTATCCGTCGGATCCGTCTTCACGACGGCAAGGCTGCAGAGCGCGACTACGGCATTGGGAACTGATTTTGAGTTCTCGCCCATCGCGGCAGCTGTCGTCGGCGGCGTTGCCCTTTCGGGCGGCAGCGGCGACGTGGTCGGCACTTTGATCGGTGCTCTTTTCATGGCAACGCTTGAAAACGGTGTACGTAAGCTGGATATGAACACGGCTTATCAGTACATCATCAAGGGCGTCATCATTATTTGCGTAGTTATGTTCGACGCGGTATACAAGAAGCGCATGGATCGCATAGCGAAAGAAAAAGGGGCAAAGGAGGGACTTGAGTAATGGCTGAAAATAGTAAGGTTATTCTTGAAGCCAAAGGCATATACAAGAGTTTTTCAACTGTCCGCGTTCTGCAGGATGTCGACTTTTCCGTTGACAAGGGCGAAGTCCATGCACTGATGGGAGAGAACGGTGCCGGAAAATCCACGCTGATCAAGATCATCACAGGCGTGTATTCCAAGGACCAGGGCCAGATTTACTGGGAGGGTCAGCCTGTAGAAATCAACAGCTATCAGGACTGCCAGAAGCTGGGCGTTGCCTGTATCTATCAGGAACTCTCCGTAATTCCGCCCCTCACTGTAGCTCAGAACGTGTTCCTGGGCAGAGAACCCAGGAAGGGAAAACTCATCGATTTCAAGAAAATGAATCAGATGACGCAGGAACTTATCGACAAGTACCAATTCCCGTTAAAGCCCACCACAGTGGTCGATAATCTGGGAATCGGGCAGCGGCAGCTCATTGAGATTCTGAAAGGTTTGTCCCAGGATTCCAAGCTGCTGATCATGGATGAGCCGACGGCGTCCCTTTCCGGCAAGGAAGCGGAGATGCTCTTTAAGATCATCCAGACGCTTAGAAAACAGGGCGTCTCCATTATCTATATTTCCCACCGTCTGGAAGAAGTTTACATGCTCTCCGACAGGCTGACGATCCTTCGTGACGGGAAAAATGCCGCCCTGCTTCAGAAACATGAAATCATTCCGGCAAAAGTCATCGAGACCATGATTGGCAAGGTCGTGGACGAGTCTGCCGGATCCAAAAAGATGCTGCAGTCAAAAGGCGGGGAAGTCCGTCTGGATGTCAAGGGGCTCACGGACAAGACGGACCGCTTCCGCAACATTTCCTTCCAGGTCCACAAGGGCGAAATCCTCGGCTTTGGCGGCCTGATCGGCGCCGGGCGTACGGAGCTTGTCCGCGCCATCTACGGCATCGACAAGCCGATAAGCGGCGAGGTTTATCTGGACGGCGAGAAGATGACGGATCCTTCCCCGAAGCACAGCATCCAGATGGGCATCGGGTTCGTGCCGGAAGACCGGCGGAATGACGGATTCATCCCGCTCCTGTCCACGACGAAGAACGTCGCTCTGACGAACTATGACATCTTAAAGAAGAGCGGCCTCGCCGTCTCCGACAAGGATGAACTGGATATGAGCAAGCGGGCCATCGAGGCCATCGACATCCGTCCGTCGGATCCGGACAAGCAGGTAGGCGTCATGTCCGGCGGCAACCAGCAGAAGGTTGTTCTGGGCAAATGGCTCATGCGCGATCTCCGGCTCCTCATTGTTGACGAGCCGACGGCCGGTATCGACGTAGGCGCGAAGGACGAGATTTATTCCATCTTGGAAGACCTGGCCAGCAAGGGCGTAGCCGTTATCGTGGTTACCTCCGACCTGCAGGAACTCCTCCGCGTATCCCACAGGATCCTGGTCATGCGCAAGGGGGATATCGTCAAGGAATTTAAGAACGAAGTGGTGACTCAGTCCATGGTCCTCTCTGCGGGTCAGGGTGTACAGAAAGAAGAGGAGGCTGCGGAATGAAAAAGATTAATTGGAGCAAATACAGCAAGCCGATCATTCTGGTGGTCTTCTGCATCATTCTTACGATCTTAAGGCCCACCACGTTCCCGACCGTCAGCAATATTGCAAACGTGCTCTGGTCGGTATCCGTAATCGGCATCATGGTTTGCGGCACGATATTTGTATTCTTAGTTGGTGGAATCGACCTGTCCATAGCGACCCTGTGCGGGTTCTCGGCCGTCGTAACGGTCGAGGTGATTCATGCGCTCGGCGATACGACGGGGAGCGTATTTGCAGCCGTTTTGGCAGCCCTGGTCGTCGGAGCTTTGGCCGGCTGCGCTCACGGAATCATTATTACGACATTTAATATACCGGCATTCCTGGTGACATTTGCAACCCAGAGCGTTTTCCTCGGGTTGTCCATGGTCATCACGAAGAACAAGATCGTGAGCTGCACGGGTCCCGCCGCTTTCACGGCGATCGGTTCCATGAAGATATTGGGCTTCCCGCTTCCGATTTACTTCATGATCGTTATTGCGATCATAAGCTGGTTCGTGCTTCGCAAGACCGTTTTCGGCAGGTGGATTTACGCAGTGGGCGGCAACCCGTCCGCATCGGCCATTTCCGGTATCAACGTAAAGGTTGCTACGATTCTCTGCTACGTGTTCTCCGGTATGACGACGGCTCTCGGCGGCGTCGTTCTCGCTTCCATGACGCGCGAGGCCAAGGCGGCACTCGGTTCCGGATACACGAACGATGTTATCACGGCCGGCGTTATCGGCGGCGTCAGCCTTTTGGGCGGCGTTGGAACGGTTCCCGGAGCTATCTTCGGCGCCGTCCTGATGGGCCTTCTGAACAACGGCCTGAACCTGCTCAGCGTCCCGTCCACGCATGCCGGCCTCGTCAAGGGTCTCGTCATTATCGTGGCGGTCGGTTTCGATGCGATGCAGCATAAGGATCAGGCGAGAAAGAAAGCCGGATTCCTGTTCTTCAAGAAGAAGAGTGCATGATAGCACGGTAATGAAAATCTTCAAGAAGAGCGCATGACAGCATACTAATAAAAACTTTTTAAGTCCGGTTCATGTCATGCTAAGCGTAAGCGAAGGATCTTTCTCATATAGCAGATGGTGTTCGGCGAAAGAACCTTCGCTTCATCCGGGATGGCAGGACGGCGGAAAGGAGACTATGAAAAAAATAGATGCGCATCTCCACATTGCGAAAGTACTCGCAGGGTACTGCAGGAGGGGAGAGCTTAGAGCGGTTGGCGGCGGGAAAGCTGCATGGGGCAGCGGCGAGGTGTTCGACCTGCTTCCACAGACAGGGGAGTACGGGGAAGAGAACTTTACAGCCGAAGCTGCCCTGAAGATCATGGAAAAGTACGATGTGGAGCGGGCCGTCCTCATGAACGGCAGCATGTACGGATTCCAGAACATTTATCACGAGGAACTGCTTAAAAAGTATCCGGATCAGTTCTGCCCGTCCTGCACAGTCGATCCTTACATGACGAATTACATGGAAGTCATGGAGAGATTCTTCGAGGAACTTCACTTCCATCTGGCAAAATTCGAAGTCAGCTCAGGCGGCGGACTGATGGGCTGCCATGAGCCGTTCCTCCTTTCGGGGGAGAAAATGACTCCTATCTACGCTCTGGTTGAGAAGCACAAAGGCGTAGTGGCACTGGATGTCGGTGATATTTACATGGACAGCCACCAGACCTCATCCCTGCTCCGCATTTCGGACAAATTCCCGGACCTGAAGCTGGTCGTCTGCCACCTTCTAGCACCGGCCAGAGAGATGCATGATGCATGGGTGGCGGAACTTCAGATGCTGAAGCGGGCAAATGTCTGGTTTGACATCGCGGCAATGCCGAAGATCATGGCTCCCGATGTATACCCGTATCCGGAGACATGCCAGTATCTTGCAGAGGCCAGGGATATCCTTGGCTCTGACAGGCTTATGTGGGGCACGGACGCTCCGTTTGCGGCAACGCAGGACACGTATGAGCATTTGACGGATTATCTGGGCAAGAGCGATTTGTTCACAGAAAAAGAACTGGAAAGCATTTACTATAACAACGCTTATAAGGTATACTTTGATAAGTAATTATCGGTTACAACTGGTTGTGTTATCCTGGGAGAGGGATCCTTCACACTCAACTGATTGATGGGAAGGTTTTTGCTTCATGCTCAGGAGGACACCTGGCATTTGAATAGTTCCATATGAGAGAGGAGGAAAAAATGCAGGTAGTTTATGATTTGGGTGGCGGGCTTCGCCTTGTAGACCTTTCCAAGCTGGTAGATCCGGCAACTGAGACAAGACGCTGCAAACTGTTTCGCTTTAACACGGGTGGACCGATCCCGGATTTCCACACACACATGGATCTTATGACACATCTCGGAACCCACGCAGAGTGCCCGTATCACCATGATGACAACTGGCCGGATGTAACGGGCGTTCCGCTCACAACGTTCGTCGGCAGAGGCGTATACGTTGATTTCAAAGATACGGTAGCTCCGTATACGCACATTACTGCGGCGGATCTCGACAGGGAAGCATCTAAAGTCCGTGAGGGTGATATCGTGATCATCGACTCCGCTTACAAGCTTGAGCCGTTCACCGCAGCAACCAACACGGAAGTTGACAAGAGGCTCCTTATCAATGCGGAGAGTGCGAACTGGTTCAAGGAGAAGAAGGTTAAGGCAGTCGGCTTCGGCGACGGTGTTTCCATTGAGAACTGCAACGAGGATGTAAAGCCTTTCCATGATATTCTTCTTGCTGAGAACATCATTTTCATCGAGGTGCTGAAGAACCTGGATCAGCTTAACACGGATGTATTCTTCATGTCATATGCTCCGCTTCCGATCGTCGGCCTGGATTCCAGCCCGGTACATGCGTATGCAATCGAGGGTCTTGCGGAATTCTCATGAAAAGCAACTGTAGATAATAAGGTTAGGTAAAGAAAGGAATCTGATGAGAATAGCTGTAATTGGCGCGGGTGCCATGGGTTCCATATACGGCGGGCACCTTTCGCTGAATAATGAAGTTTATCTTGTTGATACGAACCCGAACGTGGTTGCAGCCGTAAATGAAAACGGCCTGATGCTGGAAGAAAAGGGTACGGACAATATCTACCATCCGACAGCCGTGACGAAAACGGATGACCTCGAGCCGGTTGATTTGATCATCCTGTTCGTGAAAGCCCTGTTCTCTAAGGCTGCTTTAGGTGGCAATAAGCATCTGATTGGACCGTCGACTTACGTGCTCACCCTTCAGAATGGTTCCGGGCATGAGGATATCCTCTCGGAATTTGTCGATAAAGACCACATTATCATCGGTACTACGGAAGACAACGGCGCGGTTTTAGGGATGGGCCATATCCGCCACGGCGGTGAGGGCAATACGAATGTCGGTATGCTGGTTCCGGATAAAGACGGATTCCTGCCGAAGCTGAAGGAATCCTTCGATTCCTGCGGATTCAATGTCCGCATTCACGATAACATCCAGCAGCTTATCTGGGACAAGCTTTTCACCAACATTTCCCTCAGTGCGGTTACCGGCGTGCTGCAGTGCGAGATTGGCTTTATCGCAGCCGATGAATATGCATGGAAGATGACGACGAAGCTGGTCGAGGAAGCCGTCGAGGTGGCGCATGCGCTTGGTCTTCAGGCTGATAAGGATGAAATTCTTGAGAAAGTCCATAAGACATCCGTGGGTTCACCGAACGGCGTGACATCCATTTGCGCTGACCTGCGTCTCGGCAGGAAGACCGAAGTGGATACCATCAGCGGGTCTGTTGTCCGTGCGGCTGCCAGGTGCGGCGTGGCTGTGCCCAGCCATGAGTTCATTGTGAACATGATTCACGCTATGGAGGACAAGGCGGCCCTGAGTAAATAATATCTGAGCTTTTGCTGCTTTAAGGGTGGATCAACAAAATTCAATCATGAATTGAAAGATTTGTAAGGCGCAGAGAAGAATCTTATGTATGCTGAGAGGAGGCATATGAGAGATTTTTCTCTGCGCTTTTTAACTTCATATATACTGAAATGGATATTCCAAATGGATTGTTTAAGCGATAAAAGAATAGTATTATGGATAAAATAAAGATAAAAAACGGCATAAACGGTTGATTGCTACTGAAGAAAGGTTTATAATATTTGCAAACAACAATCATTATCCTAAGTTCATTATCGGTTTTGGCTGATGTGGCATAAGAGTTATTTACAGTACGATTGCGACGGGATCGTTGAGTAAATGTGTCGGGTTGGCATATTAGATGAGGAGGGGATTTCATGGTAATCGAGGATTTGCAGGTGAGAAAGCGTAAACTGGGCCTGACGAATGAGATGATCAGCGAGGCTTCCGGTGTTCCTCTGAGTACGGTGCAGAAGATTTTCGGCGGTGTTACAAAAGCGCCGAGGAAACTGACGCTTGCGGCGATTGAGAAGGCTCTGCAGGCGGAGGAAGAGAAATCATATCGTCATGACCGAATCAGCGGTGAAGATAAAAATAAAACTCATGAAAACCGGGACGGGGAGACAGAAAAGGAACATCGTTCATGTTCGTATGAAGAGATAGGCTATGGGTCGGGAAGGATTGAGGCTTCATCATCTCTGCGCGAGCCTTTGGCAAACTACAACACTGCCGCAAAAGAGAGAAAGTATACATTGGATGATTATTATGCCCTGCCGGATGACAGGCGTGTGGAATTGATAGACGGTGTAATATATGACATGGCGGCGCCTTCCTCAACGCATCAGCGAATTTTGGGAGATCTTCATCTTTTGTTCAGGGAGTGCTCCGATAAACACGGCATGCCTTGCGAGATATTTCTCTCACCGTTTGATGTGCGCCTTGACAGGGACAATTATACCATGGTGCAGCCTGACCTTGTGGTAATTTGCGGTGAGTTCGATGTAGACGGATCCATTCGATATGAAGGTGCGCCGGATTTAACGGTGGAAATTCTGTCCCCTTCAAGCCGTATGAAGGATCAGATATTGAAATTATATAAGTACCAGAATGCCGGTGTCAGGGAGTACTGGATTATCGACCCGAAGCACAAGACCGTTACAGTACATTACTTTGAAGAAGACTATACTGTGAAGATTTACGATTTTGAGTCGGAGATTCCCGTGGGGATTTCCGAGGGGGAATGCGTGATAGATTTTTCGAGAGTTGGGAAGCGGCCTTTCAGGTAAAGAATAATCAACCAGCTGTGCCGAATGACATCGTGCCGGAAGTCGGCAAGATGAACGTTTTAATGTGAAGTATGATTGAGACGGCACACTGAATTGAGGCGATATCGCAAACGAATAGTGAGGAGGAGAAAATGGGAAAAGCGGAGCGGATAATATCTATTGATTCCATAGATGCCGTCAGGATCGGTCAGGCTGAAAACAAAGAGGCGGCGACCGGCTGCACGGTTGTCATCTGCGAGAACGGAATGTGCGCCGGGCTGGATGTCAGAGGCGGAGGTCCTGCTTCCCGAGACAGTCAGATCTTAAACCCGCTTATGGCTGCCCAGGAGATACATGCCGTTCTGCTTTCCGGCGGCAGCGCATACGGTCTTGGGGCGGCGAACGGAGTCATGCAGTATCTGGAAGAGAAAGATATCGGATTTGAGACCGGATTTGCAAAAGTGCCGCTGGTTGTCCAGTCTGACATTTATGACCTTTCCGTGGGCGATGCGCAGGTTCGGCCGGACGCTTCCATGGGATATGAGGCGGCGAAGAGCGCATTTGAGGCTCCCAACTATAAGGACGGGAATTACGGAGCAGGGTGCGGGGCTTCTGTAGGAAAAATCGGGGGCATGGAAACTGCGATGAAAACCGGTATCGGCAGCTATGCTGTTCAGGTCGGGGAGCTTCAGGTAGGAGCCATCGTCGTGCTAAATGCCCTCGGGGACGTGTTCGATTATCGGACAGGAAAGCAGATCGCCGGTTTTCTGACACCGGACAAAAGAAAACTGCGCAGTACGATGGAACACATGAAGGAATCGATCAGAGTGGTTGACAACAAGTTCGTGGGTAATACAACGCTGGCCGTAATTATTACGAATGCGAAATTCAGCAAGGCTCAGCTGTGCAAGATTGCCGGTATGGGCCACGACGGATATGCCAGATCGATTAATCCGGTTCACACATCGGCAGATGGGGACAGCATTTACGCGGTATCCACCGGTACCGTGGAAGCGGATCAGGATCTGGTGGGATGCCTGGCGGCCGAGGTTATCAGCGAGGCGATTATCAGAGCAGTCATGAGTGCGAAGGGAGCCTACGGGCTTGTGGCGGCAGAACATTTGCAGGCTGCAGAGTAATAACGGTGACGCAAAAATCTTTACATGTAACTCCCCGGCATTTCTGTCATCTGAGCGCAAGAAAAGAAATGGGTCAACTTGGCTGCATACAGTCGAAGTTGACCCATCTGTTTATGTTTGATTTTTATGTGGCTGTTCTTTTCGGATGATCTTTAGTAGCCAATCAGGCTGCCGGCAATCCACGCTTCATCAGATCCGCTCTCAAGCGTGACCTTGTACCATGTATAGCCGTCCTTCTCGACTTTGTCACCGAGAACGATTAGTCTTGTGCCATTCTTAATGCTGGCTGCGATCTGGCCGTCAAGGCCGGGTTCATGTCTGACATTTGCGTGATCGCAGGAGTCATTATTCACTGTTTTGACTACGCCTCCGGTCACTTCGTTAAGAGCTGCATCACTGAGTTTGTTCATGTTAAGATCTGTCATTGTTATTTCCTCCGATATGTATGTTTTATGTAATTATCATTTCAATAGAGGGCTGGATTTGGATTCAGTTGTTTGTTTTCTTATCCTTTTTTTGCCCTTGCATTGTTTTATACGCTGATTGATCTGGAAGGGCTAACAAAAACAGAAAAGGATGAGAGAAAAGGAACGTAGATTGGCACATTATTTGAATAATAAGGATATTGAAGTGGTGTTTTAAAGAAGCTATAATTATGTGATGGATTAGCAGTTTGGAAAGCAATGTTAACAACCCAGTAGTAGTTTAGCACAGGAGAGAGCCATCGAAAAGG
>JAUMWM010000070.1 GCA_030529705.1 Lachnospiraceae bacterium
TCGTCCGGCGTCGTAATTTTTATATTTGCATAATCCCCCATCACCAGCTTTACCTTGCACAGCTTGGAAGCCTCCACCACCATCGCGTCGTCGGTGATGCCGGTCATTCCTTCCTCGCGGACAATCTCGTAAGCCGCCCGTATCAAGCTGTATGCAAATGCCTGCGGCGTCTGCACGTTCCAGACGTTCCTGCGGTCCGGAGTTTCCACCACAAATCCGTTCCCATCCACAATTTTTATAGTGTCCTTGGAAGGAACGCCAACCGCGACGGCGTGGGCAATCAGCACTTCCTCGGCAGTCCTTCTCAGAACCTCCTCCGAGACATAGGGCCTGACCCCATCATGGATGAAAACAAAGTCCGCATTCGGGCACGCAAGCAGCCCCGCATAGACGGAATCATAGCGCTCGCTGCCGCCCGTTATGACATGGCGGACTTTTGAAAAGCCCTCTTTCTCTACGATTTCCTCTCTGCAGAAATCAAGCCACTCCCCGCTCGTGACCAGCACAATGTCCTGAATTTCAGGACTCTCCTGAAAGACCCGCAGGGTCTTTGTCAAAATATACTCTCCGTTAATCGCAAGGAACTGCTTGGGGATGTCTGCGCCCATGCGCTTCCCATTTCCCGCCGCAAGAATAATTGCGCTCGTCACCATTTCTTTCCCCTCCATGCCAGATTATGCCAGATTATGATTACGAATCTAAGATTATGCCTCAGATTGTTGAGGGCTACAGGAACTACTCAGCACCCCTTGTCATCCTGAGCGAAGCGAAGGATCTTGCCCTCATCACCGCTCCCCCAGCCTCAGGTTTGGCACCGCATTCAGATCCCATCCACTCCTCGCGCCCGCCTGGTACTCATGAAAAGCGGCAACGCCGATCATCGCCGCATTATCCGTGCAGTATCCGGGTGAAGGAACTGACAAATGCAGCCCCCGCCTCTCACACTCCCTGGCCAAAGCCGCCCGCAACGCACTGTTTGAAGCGACCCCTCCGGCCAGCGCGACCTCCCGCATGCCAAAATCCTTGGCCGCCCTCATCGTGTGTTCGCACAGCACGTCCACCACGGCTTTCTGGAAACTGGCGGCAAGGTCTGCTTTGCGAACTTCCTCGCCGGTCATTTGCGCATGGTTTAGGTAGTTCAGCACGGCGCTTTTTAAGCCTGAGAAACTGAAATCATACTCTGACCCGTTGACTTTCGCCTTCGGAAATACGATGGCCTCCGAGTTTCCCTCTTTCGAGACCTTGTCGATTTTCGGGCCTCCGGGGTATCCCAGCCCGATGGCGCGGGCTACTTTGTCAAATGCCTCCCCCGCCGCATCGTCCACCGTCCTCCCCAGGATTCTGAATTTGGCCCAGTCCTCCACGATGATCAGATGCGTATGCCCGCCGGACACGACCAGCCCTAGATAAGGGGGCTTTAAGTCCGGGTGTTCGATATAATTTGCACAGATGTGCCCTTCAATATGGTGTACGCCGATGAGTGGCTTGCCCGCCGCCCAGGCGATTGCTTTCGCCTCCGCAACCCCCACAAGCAGCGCCCCGACAAGCCCGGGACCGTACGTCACGGCCACCGCATCCATGTCGTCAAGCGTTTTTCCCGCATCGTCCAAGGCTTTCCGGATTACAAAGTTGATCTTTTCGACGTGGGCTCTGGAGGCCAGTTCCGGAACAACGCCCCCATAAATCGTGTGCATGTCAATCTGCGTATAGATTACATTTGAAAGAACCTCCCGCCCGTTTCGGACGACGGCGGCCGCCGTCTCGTCGCAAGAGGTCTCTATTGCAAGTATATCAACGTTGTTCATACAAATCACCTTTTCACAGCAGGGATAACGTCTCTCTTCTGTCACCTATTCGAAGAAGAAGGTATGTCCCTCTCCTGCCTCTCCAACAACATCTGCTATATGTAAAAGATCCTTCGCTACGCTCAGGATGACAAAGCTGCAAGTCCAACCGTTCAGGCAAGGTTTTCTCCAATGCCGTTCACTCTTCCGCGAAAACCAGCGTCGTCTCCCGGCCGTCCTTTGCAGCAACCGCCCTCGGGAAAATGCGTCGTACCGAATCCATGAAAAGCTCCGGTTTTACCAGGGATGGGCTGTAGTGGGTCAGCCACATCTCTGCCGGCTGCGCCTTGCGGGCAATCTCCGCGGCCTCCTGCATGGTCATGTGCCTGTGCGTCCTCGCCTTCTCATCGGAATCGGGTTCGCCGTACATCCCTTCGCAGATGAACAGGTCGGCCCCCTCCGCATGCTCGCATATCGACCGGGTCGGCCTGGTATCGGTCGTGTAGACGACCTTGAGCCCCTTCCTTGCGCCGCCGAGCACCATGTCCGGAGTCAGCGTGCGCCCCTCGTACTCGATGACCTGGCCTTTCTGGAGCGGATTCCAGAACCGGATCGGAATCCCTTCCGCCCTGGCGCGGTCCACGTCGAACCGCCCTTTGCGCCGAATCGCAACCTCGTACCCAAAGCAGGTGATGTTGTGGTTCACCCGAAAGGCGTGCACGCGCATGTCGTCCCCTATGTCGTACGCCCCCTCATTCCCCTCTATCTCCACGCATTTTATTTCAAATGGCAGCTCCGGCGCTATCACCCTCACCGCATTCATGATTCTGCCTATGCCTTTCGGTCCGATTACCGTCACGGGTTCCGTCCTGTCCGCATTTCCCATCGTGAGCAGGAATCCCGGCAGGCCGGCGATATGGTCCGCATGAAAATGGGTGATCAGGATCGTATCCACCGGCTTGAAGGACCAGCCTTTTTCCCGGAGCGCAATTTGCGTCCCCTCCCCGCAGTCAATCAGCAGGCTCGATCCGTTGTACCGCATCAGGCATGCGGTGACCCACCTTTTGGGCAGCGGCATCATGCCGCCTGTCCCCAATAAGCAGACATCTAACATACTATCACTTCCTTAAATAAGAATTATAAGACGGTAGCTGCTCAGCAAATCTCCTATAAGCCTGTCATCCTGAGCGTAAGCGAAGGATCTTAACCTCAGTCTTACGTCCCGATATAAGATTCTTCGCTTACGCTCAGAATGACAGGGAGCACCAAGCAATCACATCAGACGGACAAATCCAGCGTCATCAGCACGGCGTCCTCCGTTGGAGAAGTATAATACCCCTTGCGGATGCCGTCCGTCTTAAAACCAATTTTTTCATACAAATGCCGCGCCGCCTCTCCGCTCTCTCGGACCTCGAGATGGATGACGGACACCCCGTGTTCCGGGCATCTGCGGATTATCTCGTCAAGCAGCCGTCTCCCGATTCCCTGATTTCTGGCTTCCTCCCGGACCGTGATATTCGTGATATCCGCCTCCCAGGGAACCATGAGAAGCCCGACATAGCCATAGATGTGCGGTTCAACATAGTCCGGATCATCGGCAGTTTCTCCGCCCTCGAACGCATCTGCGGCAACCAGGAACAGCGTGTCATTTCTAAGCAAATAGGTCAGCAGTCCGTTCTCATCCCACGGAGTCAGGGAGTTCTCCCGCTCAATTTCGGCAACCTGCGCAATATCGTCAAATGCCATCTCTCTGATTATCATCACTACCTCGTTTTTAATTATCCACCTATATGGTTGCCCCTTTTTCGCTTTCGGCTAAGGCTTTGTCATCCTGAGCGCAGCGAAGGATCTTACACATACAGTGATATACAGCGACAGTTTTACGTAGAAGATCCTTCGCTCACGCTCAGGATGACAAAAACGAACATCCAACCGTGCAGTTACATGTTTCTTCTCTCTCGCTCCTGCTCAGCCTGTGACTTCCGCAGATAGATGGGCGCATGCGCATCGGCGGGAACGAATTCCCCCTTCCTGTACATCTCCATGGCCAGTGCGCCCACCGAAGCCGCGCTCTGCCTGGCAAGGTGCGGCGGGGCAAAGCTGTAAGGAATAGTCAGGCTCTCCGCGGCGTAAGGCTCCACGACATAGGAACCGTCTCCGAGGAAAATCACTCCCTCATTTGTTTCGGCAGAATCCATATCGTTCAGTTCCGCAATCAAATCTGCGGCCGCAATTGCCCGTTGGTCGATGATGGTCGTCATGCATTTGCCTTCGAACCTGTATATGCCGTTGTAGACCTGCTGCCTCCTCGCATCCATTACCGGGCATACAAGCCCTCTCGCATAGGGCAGGTTGTAAGCCATCCCGGCAAGCGTCGGCACTTCGATTATTGGTTTTCCGAGGGCAAGACCCAGACCCTTCGCCGTTGCGGAGCCTATACGAAGGCCCGTGAAAGAGCCGGGTCCGGCAGCAACCGCAATGGCGTCGACGGACTCTTTATCCAAACCAATCATATTTGCAATTTCATCCAGCATGGGGAGCAGCGTCTGGCTGTGCGTCTTCTTATAATTAACGGAGTATTCCGCAAGGAGCACGTCATCCTCCAGAATGGCCACGGAAGCGACCAAACCGGAGGAATCCAAGGCGATGATTTTCATAGTCTGTCCTCCGAATTCCAACCAACAATTCGTCTGTACTTAAACCCTCTGTCCGAATCCTTCCCGATGTTCATAGACTCTCCTCCGGATTCCGACCAACAATTCGTCTGTACTTAAACCCTCTGTCCGAATCCTTCCCGATGTTCATAGACTCTCCTCCGAATTCCGAACTATAATTTTCTGCAACCAGACCCTCTGTCCGAATCCATTCTGTTTTCATAGCCTCTCCTCCGAATTCCGAACCGTTATTTTCCTGTAATCAAATCCTCTGTCAGGATCCTTCCCGATGTTTATATAGACGGTTTCTTCCGGAAGGATTTCTTCCACCAGTTCCGCCCACTCAACGAGGCTCACGCCTCCCCCGAAGAAGAAGTCATCGTAACCGATCTCATCCATCTCTTCCACGTCGCTGATGCGGTACACGTCAAAATGATAAAAGGGGAGACGGCCGCCATCGTATATTTGCAAAATTGTGAACGTCGGGCTCGATACGGGATCTTTGATTCCGAGACCCGCAGCCAAGCCCTGGGCAAATACCGTCTTGCCGGCTCCCAGATCCCCACCGAGGGCGTAAACGGCGTTCGGGCTGGCATTTTCTCCGATTTGTTTTCCGAAGAGATACGTCTCTTCCGAGCTGAAAGTTTCTATTATTTCCATAATGATTTCCTATACTTATATTGTATACTCGCAAAGCGACTCCCCGATAAGCCGGGCCTGCCCGTTCGTGGCATCTATCGTCAGCTTTTTGATCCGGTCTATCTTGTGGTCCGGCACGAGCAAATGCATCACGACCTCCTGCCCATACTCAATCTCGGGCTGGGGAAGCTGCTCTCCGGCATACACGTATTGAAGCTTGCCTGCCTGGGAATAAGTCACCTGGTAACTGAGCTTCCTTCCATGTATGACCGTTATGATCTCCGCATTCTCCACCGCCGCCCGGATAGCCGCCGTATAAGCCCGGACCAGCCCGCCGGTCCCAAGGAGCGTACCGCCGAAATACCTTGTGACGACCGCCGCAGCATAGTGGAGACCTTCCCCCGTCAGGACTTCAAGCATGGGCTTCCCGGCGGTTCCGCCCGGCTCGCCGTCATCATTTGACCGAAGAATCTCTTCGGGAGTATCCGGAGTCCCCGTGATGCAGGCAAAACAGTGGTGCCTTGCATCATAATACTTCTTCCTGGCGGCGGCGAGGTAACTCTCGGCTTCCTGCAAATCCTTCGCAAAGTGCACTTCCCCGATAAACCGGGACTTCTTTTCTACAATCTCTCCCTGGCCGCTTGTGCGGATCGTCCTGTAATCTCCCATAAAACCACCTGCCGTGCATAAAGCAGAACATTCGCAGAACGAGGACGTTCCTTTCGATGTTTTGCCGTTTTGTGCTATAAAAACCAGATACCTAAGAATACGCTGTTTTTATGAATGCTATTTTACTTTAGGAGCGATAACATCGCAACCTAAAAGTTACGTTTCCGCCACCAACGTTCACAGACCCTTCATCCAAAACCCCTGTTCACGCATTTTGTCTCGCCCTTGTCATCCTGAGCGCAAGCGAAGGATCTTTTACATATAACCGCTGTAGAAGGTAAAAGACCTTATCTTGCGCTCAGGATGACAAGGACGCTTTCGGATGTGTGTACAGTGGCTCCTAGAAACTTGTTCACAGTTCCTTAATTATCTTTAAGTTGCATTTTAGATGCATTTTCTCTATAATGATACCATGAATTATACAAGAGACAGCATTGAAAGAAAAGAAGAACTCTATGAGTCCTATTCACAGGAAATCGAAAAGCGCGTGGGCGTCCTGCTCCTGCGCTCTCTTGTCCTGCTCTTCCTGTCAGTCATCATCGTTGCATCGTTCGGAACTTTCGGCATCTTCAGCGGCATCATAGCGAACACGCCGGATATCGCTTCCGTCAACATCGCCCCCAGCGGCTATGCGACGTTCATCTATGATTCTGACGGGAATCAGCTTCAGAAACTGGTCACATCCAACTCGAACCGTATCTCCGTCTCGCTTGACAACGTTCCGGAATACCTCCAGAAGGGCGTCATCGCAGTCGAAGACGAGCGTTTCTATCAGCACAACGGGATTGACGCGAAAGGCATCATAAGGGCCCTTTACGTCGGACTAAAAAACCGCTTTAAGTTCACGGAGGGAGCGAGTACCATCACCCAGCAGCTGCTGAAGAACAACGTCTTTACGACCTGGACGGAGGAGTCCTCCCTGATTGACCGCGTGAAGAGGAAGTTCCAGGAACAGGTGCTGGCTGTCCAGCTCGAAGAGAAGCTGACAGACAGCCTCGGCAGCAAGAAAGCCGCCAAGGACAGGATCCTGGAAAACTATCTGAACACGATAAATCTCGGAGCCGGCACGTACGGCGTACAGGCCGCGTCCAGAAAATATTTCATGAAGGATGCGAAGGAACTGACGCTCTCCGAAGCTGCCGTCATCGCCGGCATCACGCAGAACCCGAGCCGTTATAATCCGATCAGGCATCCGGATTACAACAGCGAAAGGCGGGACAAAGTCCTGAAAAACATGCTGGAGCAGGGCTACATCACGCAGGAGGCATTTGACGAAGCGCACGCCGACCCGGTCTATGACAGGATTCGGAACGCCGCGGCCTCCCAGGAAAGTACGAACACGGTCTACTCCTATTTCGTGGATGAATTGACGAATCAGGTCGTCACGGATTTGCAGAAATACAAAGGATACTCGGAAACGCAGGCCTACCAGGCCCTCTATTCCGGCGGCCTGCGGATTTACACGACGCAGGACATGGATATCCAGAACATCGTGGATGAAGAATATGCAAATCCCGAGAATTTCCCGAACGGCACCGAGTATAGCATGGACTGGGCGCTCACGATCCAGACTCCTGACGGCGAACTGCATAACTACAGCCGCGAGATGCTCCGCAAGTTTTTCCAGGAAAACCTCGACCCGGAATTCGACCTTCTCTTCGATACAGTAGAGCAAGGTAACGGTTATATCGAAAATTATAAAATGCATATCCTTGATGATAACCCGGGGGCTGAGATTATAGCGGAGAGATCGTCATTTGCTCCGCAGCCCCAGTCGTCCATGGTCATCATGGACCAGCATACCGGGTACGTGAAGGCAATTGTCGGAGGCAGGGGCGAAAAGACGGCTTCCCTCACGTTAAACCGCGCCACGCAGGCGACCCGGCAGCCGGGTTCCACGTTCAAGATTCCGTCGACCTATGCGCCGGCTCTCGATGATGGCGTCATTACCCTCGGAACTGTTCTCGTGGACGAGAAATACAATTATGATAATGGGCGTCCTGTCAACAATGCGGAACTGGGAGTCTACCGCGGAGAGATGACTGTCCGCGATGCGATCACATACTCCATCAATACCATCGCAGTAAAATGTATCGATAAAATCACGCCCCGGGTAGCATTTGAACAGCTCTTGAAGTTCGGGTTCACCACCCTCTCCGAGATGAACGATATCTACCAGCCTCTGGCTCTCGGCGGCATTTACAACGGCGTCACGAATCTGGAACTGACTGCCGCCTATGCGGCTATTGCAAATGACGGCACCTATACCCGTCCGATTTTCTACACGCGCATTGAGGATCAGGATGGCAATATCGTGATAGACAACACGCCGGAAACGAGCACGGCAATCGCAAAGACCACCGCGGGCCTCCTGACGAGCGCCTTGCAGGACGTTGTCACAAGGGGTACGGCCCAGGAGGTGCAGCTTGAGTGCGGCATGCCGGTAGCAGGCAAGACCGGCACGACCTCCTCCTATAACGACGTATGGTTCATCGGGTATACCCCCTATTACACATGCGGCGTATGGGCCGGCTATGACAGCGAGGAGACGCTGCCCGATGAGGGAATATACCGCAGCTATCACAAAATTCTGTGGAAGAAAGTCATGGACAAGCTGTCCGAAGGCAAATCAAACGCGCGTTTCCACATGCCAGACGGCGTCATCACCGAGGAAATCTGTACGAAGACCGGCCTTTTGGCTAAGAGAGGCTGCTCTTCCACGATTGAGTACTTTGCAGCCGGGACGGCTCCGACCACTTACTGTGACGGCGACCACGCCTCCTGGTGGGATGATGAGTATTACGATGATTATGACGATGATTACGACAGATGGGACTATAACCGCAACGAAGACAATGAAGAGCCTTCCGGCGGAAATGCTGCGGCGGAGGCTGCGGCCGAGGCCGAAGAGAGGCACTCCTCCGAGCGGGAAGAGGAAGGGGGAGGCAACGAGGGCCAAGAGACGACCGATAATGCCGGAAACGGGGATGCCGACGGCGGTGGAGGCGATGATGGCGGTGGCGATACCGGCGGGGACGGCGGCGGCGAAAACACCGGCGGAGACGGCGGCGGGGACGAGGCCGACGGCGGTGATGAGGAATGATAGTAGGGTAGGGGCTGCTGTGTCGGCCTCTGCCCTTTATCTTTTATACAGCTGATGCTGTTGGTATAAGATCCTTCGCTACGCTCAGGATGACAAGGCACAGAACCGATCGCTTCTGGAGAGGACTTTGTATAAGATCCTTCGCTACGCTCAGGATGACAAGGCGCATTCAGGAGAACAAGTCCTCAGATAACAAAATGGTAGCCGTACAGTTGGAAAAAAGCAGGAGAGGACTATCCCTCTCCTGCTTTCTTTTTTATTTCATCAAAGAACAAGCTTCGCTGCCCCGTACATGCCAGCATCATTGCCAAGCTTCGCAAGGACGATCGGCGTCGATGCGCAAGCTGAGAACGCCTGCTTCCTGTAGTAGTTCCCGACGATATCCGTCAAAGCTTCTCCCGCCTTGGAGACGCCGCCGCCGATGACGATGATTTCAGGATCCGTCACGCAGGCAAATGTCGCAAGCGCCGTTCCCAAATACTTCGCAAAGCGGTTCACGATCGTGGTTGCGACTGCATCCCCATCTTTGAATGCGTCAAATACATCTTTTGATGTCACTTCAATATCGCGAAGGGCCGTGACTGCGACCGGATTTGCAAGCAGTTCCTGCTTGGCAAGACGAACAACGCCCGTCGCGGAAGCGACCTGCTCAAGGCATCCGCAATTGCCGCAGTTGCAGGGATCCGTGATGCTGTCATCGACATGGGCATGCCCGATCTCGCCGCCTGCGCCGTGAGACCCTTCCAGAATCTTGCCGTCCACGATAATGCCGCCGCCGACGCCAGTGCCGAGAGTCACCATAATCATGTTCTCCTTGCCTTCGCCGCCGCCTTTCCACTGCTCGCCGAGAGCCGCTACATTTGCATCATTTCCGGCCCGGACCTTCATGTCGAGAAGCTTGCCAAGCTCATATTCCACATTCTTCTCGCCCCAGTGGAGGTTAACGGCAACCGGGACGACGCCGGCCATGACCGGTCCCGGAATACCAACGCCGACGCCGACTACGTCATCCTTGGTATAGCCCTTGATGGCCATCTTGGACATAACGGTTGCAGCGATATCCGGGAGGATGTTCTCCCCGCCGTTCTCCGTACGCGTAATGATTTCCCATTTCTCAATCACGCTGCCGTTCGTCTCAAAGAGACCGCACTTGATGGTCGTCCCGCCTACATCGATACCGAAACAAACTTTGCTCATATTCTTCCACCTTTCTTGTTTATTATATTTTCCTGCACACGGCGATAAAACTCCTGTGCAGCATTGTATCCCATCTTCTTCTGCCTATGATTGACGGCCGCCGCCTCCACGATGACAGCTAGATTCCTGCCCGGCCTTATCGGAATGGAATGGCTTATTACCTTGTTCCCCAGGATTTCCGTCGTCTCCTCCTCGATTCCCAACCGGTCATACACGCCGTCCTTCTTCCAGTCTTCCAATTTAATGACTAGGTCGATAACCTGCGAATCCTTGACATGCTCAACGCCGTACAGGGTTTTGACATCGATAATCCCTATGCCCCGGAGTTCGATCATATGCTTCGTGACGTCCGGGGCGGAGCCAATCAATGTGTCGTCCGTGATTTTCTGGATGATTACTACATCGTCGCTTACCAGCCTGTGCCCGCGCCTGACCAGTTCCAAAGCGGCCTCAGACTTTCCGATTCCGCTCTCTCCCATGATGAGCACCCCTTCTCCGTACACGTCGACGAGAACCCCGTGCATGGAAATTCTGGGAGCCAGTTCCATGCCAAGGTAACGGATAATCTCCGCCATAAATGCGCTCGTCGTCCTCTCCGAAATCAGCAGGGGGACAGAGTATTGGTTGGCGAGATTCCTCATGTCTTCCGTGGGTTCGGTCAGTGCCGAAAAAATCACGCAAGGTATCCCCCTCGAAATGAACCTTTCAAAACAGGCGTGCTGGTCTTCTTCTTCCATCGCTATGATGTACGTGTATTCCACATAGCCGATAATCTGCACCCTTTCGCTCGCGAAATGCTCAAAGTATCCCGCAAGTTGCAGTGCCGGCCTGTTGATTTCCTGCGATGTCAGTTCAATCTTGGACATATCTATATCGGGCGTCAGATTTTTGAGTCTTAAGTCGCTCGCCAGTTTTGATAACGTTACTGTGGTTTTCATTTTCTCTCCCATGAGGGTCTTAGGCATTTAGAAATGCGGAAAACAATTTTTTATGCAAATTGTACGTTTCACACTCCGTAATTATATCATTGTATGGTAAATGTGGCAATGAATACTGACAAATATAACATATTTGCAACAAATGCGGCCTACTGTGCAGTTGGATGAAAGAAATCGTACACGCTCTGCGCGGCGCTCCTGTTCATAGATGGGGCGGAACTAAGTTCTTCAACCGTCGCGTCCCTGACCGCCT
>JAUMWM010000307.1 GCA_030529705.1 Lachnospiraceae bacterium
AAAAATTTTTGGTCCAAAAGGACCGTCCCCGCGGGCCGAAGCTTCCTTATTCAGATAGATTGTGTTATGATAGGCTGTGCCTGCAAGCGCAGGTAATCTAATAGCGAGGTATTATCTCATGTCTCAGAAAAATATTGGAAACAGATTCAATTCAACCTCCCGACAAATGAGAAGGACGGCGCCGAAAGGCAGGGCTTCCCAGAAGACCATCGCCATCGTCTCTGTCTGCGCAATCATTCTCGGAGTCATGATCACGGCTCACGATTATCTGGAGAAACACACCGTTGCAACAGCTGCCGCCCTGGCCGCGCTCACGGAAAGCATGGAAGGCGTGGCTGCCGCGGCGCCGGCATTTGCCGAAGCGGCCGCTTCCGCTGACAAATCCCTGGCCGCCGAGGCGGAGGAAATGACCCGGGCGGCCGAAAACCTGGCATCCGGGAATACGGCTTCCGAAAACTCGGCATCTAAAATTCCGGCTGCTGAGAATCCGGCTTCCGAAACTCTGTCCGGTCAGAGCGAGGCTTTCCTGGCTATTACTTCGGCATTTGAGAAAATGAACGCCTCCAAAAAAGCCGCTTCCCAAAGCGAAGCTAAGGCTCTTTCCGAGGCGCTCGAAGCGGCGGAGGATGCCGCCGTGGCATATAATAAGGAAGCCCAGGCCCTCAATGAGAAGGTTGGCAAATTCCCGTATATCATCATCTCAAAAATCGCAGGGTACGCGGAGTACCCGATTTTTAACCTGACACGGGAAAACTGAGGGCTGAGTACTTAGGAATATTTTTCTGTGTGAAATGGCAAAACACTGCAAAAAAAATAACATCCCCATTCTGCGAAGGATCCTTTACGTACAGCAAATGCCGTGGGTATAAGATCCTTCGCTTCGCTCAGGATGACAAGGCATCCGACAACAACTAAATCAGGGCAGCTGCGCTGTTTACAGCATGATGTCCGAATCTGTGAACGGCCGCCAAGTGCCTGACGCGCAGGCAACCATGCTGTTGGAAGCATTATGTCCGAAGCCGTGGACAGCCGCCAAGTGCCTGATGCTCAGGCAACCACGCTCTTGAAAGCAATTATATCCGAAGCTCCCCTTAGTAGCCGTGCTCGGCCTCGTATTCGGCTATCATAGTGATATTTGCCTGAGCCGCCTCGCTCATATCGTCCTCCGAAAAATCCTCCGGCGATACGGTCGGGTCATACCAGTCATATTTGCCGAAATAATCCACGTACCATCCGTTTCGGAAAATGTAACCGTAACGGGCGTAGATTTCATTTGCAATCAAACGAATCTCCTCCGGAGACCTCCCGTCCAGCTCCGATGGATCCATGACCCGCGTGTCGCTGTCCGGAATGACGAAGCCGGACTCCTGCACTTCTACGTCAGGAATTTCCATCGCCGTATATCCCGCCTCGTCCCCCGCCGGGCCTCCTACAGATGCCGGCACCGGAGCCTTCTCGGCAACCGGGGACGGCGTGATGGACTGAGGAATGATGGCGTTGACCGTGGGGGTCGGCATCGGGGTGGGGCTCGGCGTCGGGCTGGGGGTCGGCGTAGCTGTCGTGACCGGAAGCGGGGTGATGGTCACCTCGTCCGTGACTATGCTGTCCTCCACAAATATCTCTTTCGGGTGGACGTTCTGCACCACCGGCACGACGTACAGGATGATCCCCGCCAGGCCGGCGACGGCGAATATAGCAATAAAGAAGACCAAGAGGCGGACTAGCAGCGGCGTCTTCTTCTTTTTAACGCCGATAACGCCCCGCTCTTCCCTCTTTTCATCCTTGCGCCCCCGCGATTCCCGGGCATTTTCGGGCTGGCTGCCGGTTTGCCCCTCTGCCTGGTTCTGAATTTCCATTGTTTCCAGATCAAGGCTCCCGAGATTATAAGCCCCGTATCTCGACTGGGAATAGTCGAACTGGGCATAGTCATTCACATTGTAATCATCCGGGTACGTCTCATTTTCCGAGTCAAAGCTGGCCTTGGCCTGTTCAAAGAGGCGGATTTCCTCGATGGACACGCCCGCTTCAGCCGCCTGGATCCGCATCCTTTCCATCTCCGCAGGATCTGCCGACTTGTCTTGGAATGTCTGTTTTCCTGACGCCCCATCCTGCCGCACCGATCCGCCGACGGGGCTGTTTGACTCCTCTTTGCGGCGGGCAGATGCTGCAAATGCCGACTTCGGCTCGTATATCCCCGTCTTCCCGCCATTTCCAGCGGCTTGGCCAGAGAACCGGCCGGGTTCCTGCATTTGCGAACCTTGGACAAATGCCCTGGTTGCCGAAACTCTCAGTTTTTCCCGCTCTTCCTGAAACGCCCGCGTCTCTTCACGGCGGAGTTTCTCATACTCTTCTTCTCTCGCGGCATTTTCCCGCCCTTTCAATTCCGCTTTACGGAGAAAAGCGGAGGTTTTATTTGCATCCGTCGTTCCGGTTTCCGCATTTTCCGAAGTATCCGTTATTCTGGTTTGCGCATTTTCCGAAGTATCCGTTATTCCGATTTCCGCATTTTCCGAAGCGTCCGTGGCGGCCGGCCGTCTTGCAAGCGGACCCTGGCCGGGCTTTGTACCGATCGAAGTTTTCTTCTCCTCGTCCCCGTCGGTAAGCTTCCTCCTGACAGGCGTGCCGCACACTTTGCAGAATGCTTCGGAATCACCCAGTTCGCTTCCGCAGAAGACGCAGTATTCTTTTTCCGGATCTTCTTTGAAAGACCTCTTATTTACGGCGCCGCAAATGGGACAGAAGCCGATATCGGCATCAATCATTTCGCCGCAGTGCTTGCATGCTACTTTATTGTCCATATCCACCTCATTGGCTGGCATTTTGCAGATGTCATTGTCATGTGATTCGTTTTCAGCCCCTTATTGTAGCAGAACCATACTCTATTCTCAATAGGAACGTGAGTTTATGCCAGCACTGAAGAATAAATTTCAAGAGATGTAGGTATGCACCTAGCCATATCTC
>JAUMWM010000308.1 GCA_030529705.1 Lachnospiraceae bacterium
CGACGGGTTCCCCTTCCATGTAGCGGTTCAGAAGATCCTCATCGCAGAGGGCGAGGGACTCCTGGAGGTCAGAATTTTCCAGGTATTCCAAAAGGCGGCTGCGAATATCTACCGTATGGCTGTCCGTATTTGCACAGACATAAGGAGCGAGCTGGAGTGCATTTGCATTCAATTGTTCCTGTATATCGGCCAGCAGCGCCTCCCTTCTCGCATCCCCCTCGCCCAGATTCTCCATCTGGTCCATCTTGTTAACATAAAGGAAGGTCGGCACATGATAATGCCGAAGGAGCGACCACAGGGTCTTCACCTGCGCGTTCACGCCATCCGCGCTGCTTATTACCAGAATCGCCAGGTCCAGCACCTGCAGCGTCCTCTCCATCTCCGGCGAAAAATCCGCATGGCCCGGCGTGTCGAGCAGCGTGTACTCGCGCCGCGTTCCATCAGCCAGCGTGGCGGAAAACTGCGCCTGCTTCGAAAAGATGGTGATCCCGCGCGCCCGTTCCATCTCGTCCGTGTCCAAAAAGGCATCGCCGGTATCCACCCGCCCCATCTTGCGGATGCTCCCTCCCAGATACAGAAGCCCTTCCGAGAGAGTGGTCTTGCCCGCATCCACATGGGCGCAGATGCCAAGAATGAGATTCTTCGATTTGATCATACATATACCTCCCTCGCTTTTCGCCTAAACAGACATAATTTGCCGCTTCTCAGGCGGACCACAGTTGCCTCCTCATCGGGATTTCGCGGGATCGTCCTTCTCCCAAAACATCTCTTTTAGATATTGTAGCATTTTTTGCAGGACTCTTCATCGAAAAACTGTCGTTTCTTTTACAACATTTGTTGTTGTCAAAAACAGCCTTTGAGTATATACTATGTATATACTTATATGATGTTCTTCATTGACCAGATAATCCGCTCTGACAAATAAGGAGATTTTTATGAATTTGACAGGGAATGTTACTTTAAGTTCCTGGGGAAACAGCCAGGGCATTCGTATACCAAAAGAAATATTGAAAAAATTACATATTAAACCTAACGATGAACTAACAATGAAAGTAGACGGCAATCGTCTAATTGTGGAAAAGACCGTTTGCCGAAGGACACTGGAAGAATACGCCAAACCGTTTGGGGGAAAACTTGGACCATATGAAGAATTTGATTTCGGGGAGGGAATAGGAATTGACAAATGGCTGGATGACGCAGATTGATCAAGGGGACATCATAAGGGTGAACAGAGCCAAGGTTCCGTTTCTAGTGGTCAGTTCAGCTTTCTATAATCAGTCCGGCAATGTGATTGTTTGTCCCATCGTGAAAGAGGCAAAGCCCGATCCACTGCATATAACAATTGATACAGACTCTGTCAAGGGGATTGTTCTATGTGAAGAACTAGCTACAGTTTCGGTACAAGGCAGAGGATGCACTGTCAGAGGACATCTTTTCGGGGAGATGCTTCTTGAGATTGTTTATCGGGTACAAAGCATTTTTGACTACGTTCCTCATACCAATTAAAATCGCAGGAGAGGGACGTTCCTTCTCCTGCGATTTCTTTAAGGTTTCCAATGCGGTTTCGCTTTGAGCCGTACAGTTTTAAAGTTTTTCCAAAATTTCTAAATGCCAGTCCATTGTTATATTTTTGTTGCGCTTTGAACCGTACAGTTTTAAAGCTTTTCCCCCGTCAGCAACTCATACGCCTCCACGTACTTCTCGGTCGTCTGCTCTATGACCTCCTGCGGAAGGTCGTAGTCGCTGTCCGGATTCGCTTTCAGCCAGTCGCGCACGTACTGTTTGTCAAATGACGGCTGCCCATGGCCCGGCTCGTAACCTTCCAGCGGCCAGAAGCGGCTGGAGTCCGGCGTGAGCATCTCGTCGCCGATTACGATGTTTCCATCCTCATCGAGTCCGAACTCAAATTTCGTGTCCGCAATGATAATCCCGCGGGAGAGCGCATAATCCGCGCACTTCTTATAGAGCCCTATCGTGCAGTCCCGGAGGGTCTTCGCATACTCCTCGCCCTTCCCCGGGAACTGCTTTTCAAGAACCTCGATGCTCTTCTCAAAGCTGATATTCTCATCGTGATCCCCGATCTCCGCTTTCGTGCTGGGCGTGTAGATCGGCTCCGGCAGCTTGTCGCATTCGCGAAGCCCTTCCGGCAGACGGATCCCGCAGACGGTTCCTTCCTTCTTATAGCTCGCCCATCCGCTGCCCGTAATGTATCCGCGCACAATGCACTCAATCGGGAGCATTTGCAGCTTTTTGCAAAGCATGCTGTTTCCATCGAACTCCGCCGACCGGAAGAACTCCGGCATGTCCGCCGCATCAACGCTGATCATGTGGTTCGGCAGGATGTCGGCGGTGAAATCGAACCAGAATTTGCTCATCTGCGTGAGCACCTTCCCTTTCTTTTCAACCTTATTCTTCAGAATCACGTCAAATGCCGAGATCCTGTCCGTCGCAACCATAACCAGCGCATCGCCGATATCATAAATCTCCCTGACTTTCCCTTCTTTAACCGGTGTATACTCTTTCATAACAATCCTTTCTTGCAATATATCAGCTTTCGGCTCCTGGGTTCGGCCCATGGGGACGGTCCTTTTGAGCCAAAACCATTGCATCCAACCTAATCTGCATGAGGCAGGACCTTCATAGAATGGGGACGTTCCTTCCCATGCGATACGTAGAATGGGATATTCCTTCCCATGCGATTCGCAACATGGAGATGTTCCATTTCGTGAGATGTCTTGCCAATTTACGCAGAAAAAACTCCTTCCTATTCTTCCTTTCGAAAGTTTTGAAGGCATCCCCACAGGGGATTATATCATCAAATTCTGCTTAAAGACAGAGTTTTTATTTTATGCGTGGGGTTCTGCTTGCAGGGGCTCGAACCGTGGGGGTCCCATGGGTTCGGCCCGTGGTTTCGGGCCCGGGGGGAGGCCCGTTTTGATGCAGAAGATATG
>JAUMWM010000309.1 GCA_030529705.1 Lachnospiraceae bacterium
CTTTTGGGTCAAATTTTTTTGACCCAAAAGGACCGTCCCCATGGGCCGAAGCCGCGGGCCGAAACCGCAAGCCGAAGCCATGGGCCGAAAACGTCAGCGATAAACAGGATAATCGTCCATTATAAAAATCTGATTGGCCGCATTGGCGGCTATGACCTGAATCAGATGGCGTCCCGGAGGGATGTCATCTGATTTTATATATATCATGTTTTTTTCCAAGCGGTAGGATATCGGCATCCCATCTGCCCCGATATAGAGGATGGAAAATGGCCTACGGCTCCTGACGCTGATCCAAAGCGAGTAGTGGGATGGAACCAGGATATCGTATTTACCCGCACCGTGGGAGAAGAAGATCGGACAGTCGGCTGCTTCGTCCGACATGGGCTTGCTCGTAGAATCGGCATTGCCCGTATACTCTCCGTTGCCATCGGGATAACTCTCTGTTTCGCCCAAACTGTATCCGGATGCATTGTTGCTTGTTTCATTACCGTAACTATACCCGTAGTTGCTGCCGGAATCGTCTCCGCCACTTGGCGACGTGTCGCCATTTGTTTTTTTCCTTCCGCCTGGTTCATTTCCGTTTACGTCCGCATCGCTCCTGCCGCCAGATTCATTTCCGCTTCCGTTCGCATCGCTCCTGCCGCTCTGTCCGTTGCCGCTTCCGCCTGATGTGTTTCCGCCATTTTGCCCATAGTTGTACCCATCCGTATCGTTTCCTACGCTTTGTCCATTGCCGTTTCCGCCATTTTGCCCGCTGTTGCCCCTGTCCGTATCATCTCCAATCACTTGTCCGTTGTCGTTCTCAAGGGTACCTTCCCAGCCGCCCTGTTCAGGAGTATCAGCATTTGCTTGGCCATAGTAAGGGTCTTCTGTTGTCTCATACGCACCCCATTCGTTGCCGACAGAGTCTATGCCGTCATGGAAAGCGTCAGATGGTTGCTCGCCGTAGCCTAGAACTGTAAACCCATATGCATAGACAGCTCCCGGGTCATACAGGATGACTGTGACTTCCGTGGTGCCGGGGGCGACGCCGACGATGCATTTGCCGGTCTCATCGAGACCGACGATGTCAGGATTTTCTATGAGGATTTCATATTCCTGGCCGCTGCCGGACTGCGGAAGGCATGGGATTTGAAACTTGTCTCCGATGGATAACAGAAATTCTCCTTCTGCCCTGGCCGTATTTAGGGAGTATAGGAAAATACATAAAACTAGGAGAATGACGAGCGCCGATTTGGAGAATGGGCGTATGAGTGAGTAGTTGCGTAGATTCATGATGGTCCTCCCTTTTATGAGATTTCTATTGTTTCTGTTTAGTTATGGGATGACAAGGGCGAAATTGGGTGTGAACAGTTACAAGTTATGTCATAATCCCAAGGAAGGTACGGCGCGCATGAGGCGGCTGCGCTCTTCTTTAGGGATGCCGGGCAGGGCGAGGGCCTTCTCGTAGTATCTCTGCTCACTGCCGGTATCCCCGATTATCTTACTGAGGGCGGCGTTATTCAGATAGAGGCTAAAGAGTTCGGCTGTGCGGCCATTTGTTTTCAAATGCTCTTCGTACTCCAGGTCATCTAATATGCAGGTTCGATATGCCTCAGCCCGGCTGCTTTCCGTCTCCGCCGTGCTACCCATTATGACCAGGGCGGAGTGGTGGAGGGCATAGTATTGATCGGTCAATGCGGCCTTATCTTCCGGGGGCAGGGCGGCAAGCAAATGTTTCGTGCTCCGAATGAGTTCGTCAGATTTTTTTGCAGCTTCGTAGGCAGAATCCAAATCCGGATGGATGGACTCGCTTAAGAGGGAGGAGGCATTTGCAAAGTTCCGTGTGACTGTCCGGCGGTAATTTTCTGCAAGGGCATCCCGCAGCACGCTATGACCGGAAAGAAGAAGGATAAGGAAAAGAATGGCCGCTATGGAACCGGCAAGGATGGGCCGGAAGGACTTTTTCAGGCGGATGCATTTGCCAAATGCTTCATACATATCCCCGGCGTTGGCGTAACGCCTTTCGGGTTGGTCTGATGCAGCCTTTTCGCAGACCGCATATGCGCGTTTTAATACAGGGCGGTCGAGCGGGCTTATGGATCTCGGTAAGACGCGCGAAAAGAGGAAGGAGAGTGTTTTTCCGATGGCATAAACGTCTCCGCGCATGCTGCATATCCCTCTGTATTGCTCGGGCGGCGCGTATCCTCTTGTCCCCATCGGCAGCAGCCCCTGCCTCTCGCCGGAAACTGCCAGGTCGAAATCGACCAGTTTTGCCCTGCCGTCGGAGGTGATTATGAAGTTGGCGGGCTTGATGTCCCGGTGGATTACGGGGGGAGATTGTCCGTGAAGATAGGCGGCCGTTTCGAGGATTTCCCCGGATATGCGCAAGGCATCAGAGAAGGAAATGCCTTTTTGGCACCATTCATCCAATGCCTGCCCTTCAAAGTAGTCCATGACTTCAAAGAAAGAGGAACTGCTCTCCATCTCCTCGACGATTCTGGGCAGGGACGGATGGTCGAGCGTTCTGAGCAGGAGGATGCCGTCTTTCTGGGCGAGAGACTTTGGGATGGCTTTGATGGCCCATTTTTTATCTATTCTGTCATCGGTTACAAGGTAAACGCTGGAGGAGCCTCCTTGGCCGATTTTGCCGAGAATGCGGTATTTTCCGATAGTTTCCATATTGCTCCTTTATAAAAATGTAAACGCAGTGTTCGGGATAACAAGATACCAGAAAACAGCTAAAAAAGGGAAACCGTACAGTTGGAATTAAAAAAGGATAATGCGGACGAAAAGTCCGATGATGCTTCTTGTCAGAAAGTGAATACCATGAGTATAAAGCAGTAATTACATGAATGCAAGAGGTTTTTTCTCTGTTTCAAAGCGGAAAAGAGAACAGTAAACTGCGAAAAGATGTTACGTTATTTTTAAAGTTGAAGCTTTGAAAATGATATGCTATACTAGTCCGAT
>JAUMWM010000310.1 GCA_030529705.1 Lachnospiraceae bacterium
AAAATTTTGACCCAAAAGGACCGTCCCCGCGGGCCGAAGCCGACCGCAAGCCAAAGCCACGAACCGAAGCCGGCTGCAAGCCGATTTCTCCCCCATTTTTGTGAAAAAATGTTGAAATGTGTTGGCGATGTATGTATTATTATACGTATTGTTGTCGGCATGGAAACCGATGCATTTCTATAATATGCATCGGTTTTTTCAATTAAGTCGGCAAGATATCGAATTTTCACAGAGGAGGGAAATTATGGAAGGTTTAATCAGTATCCTTGAGGCGATCGATGGCGTCGTATGGGGGCCGATCATGTTGACCGTGCTGGTCGGCACCGGCATCTACCTGACGATCCGCACAAAGTTCCTGTGCTGGAGAAATCTGGGCCACGCCATCGGCAACACGATTTCAAAAGAAGCGAGAGAGACGAAAGGCGAAGGCGACGTCTCGCCGTTTGCAGCTCTCTGTACTGCCCTTGCAGCCACGATCGGAACCGGCAACATCGCCGGCGTCGCATCCGCACTGGCGGTCGGCGGTCCCGGCGCCCTGGTCTGGATGTGGATCTCGGCGGCATTCGGACTCACCTCGAAGTTTACGGAGTGCGCCCTGGCCGTTCGCTATCGAATCAAGAATGAGAAGGGCGAGATGCTCGGCGGCCCGATGATGTCCATGGAGCGTGGCATCCCGATCGTATACGGTGACAAGTGGAAGGGATTCGGAAGAGGCCTGGCGATCGCATTTGCAACATTTGCCGTTGTCGCATCTTTCGGCATCGGAAATCTTACGCAGGGCAACTCCATCGCGTCCGCCATGCAGACGATTGCCGGCATCCCGATGTGGGTAGTTGGCATCGTGGTCGGCGGGGCGACCCTGATCGTCGTCGTGGGCGGTCTTAAGAGTATCTCAAATGTCGCCTCCGTCATCGTTCCGTTCATGGCCATTTTCTATTTCGTGGGGGCGCTTATCGTGGTCCTTATGCATATCACGGCGGTTCCGGGAGCATTTGTCACGATGTTCCGCATGGCGTTCTCGCCGCAGGCTGTCGGCGGCGGCGCGGCCGGCACGGTCGTAGCTTCCATGGCTCAGGCCATGAACAAGGGCGTTGCCCGCGGATGCTTTTCAAATGAAGCCGGCATGGGTTCCGCAGCCATCACGGCGGCGGCCGCGACGAGCGATGACTATATCAAGCAGGCCTATATCAGCGAGACGGGAACGTTCTGGGATACATTTGTCGTATGCTCCATGACGGGTCTTGCCATCCTGACCAGCGGCGTTATGGAGGAAGTCGTCGTGGACGGCGAGACCGTGCTGCAGGGGGCTCCGCTCACGATTCGCGCATTTGAATCAACGCTAGGCCCGCTTGGTGCATGGCTTGTTGCGCTGGCGCTGGCTCTCTTCGCATTTTCAACGATTCTCGGCTGGGAGTATTACGGTGAGAAGGCGCTTGAGTACCTGACGAGGAGCACGGGGGCGGCAATGGCATACCGAGTCATTTTCTCGTTAGTTGCATTCATCGGGTGTGTTTCCGCATTCGAGATCGCATGGGATATCTCGGATATTCTGAATGCGCTTATGATCGTGCCGAACGCTATCTGCATGATATTGCTGGTCGGCCCGCTGTTCAAAGATATGCAGAATTATGAGAAGACTATAAAGAAATAAGAATGATAGCAGGAGAGGGATGTCCCCTCTCCTGCGTTATTTTATTCACATGTCATCCTGAGCGTAAGCGAAGGATCTTAAATTATTCGCTTAAGCCGCGTAAGGGAATTGTCATCCTGAGCGTAAGCGAAGGATCTTATACACATAACATCCGTTGAATGTAAAGGCTCCTCGCTAACGCTCGTAAATGACAGAGAACCTTAGCGGTTATGCTCGTGTTTACATAGATTTCCCCATTCCGGACACATCGCTTCCTTTTGCATCATGGTTATACCCGTGTTTACATAAATCTTCCGCCGGATAAGAACCAGGCGAGGATGAGGATTGCCATGAGGAAAATGATGAACGTGAGAACCCTCAGCAGCAACCTTTTTCTGGAGGTCGGCATCCTCTCGGCAAGGAGACGCTCGATTTCCGGCACGACTTCCTTCAGGGCGGCCAGGAGTTCCGCCGCGTCGGCATAGCGGGCCGCCGGATCCGTTTCGGTGCATTTTGTGATGATGGGCTCTAAGAGTTCGACCTCCGGCCTGTCAAGCATGGAAACTTTCGGCGTGGGGGATGCCGGGGAAACGCCCGTAATCATTTCGCGGAACAGGGAGCCGCACTCCAGGACATCGGTCCGGGTCGAGGGCGGAAGAAATTCAAACTGCCCGGATGCGATATAAGCGTTCTGATTGCTTCCAGCGTTCATAGCTTTGAAATTGGCAGAATCCGGGTCGATTTCCTTTGCTGCGTCAAAATTGATGAGGTAGACATTGCCGGTCCGTGTGACAATTATATTTTCCGGCATGATCCGGCAGTGTACAATTGGACGCTTCCGGTCATGGAGCGGGAGCAGGGACTGGCATATTTGGATCATGTAATCAAGCGCAATGTCGGGCTTGATCGGACCGTATGCGTCCAGCACGGTGCGTAAGGGGCTGCCGGTAATGTATTCCTCAATAACAATCAGGGTGTCCGGAAGCCCATCGTCTGCAAAGTTTTCAATGATGTCGAAGATCTTCGGGATGCCGGGAATGTCCCTCATACGGATGTATTCAAAAACGCTGCGGTCATAATCCGACAGCTCTTTTTTTACGTAGGTTTTTCCGGTTTCAATGTGTTGGACCAGGGGTGCACCGGTTTCGCTGCTGGCATGCGGCAGATCGCGGTAGAGTGGCAGGCGGGTGATTTCTGACTGTTCCAAGGCGGTTTCCTTTCGTGGGGAGGGTAGTACAGTGTCATTATATAGTAAACGGGGGAATCCTACAAGAGCGGCTTCGGCCCGCGGGGACGGTCCTTTTGGGTCGAAAAAATT
>JAUMWM010000311.1 GCA_030529705.1 Lachnospiraceae bacterium
TGTACAAATATTTCTCTTTACATCTACCGAAAGTGCAGAAGAGCCAAAATTTTTGACCCAAAAGGACCGTCCCCGCGGGCCGAACCTCTCGACAAATCCCCTGCAAGCGTTTACAATTATAATTAGTTCAGCTCAGGCGGCATTGTGCAGAACTCTCCATCTGCACCACATTATATAACCAAGGGAAGGAGACGCATATGGATCGCAATCAGAAATTTCAGGGACGTGAAAAACACGTTACCAGCGGCACAGGCTCCATAAACAAAGTTGGAGAAGGCCGGGGCAAGGCGAAGTCGCAGCGCGGAACCCAAGGCGGCAAAGTCACGGATGGATTCGGAGGCTCCGGCAAGGGTTCTGGCGGAGGGCATTCAGGCGGGCCGAAGAGGGCCGGCAGCGGAATCGCGAAACTGTCGCCGCTGGCCATCGTTGCCATAGCGCTGTACATGCTTTTCGGCGGCGGGGGCGGCCAGACGGCCACGACAAGCACGGGAACCGGCCAGTCAGGTACCTCTTCCAGCTACACCAGCACCCAGGGCACCTCTTTCTACGACTATTTTACGTCCGGCCAGCAGTCCCAGCAGGAGAATGCGTCCACGGGCAGCCAGGAAAGCTCGGGCAGCATCGGCTCCTACGGGTCGAACGGCTATTACACCGCCCCGGCCACCACGGAGGACAACAACACGGATGCGGTGGACGAGGTTGTCTCCAATAAAGCCAGAGACAAGTTCACGAAACTCCTCGGCGGCGGGAAGGATACTGCCACGATCATGGTCTACATGTGCGGGACGGACCTCGAGTCCAACTACGCCATGGCGACAAATGACCTCCAGGAGATGATCAATTCCTCTCTCGACACAAACCGCGTCAAGGTCATTATCTACACGGGCGGCTGCAAGAGATGGAAGAATTCCGTGTTCTCGAATTCCACAAATGAAATCTATCAGGTCGTGAAAGGCGGCGTGGAAAGGCTGAGCAATAATGAAGGCAACGTTCCCATGACGAAGCCGTCCACGCTCTCCGGTTTCATCAAATACTGCAAGAGCAAGTTCCCGGCCAGCCGATACGGCCTTATCCTCTGGGACCACGGCGGGGGAACCTTGTCCGGATTTGGCGTCGACGAGAAATTCCAGTCCAGCGGCTCCATGAGCCTTGACGGAATTTCGCAGGCTTTGAACGACGGCGGCGTGAAATTCGACTTCGTCGGCTTCGACGCCTGCCTGATGGCGACGCTTGAAAATGCGATGGCGGTGGAACCCTACGCGGATTACCTGATCGCATCCGAGGAGACTGAGCCGGGCTATGGCTGGTACTACACGACATGGCTCAGCCAGCTAAGCAGCAACCCGTCCATGGATACGCTTTCCGTGGGCAAGGTCATTTGCGACACGTTCACGAGCGACAACGCAAAGCGGACCCGGGGCGATTCCACGACCCTCTCGGTGGTCGACCTGGCCGAGGCGGCCGGAACGATACCCGAGGCGCTGGATGCATTTGCATCGACATTGAATGACAATATCCGCGGGGACCAGTACATAAATATTGCAAATGCCCGCTCCGCCACCCTGGAATTCGCCGCCTCGACCAAGATCGACCAGATTGACATGATCGATTTCTGCACGAGGATCAACTCCAAGGAGAGCAATGCCCTGGCAGACGCCCTCCGCAGCATCGTCAAATATAACCGCACAAGCAGCAACTTCCGCAGCGCGTACGGAATGGCGGCCTATTTCCCGTATAAGCGGATGTCCTACGTGGACACGGTTCTCTCGACGCTGAACAAGACGAATTACAACGAGAATTATACGAAAGCGTGCAAGTCATTTGCCAGTCTCGTGGTAGGCGGGCAGATCAGTGCCGGCGGCTCGTCCTCGCCGCTCTACCAGCTCTTGGGAGGCGGGTACGGTACGGGCAGTTCATCGGGAAGTTCCTATGGGTCGTATTCGGGCTCGTCTTCCGGCGGTTATGATTACAGCGCCTACGGCGGAAGCAACGGGTCTGCCGAAATCATCGGCCAGCTCTTCAATGCTTTCCTTTCAAGCCGGTCTCTCGCCCCGGGCGCGGAGGTCAACGGCCTGACGGAGGAGAATTCCGGCTGGCTGGATACGGACCTGATTAAGGAGAAGCAGGACCAATACGCAGGGACGACGATTGACACGTCTCAGCTCGTCTGGACGGAAAAGGACGGCGGTTACGTGCTGTCCCTCCCGGATGAGACGTGGGATCTGATTGAGAAGATCGAATTCAGCCTTTTCTATGACGACGGGACGGGATATCTGGATCTCGGCGTGGACAATATCGTGGAGTTTGATGATGACATGGATTTCGTTGGCTCCTGGGACGGCACATGGCTGGCCCTGGACGGGAAGATTGCGCCTTACTATGTCGTCCTCTCCCTCATGGACGAAAACTCCTACACGGTCTTCGGCCGTATACCGGCAATTCTAAATGATGAGACGGACTGCAACGTGATCGTGAAGTTTACGAGCGAGGATCCGAACGGATCGGTCATCGGCATCAGCACAGTTCAGAACATAAACGCACCGGAGCAGATCCTCGGCAAGATCGAGCCGATCGATGACGAGGAGCTTGCCGGGGCGAAGATTACATTTGCCACGGATTATTACACCTACGAGGGGGAATACGTGGATCAGTATGCGACCGGAAATGAGCTGACCATTGATCCGAAGCACGTTATCGAGATATCCAACATTGCCCTTGACGCGGCGGATACTTCGAGGCCTATGTACAAGATCACGGACGTCTATGCAAATGAATTCTGGATGCCGGATCTGCCGTAAGGGAGAAGGGTTACTATTCACACTTTTGCTCAGAAATCACCTGTGTTTGCGTAAAAGTCGATGTCATCCTGAGCGTAGCAAAGGATGACATGGGAAGTTCGGCCCGCGGGGACGGTCCTTTTGGGTCAAAAAATTTT
>JAUMWM010000312.1 GCA_030529705.1 Lachnospiraceae bacterium
CCGAAGCCAACTCAGGCGCGAGAGCCGGACCAGGAGCCGAAGCCGGCGCAGGAGCCGGATGATTCCCCCTACATAGGCACGGAAGGCGCAAGCGCCCGTCTCCGCAATCTGGCGAATGAACTCACCCAAAATGCCGACAGCGCCTACGACAAGTGCAAAATCATCGAAAAGTATCTAAGGCAGTATCGCTACACCACGGATGCGGTCGGCGGCTACGACCCGAAATCAGACATGTCGACTTCTTCCGGCATGGCGGACATAGCGGAAAGGTTCCTCTTCGATATGCGGGAGGGGTACTGTGTGCATTTCACTTCTTCCATGGTCATGCTGCTGAGGCTTGCCGGCATTCCGGCGAGAGCGGTTTCGGGATATCGTTACGTGTTTCCGTTTGACGGGCAGGATACTTATGAGGTAAGCTCGAACTGTGCGCACGTTTGGCCTGAGGCATATATCGCAAATGCCGGCTGGGTCTCATTTGAACCGACTGCCGCCTACAGGCCAGCCGAGGATTATACTTGGCGTCGCAGGCCGGACGGCGGGTCAGCCCCGGAGCGTGATGTTTCGGGTGCGGAGGTGCCGGGGCTGCCGTCATTTGCAGAAATGCAGGACGGGCCGTCCGGGCAGGAAGCGTTATCGGAGGGAGGCGCATTGCCGGAGGACGGAGGTACCCGCAAGCGGGAGACGCGGCGCATTTTGCAAATTGCCGCAGCGGTCGTTTCCGGCATTCTGGTGCTGGTTTTTGTGCTTGTCATGGGGGCTTTGATTGCCCGCAGGATGCGGTACAGGCTGGGGACGCCGGAGGAAAGGCTGCAAATGGATGTCGGGATGATCAGGAAGATCCTGCTGCGGCGAGCGGGCGAGGGCTTCACCGACAGAGGGCTTTTGTCGGATTATGTCGAGCTGGCGCCCGAGGATTTTAGGCCGGATATCAGGAGGGTGTTCGGCGCATATTATCGTATCGTTTACGGGGACGGGGAGACAGGTGTTTTGGATGAGGAGAATGAGCTTGCAAGACAGGTCCGGGAAAGGCTGCGGGATTCGGCCCGCAGGGACGGCTCTTCCGGGCCGAAAATATTTGGCTCAAAAGAACCTTCTCCAAAGGACGAAGATAATTGAAGGAGACATTTAGATTGGCCTCTGTAAGTAAGAAAAAGGGCGGACGGAAAACCGCTTTTATATAAGGAGGATATTCTATGGAATTCAGTACAGACATCTTTTCACTGTTCGACAGGAAATGGGCGCTGCTTACGGCGGGGACCATGGACAGATTCAATACTATGACGATCAGCTGGGGCGGACTGGGCACGCTCTGGAACAAACCCGTCGCCACGGTATACGTGAGGAAGTCCAGATACACGCATGATTTTATGGAGAATAACGGGTATTTCACGATCAGCTTCTATCCGCAATCCTATCGGAAAGTCCTCGGCGTGCTCGGATCGAAATCCGGCAGGGAGATGGACAAGATGAATGCATCGGGGCTTACGGCGAAAGAGGTGGATGGGACGGTTTCATTTGAGGAAGCCGAGCTCACGGTCGTGTGCCGGAAGCTGTTCAGGCAGGAGCTGGATGTGGCAAATATGCCCGAGTCGGTGGCCCGGGATCTTTATGCCGGGCAGGCCGCCCATGATATGTATATCGGCGAGGTGGTAAGGCTTGTCCAGTGGACCCGGTGGTCGTGATGTCACTGTCTGCGCTTTAGCACAGAAATTGTCTTTTTGCAAATATTGGGTGTCACCCTGAGCGTAAGCGAAGGATCTTTTACTTAAAGCATTTGTTTTTGGTAAAAGATCCTTCGCTATGCTCAGGATGACATACAATGCATTACGAACACGGACGAGTTTGGCGTGGAAGCGCGAGCAGAAACGTTGAGATAATATTTGCAGAAATTGATTTGCAAAAAATCTTGAATGTATAGCTGAAACAAGGTAGAATCATAAACGGTGCAAATGTCGGATAGGCGGCATTTGCACAAAACATATCAATCGGTATAAGTTGGAGGTTTACTATGCGTTTAGTTATTCAGGAGAACTATGACAATATGAGCAAATGGGCAGCGCATTACATCGCTGCAAAAATCAACGCCCACAAAGAAGACAGGCCGTTCGTGCTCGGTCTTCCGACGGGCTCTTCCCCGATTGGCGTCTATACGGAACTTGCCAGGATGAACAATGCCGGCGAAGTCAGCTTCAGCAATGTTGTGACTTTCAATATGGACGAGTATCTCGGCCTTCCGCGCGAGCATGACCAGAGTTATTGGTATTTCATGCACTATTATTTCTTTAACAAGCTCGTTGATATGAAGCCGGAGAATATCAATATCCTGAATGGCATGACGGATGATCCGGAAGCCGAGTGCGCTCGTTACGAAGAGAAGATTGCTTCTTACGGCGGAATCGACCTTTTCATGGGCGGCATCGGCGTTGACGGCCACCTTGCGTTCAATGAGCCGTTCACGTCTCTGAAATCAAGGACTGGCGTCCGCATCCTTACGACGGATACGCGCATCGTAAACTCCCGCTTCTTCGACAATGATCCGGAGAAGGTTCCGGCCAAAGCTCTGTCCGTTGGTATCGGCACGGTCATGGATTCCAAGGAAGTCCTCATCCTGATCAACGGCCACAACAAGGCTCGCGCCCTGGCAGCGGTTGTCGAGGGCAGCGTCAGCTCGATGTGGACATGCAGCGCGATCCAGATGCACAATGGCGCAATCATCGCCTGCGACGAGGCGGCTTGCGGTGAGATCAAGGTCGATACATACAAGTATTTCCTGGATATCGAGAAGGGCGAGAGACTGTAATCATAATATAGAATTTTATCGAAAAAGAGGCGGCCTTTTGGCCGCCTCTTTTTCGGCCTGCGGGGACGGTCCTTTTGGGCCAAAAAATTTCGGTCCGCGGGGACGGTTATTTTGGGCCTAGAAAT
>JAUMWM010000012.1 GCA_030529705.1 Lachnospiraceae bacterium
GAGCCGGGCCGGAGCCGAGCCGAAGCCGAGCCGCCCGAACAGAAAAAAAAGCGGGAGAGGATTCCCCTCTCCCGCACAATCACGCTCACATCAATTTCCTGAACATATCCTTGAACTCGTCGATAGAAGCCCTTCTCGGATTGCCCGGCTCGCAAGCGTCAGCCGCAGCAGACTCGGCCAGGAAGTCAAGATCCTCTTCTTTCAACTTGTCAAGCTTTGTCGGGATGCCCACGTCGACGGAGAGCTGGCGGACCGCATCGACAGCCGCCTTGCGGTATGCGGCCTGGTCCATGCCGGCCGTATCGACGCCCAGAGCCTCGGCGATTGCCTTGAACTTCTCGCCCGTGTACTCCGCATTGAACTCCATAACAATAGGAAGCATCATCGCGCAGGCCACGCCGTGCGGCGTGTCATAAACGGCGCCGAGCGTGTGGGCCATGGAATGAGCGATGCCGAGGCCGACATTTGAATAAGCCATCGCTGTCACATACTGAGCCAGGGCCATGCCTTCCCGGCCGTCGGGGTCATTTGCAACAGCCTTCCGAAGGTTCTTGCCGATAAGCTGGATGGACTCGAGATTCAGGACGTCGGACAGCTCCCATGCGGCCGCCGTCGTGTAGCCCTCGATCGCGTGGGTCAGCGAGTCCATGCCCGTGGAAGCGGTCAGGCCCTTCGGCATGGAAGCCATCATGTCCGGGTCGACGACCGCGATGTCCGGGATGTCGTTAGGGTCTACGCAGACAAATTTCCGCTTCTTCTCCACGTCCGTCACCACGTAGTTGATCGTGGACTCGGCGCCGGTGCCGCCCGTCGTCGGGACCGCGATCGTGAAGACCGTGCGCTTCTTCGTCGGTGCGACGCCCTCGAGCGAGCGGACATCCGCAAATTCCGGATTGTTGACGATGATGCCGATCCCTTTGCCGGTGTCCATGGAGGAGCCGCCTCCGATGGTAATCATCATATCCGCGCCGGACTCCTTGAAAGCCTCCACGCCGTGCTGGATATTCTCAATCGTCGGATTGGGCTTGATGTCGCTGTAAACCGTGTAAGGGATGCCGGCTTCATCGAGGAGATTGGTGACATTTGCCGTCACGCCGAACTTCACGAGGTCCGGGTCGGATGCCACGAAAGCCTTCTTGAAGCCCCGCGCCTTGATGAGCCCCGGGATTTCCTTGATGGCCCCGTGGCCGTGATAAGAGATACCGTTGAGTACAAAACGATTAACTGCCATGATCATACCTCCTGTGATTTTTATGTAGGGACTCGTGTTGCAAATGAATGCGGTGCTTAGGATTAGGTCAAATATTAATGTCCGAAATTTTAAGTATATAGATAGAAATCGGGACATTAAAATATGACGCAATCCTAAGCTGCATGGTCAGGATTGCGACATGCGGGATAGGTTTCGGCATGTCGCTGTAATTTATCCTAGTATAACACATTTGGGATTGTTAGGGCGTGAAAAAAAAATAATAATATAGGTGCGTTGCTACGCTCCAAGTTGGCAGCAGGAATGAAGGATGGATTTATGCTCCGCCCCCTTCAATACCTCAGCTTAAGCTGCGACAGCCTCACCGGCACCCGATACCCCAGCGAATCCAGGTAATACTCCATCCCCCGCCTCGCCAGGTCCGTATGATTCTTCGGCGCCACCGTCACGCCCAGCACGGGCAGCCGCTCCTCCATCGAGCAATTCAGCACGATATACGGCAGAAGGAACCCGCTCTGCTCCCGAAAGCACACCTCGTTCGGCGGATTTCGGAACACGAACCGGTATTCCCTCTCCGATGCAAATTCCGGCTGCTTGAAGAACAGCGAATGCAGCGCCAGGGCTTTCTGGACGTTGTGCTTGTATTCTTCAAATGGCCCGTTCTCGCCCCTCCGCACCGCCTCCATGATGCTCCCCGTCGACCAGTTCAGTTCCTGCGGGATTTTCTCGTTGATCAGCTCCCTAAGAAGCGCTTTCTGCCGGTCCTTGTTATAGACCACGTACCCGTCGCAGAAAATCTTCGTGTTCTCCATAATGCGCCTCCGCAGCTCGCACCCCTCGAACTCCAGGTTGTAGCCCGTCCTGTCTCCAAATTCCGCCCAAAGGGTCAGGCTGTCCGGCTTTGTGCTGAACGAGAGCAGGTAGTATTCATATTTGTGGAATTCCTGCACGTTCTCCATGACCATGTGCCTCAGCATCCCGCGCCACATGGCCGGCTCTACCTCATTCAAAACATCCTCCATGACGCTCAGAGTATACTGAATCTCATTCACGTCATTGAGAAACTGCGTGTTGGTCGCAAAAAAGCTGTGCCCCCGCAGGATTTCGCGGGCGCTCTGGCACCTCGTGTAATGATAGAGCCGGGTGCCCTCTTCCAGCGAATTGAGGCTCAAAAAACGTCTTAACATGGCTTCCTCCGTTCTCGAAGATGTAAGGATTCTGAAATAAATGATTTCAGTGCAAAATCCGTGCATAGGTAATGAAGACCTTCGCCCTTCCCGCCCATCATACGGCTTTAGCGGTGAGAATGCAATATATGATACCGGTGCAAAATGGGCTTTCTTGGATAAGTAACCGAAAAAGGTATTACCGGTGTTAGAATCTCCGCCATCCCTAAAAATCGTAAGGAAGAGCGGGGCACTGCCCTCTCTTTTTGTCAAAATGCACAAATGGGCATAAAGCATATCAATAATAATAAAGAAATCCCCTTGAAAATTCACAATTTTTGGGGTATGGTTAAATGGAGTATCTGTATATTATGCACATACTATGCCCTGGCGCAGTTGGTAAAATGACCATGATCTTTTGGGCGTCCAGAGCGCATTTTCGACATAAATTTAGGACTTCTGTCATGAATGATTCCGATGCAAAACGGGCATTTTCCCTGCGCGGCCTTTTAGCCCCAGCTTGCCATAAATGTTTTAAGCTGAATCGTTCATGAGAGGGTCTCAAGGCAAATATCGGAGGGGATGACAGCATGAAATTTGGCGAAATGGATAATAGAGAAAGGCTTCTGGAAGGCACCAGAAAAAGCCGCTGGGCGAAAGTCATCAGCGTCCTGGCAAGCATCACCGTGTTCTGCACGACCTACGCCATGGTCTTGCCGGCCATCACGATGAGCAACCAGGACGCGCTGTGCGGCTGGGTCGAACACGAACACGACGACACGTGCTACAATGACGAGGGCGAGGTCATTTGCGGCCTGGAGCCCCATGTCCACACGCTCCAATGCTACTCGGACATGGAAGCCGACATCGAGAACCATGACATATGGGACATGGAAAACCCGGACCTGACCGGCGACCGGAACGCGGACGTCGTGAACGTGGCCGCAAGCCTCATCGGCTACCGCGAAAGCGACCGGAACTACCTCGTGTCCGACGGCCAGACCCGGGGCTACACGCGCTTTGGCCACTGGTACGGCGACATGGAGGACGAGGTGATCCGCGAGGCATTTGACGACGTCGTCCGCGACATCATTACGGAAATCGGCACCGACCTGGCCGAGGATACGACCGGCGGGGCCGCCCAGCGGTTCTACAGCGAAATTGACGCATACAACGCGGCCAGGGAGGCCGGCACTTTGTATGCGGAGGCAAATGAAGTCTCAGACGAGGGGATGTATGCATCTGCAAATGCATCCTCCTCGGATGCGGATAACGACGCAGATATAGATGAAGCCGTGGGAGCGGATGGTGTTGCAGACGCGGATTCGGCGCAGAATGCGGATAAAGCCGCAAATGCGGACACGGCGCAGGATGCGGGACTTGCCGTAGGTGCAGACTTTGCGCAGGGCGCGGAATTTGCCGCAAATGCGGATTCTGCGCAGGGCGCGGAATTTGCCGCAGATGCAGACTCTGCGCGGGATGCGGGATTTGCCGCGAATGCAGATTCAGCGCAGACGGCGGATGCCGCCGCGGTTGCAGACTTCGCCCAGAGCGCAGAATTTGCCGCAAATGAAGCCCCGGCGCAGGATGCCGAAGTCGGCGCAGCCGCGGATTCCGCCCAAAATGCGGAAGATACCGCAGACGGAACCCCCGAAACAGATTCTCAGGACGGGAATTATACTATATCTATAGAAGCGGCGCTGGCGCTGCTCGAAGAGGCGGCGGCCAACATTGGATCCGCAGCCGACAGCCAGGACGAATTTATCGCCCCCGAGGCCATCAATATCCAGCCTGCGGACGAAGGTGCGGCAGCGGATGCCCAGGCTGCGAACGAAGAAGCAGCAGCGGATGTACAGACTGCGAACAAAGATGCTGAAGCGTCTGCCCAGGCTGCGAACAAAGATGCGGTAGCGGATGCCCACGCAGCGAATGAATCTTTGGCAACCAACGCCTCAGCCGATACGAATTTCACGCCCGACGAGGCGAGCTACCGCATGAAGCTGCTCGCCATCGCGACCCTCATCGAGGATGGCCGGGACCAGGGCGGCAGGATTTCCCCTGTTTCGGAACCCTCCGACATCCTTCTGGGAATCGACCAGTATCTCTCCGGCGACATTACCCCCGACTGCGCCGCGGAGGTCGTCCACTTCATAGCCTACCTGCGCCTTTATGACATCGCAGACAGGCTGCCGGCCAAGATTGCCGAGAAGCGGGTCGGCATGTTGCCGGCCGATATCGTGGAGGGCCACTCTCAGAAACTCTCAAATGGCATCCCCGCCGCCTCCTATGACGACTGGAACGCCATGTTCGTATCCTACGTGTTAAATTTCGCCCAGGTCTATGACATGGGCGCGGAAGTTGACGCCGGCAACTGGGCCGGCGCCCTTGCCATGTCCGGACGCTACGCGGATGCTGCCGATTATATTCCCGAGCCCGGCGATCTTGTCTTTTTCACACCCTGGGACGGCGCGGACACCCGGGTGGGCATCGTCTCTCAGGTGAACAAGGCTCTCTTCGGTCTCGGATCGGTGAAATCCATCTCCGTCATCCTCGGCGATGAGGACAACGAGGTTCAGGAGATCAGAGTGGCTGTTGGAGACGTCGAAGACGGCGACGTCATTTTCCATGCGCTTCAGGGCTACGGCATCGTAACGCCGAGAGATCCGGAAGAGGTTGCCGAGCGGGACAACTCCCACGTGGACAGCATTGTGGACTTCATCACCGGGCTGGTGAGCCCGGGCGCGCCGCAGGATGAAAACGTTTCGGAAGAGGCCGCAAAAGAGCATCCCGAGGACGGACGATTAGAGGACGGCCTTGCGGAGGGCGAATTTGCAGAGGATGCTGCAAATGCTGGCGACCCCGCCGCAGAACCCGATTCGGCAAATAGCGGCAAAGCCTCCGCAGAACCCGACCCGGCAGATACGGCAAATATCGGCGCTATAACCGATGATGCCGGCCATATGATTGGCAAGACGGAGGAGGATTTGGAGGAACCCGAGACCGCAGACGCAAATGCAGAGGATGGCGGAAAGAAAGAAGAAAAGACGGCAGATGGCAAGTCCAAGGAAGACGCAAAAGCTTCCGATACTGCTGAGGAAAAGACCGCAGGGACTCAGTCTGTAAGCGGCGCATCCGCAGATAATAAGGACAACGATAATCAGACAGGTTCAGCCGGGACGCTTGAAGGCACGCAGGGAGCCGAGGGTACGGAAGCCGAGAGCGCAGAAGCTGTCGAAGTTGGCGAAGAGCAGAAATCTGCGGCAGATCTTGCGGAAGACGGCACCCCGTCCGTGACAATGACCGGCTCCGAATTCACCGAGGACGGCACCGCCCTCATCATGAACTGGAACATTACGGCACAGCTTCCGGAAGGAACCCTTCCGGCGGGTGCGGTACTTCGCATAGATACGGCGACCGGAAAACTCCACACTATGACGGTTGCTCAGGCAAAAGACTGGGCAGGAAATGTCCGGATTGGCGGACGGGAGGTGACATTTGCAGACACCGATACCTACGCCCTGACATTCATCGGCGGAAACGGCCTCCTCTACAGCTGGGAGGACGTCGAGGTCATGAAAGACGACTCTACGGTTACCTTCACGGGAATCCACGTGAAGGTTCTCAGCGATGACACAAGCATAACAAGCGAATCGGGCGAGACGGAGCAGTCTGCTCCTGCGGACGAGAACGTCAGCGAAACGGAACAGGAAGCCCTTGTGGGCGAGTCGCTAGACGAAGCGAATCAGGAAATCCCCGCAGATGAAGCCATCAGAGCCTCCGAAAACCTTCTGGAAATCACCTACCAGACGACGGCTTTCCTAAAAGACGCAAACAACGGCCACAACTATTACGTCACTAAGGCTTCCGTCGATGGCAGGACGGCGACGGGCTCCTTCATCTTCGAGAACGGCAATGCCGTGACGATGGATCAGAATCTTATCCTCCGCGATGCGAACCTGGACGAGACGGGCCATGCGGCGAAGGAGCCGGAGGACGTGGATGACGGCAAGGCGGCAAATCAGGACGCATCAGCCACCGCCGATAACCTTGCCAAGGAAGAAGAACCAAAGGTCGGCAATCCTGCCGCATACGAGGCTCAAGCAGGAACGCTCATAGCGGAAGGCTCTGACTACAAAGTAACGATGACCTATGACGAGGAAGCAGGGATTCCGAAAGCAGCGAAACTCCGGGTTACCGAGATTCGCAAAGGCACAAAAGAATATAAACTATATATAGCAAAGGCCAAGGAAGCCATTGGTCTTGGCGAAAATGAGGAGATTGAACTGGGCGGACGTTTCTTCGACATCAAAATCATGACGAAGGACGGTGAATTTGAACCAAAAGCCCCGGTAAGAGTTGAGATAGCATACCAGAATGCACTGGAAGCGGAAGATCCGTCCTATGTCAATGCCGTACACTTTGGAGAGGAAGAGGCCACGCAGCTCGATATCGAAGCGGAGACGACGGATGACGGCGTGAAGGGAGTTGGATTCGATACGGAATCCTTCTCCGTATATGGTGTGGTTTACATTGTTGATTTCGGAAACGAGGTTAACGGCAGGATATTTACATTCTCTGCCCTCGGAGGAACGGAAATCGATATAAACCAGATGGTTATCGACCTTGGCGTCGCTCAGAACGAGGTCGATGCGGAAGAAGCTGTCCGTCACATCACGGAAATAACGTGCGATGTGGACGGACTGGTTAGCGTGGATTTGGAAAACAAAACCATTGCACTGACCGGCGCGGACAAGCTTTCTCAAGAGGCAATCCAGAATGGAAAAGCTATTCTTGCCGTGAACCTGGATGATGGAAGGCAGTTTGCTATCAACCTGACTTTGAGCGGCAAACCTGATGTGGAAGCAGGGGAGATAGCGAGAATCCGTTCTGCCAATGGTACATATCTGCCGGAAAAGGCGACCGGATCTGCAGAAGTGGTGGAGAAGGATTCGAAAGCAATAGCGGCAGTTGAAAAATTACAAGAGAACGAGAAAAAATCAGAAGCCACAGCCGCCGGAGCGGTCGATGAAATTGATGATACGAAGAATGAGGCAGGAAAGGAAGACGAGGCTGTTAAGGGAGCAATTGAACCGGAGGAAGACGAGGCTGCTAAAGAAGCAAGTGAACCGGAGACAGATAAGGAAGCCGATACACGTTACCAGGTATTTGACATTGAACTTAAAGACGTGGATTTGAAAGAGTATGACTCCGGTTTTGAAGTCGGGGTTATGTTGCCCGAGAGTATAATCGGAAAGGATTTCCATCTGTATCATATCCACAATGGGAAGACGGAAGAGATAAAAGATGTTGCCATAAGCGGAACGGAAAACAAGGATGGGACGCGGTATGTGACCGGGTTCTCCTTCGTCACGGAAGACTTCAGTGATTTTGTACTGTCCTATACAGTTGACTTCTACTATGGAGATTATGAGTACCATCTTCCGGGCAATGGGCAAATGCTCCTGTCCGAACTCTTCGAAGCCCTTGCCATGGATGAGAAAGTAACGGATGTCAGCAGCGTTGTTTTCTCTGACCCATCGCTTCTTGAAGTGTATCGCGTGAATGAAGATATCTCAGAGCATGATCTCTTCCCGCCGGAAGACGTGGCAGCGGAAAGTATCAATTCGGCAGTAGATAGCGCAATTGGTGGAGAGAGCGAAGCGGCTTCAGAGGTAATCGAGGGGGAAGGAACACTGTCTGCCTCGGTAGAGGGTTCCGACAATGAGCCGGTATACGAGATCGTAAAAGCTGGGGACTGGGTATTGAAGTCTCTGGTTCCTTTTACGACTCTTGAAATGCTGACGATTACATTTACGGACAACCGTCAGATTATTATTGATGTGACGGACGCAGTTGATAATCATTTTAATGGAATATGGTCATTGGAAGGCAGTGAAAATTCATTCACTCCATGGATGGGGCAGACCTCTATTCCCCACTCGGATAAGCTGAATGTCAGCGTGCCGGCAAATGTGACAAACAAGCCTCAGAGCCGGGATGCGAGCTTTACTGCTACGCTGGATTTCAAATTGAATCAGTGGACGCTGAATAATCTTAAAATGGCAAAAACGCCGACCCTGACGTATGATCTTAGAGAGTTTATAAAAGATAATCCGCTTGCGGATCTCACGGATACGCCTGAACAGCCATGGCGCGCCGGAAACTCCATTGTGGGTAAATATTGGATTAAAGATAACGTTGTCTATCTGCAGTTTACGGATAAGAGATGGTTGCAGAAACAAAATACGATTTCCGGTGATTTTCAGATGAGGCTTTCGCTGGATGAGGACAAGTTGGGTACGGCGGATCAATGGGATTTTGAATTCCCCGGAACGGGCAAACCCATAACCCTTCATTTTAAGGAACTGGAGTATTCTGCTACAAAGGACTATAGTTTCAGCGGTAGCAATGACTGGGGAACTGGGACGGTGCTTATTGATGAGGTTGAGGACGGAGGCAAAACCTACTACGAAATCAACTATACGGCGACATTTACAACGCCGGTGGATTTGACAACGTTGGAATTCGATGATAATTTGAGCGGAAATCAGCAACTCAAAGGCGGATCGGTCACGGTGACATATCCGGATGGCACAACAGTGACCCCGAGCGTTACTTCATCAGGACAGGATTTCTCTTTTACATTGCAAGGTTCAAATGGCAGTAAACTTCCGAACGGAAAGTATACCGTCACATACACCACTCGCATAGAGAAAACTGACAGTGTTCCGGCTCAGCAGGGTTCCAACAGCGTAACGACGGAGACCAATAAGGCGACATGGAGGGTGAATGGCGATAAAAACATCGAAGGTCCCCAGACAGAATTAAAACCTGTGAAGCCGAGGGAAACCCGTCCGCCAATGACGGTGGATAAGGAGTCAAACCAGAGTTTAACACTACAGAACCCGGGCAACAAAGAGATTGAATATACTGTTAAGTTCGGCGAGGGCGGAGCGCTTCTGTACGGCAAGAATGAGTGGGGGCAGGAGAAGTCTGTAACCATATCCGACAGCATGACGGACATACAGAAGCTGAAGTCAGGTACGCTGAAAATCAGTTGGAATAAAGGCGACACATGGGTAGACTTTCCTGCTGAAGGCATTAAGTGGAATGACGATAATACTTACAGCATGAATCCCACCACCGTGTTCAGCTATGAGATAAAGGGAACAAATCCGGATACTCCAATAGTTGGGCCGGTCTGGGTGAAATATACTACGGAAATCATCTCAGATGAGGAAGCGAAGAAGGCGGGCATTTACGGTTCCGTTATTTCTACGAACACGGCCACTGCTGACGGGGTCAGCGATCAGGTGACAAACACGGTGCAATATCCGCCCGAGCCGCCACAAAGCAAGACGATTTCGACCAATGACAGAGACAGTGATGGCAGCCTACAGTACGAAAAGACATATCACTATACATTGACTTATGGCAATGAAGGTGAGAATATGGCGGGCGTTCACATCAAGGACGTGTTGACGGCATTAGGGACGGTCTCCAACTTCACAATTAAGGATAAGAACAATCAAACCGTTACGATACCTACGGCGGATAATACCTATACGGAAGGGAACGGTTACAGGGGAGATTTGGAATTCAACGGGACCTATTCTACCAACCAAAAGACGCTCTTTGACTATATCTTCCCGGAAGGATCAACGGTCGCAGGACCAATTAAGATTGAATATGACTTCACGACTCTGAGCAAGGCTGACATGGCGCAGCTTGAGAACGCCTATGGCTCAATTGCTGTCCAGAATACCTTCACTGTCAACAACAAGCCTGTCACTACGAATGACATGATTCCCGGCAATACGCCGATGAGCGTAGACAAGAGCGTTGTTGTGACGAGAGATGGGTCTCCTGTGGGCGACGGCGAACAGTGGAAGCCGGGCGATAGGATGACGTATACTATCGTGTTCGGTTCGGAAACAACCTTGATGGACGGAGTCACTATAAGTGATTCGATGGTCAATCTTCAGACTTTACTGGGAACAGAAGGGAATGCATCCGGCGTCAAGTATTCCGTAGCCGGCGGGACTCTTCAGGATATGCCGAAGGCGAATAACCGCTGGGGAGACGGAGTGCGCTACAGCTATGCTTATGAGGAAAAAGGAAAGCCCTCCGCTGATAGTATAGAACTATTCAACTATAAGTTACCGTCCGGTACCGGTTATGGTCCTGTAACGGTCACCTACACAACGCAGATTGTCAGCGAGGAGGATGCTCATGCTGCGGGCATCTGGGGGATTAAGGGGATTAACAATACGGCCAGGACGGATAAAGGAGGAAGTGACTCCGTAAGCGGGTCTGCCGACTATGGCGAGAAGCCGCCCGTACCGCATGACAAGCTGGTCAAAGTGGGAAACAACGGCGAAGAGGCAGACACATTCGAAACGATAGACCAGAGTTCACAATCTGCGACGGAAACGGCGCGGACGCTGCACTATGCCCTTACATACGGTGACGAGTCGACCGATCTCACTTCTATGAGACTGTCTGACAATATGGTGGAGACGCAGGAGCTGCATGGAGATGTCATTGTAACGTTGTATGACGAGGATGGAACAACGGTTCGCCAGTACATAAAGCTTGTCAATGCCACAAGCGGAGATCGCGTGATGTATAGCAGTGATAAGTCTAACTGGTCTACAACGCCACAGAACTATGCCTTGAATACATCAGCAACAACGCTTCTGGATATGGGTTCATGCAACTGGCTTGAACAGCATACGCCCGGAACCTACAGCACCAACTGGAAGCAGGTCTTTAACCTGACATTTAACGGTAATGCCGGAGTAGGGAAAGTCAAGATTGAATATGATACGATTGTTATAACATCTGAACAGGCAAAGGCGAATAACATCTTCGGTCTGGTGGATGTCAACAACACTTTCGAGACTCCGGAAGGGAACGATCCTACAAATGGTAAGACGAGATTCCCAGACGAGCCTGGTGCGTACAAGAAGGTTAATTCAAGTCAGCTTACAGATGGTCAAAATAACCCTGTAACCTATATGGGCGCATCCGGAACGGTGACGACAAACGCAAAAGACCCTGTAGACAACAAGACTGAGCTTGAAACCGGACAGTCCATAGTCTGGAAACCCTCTGAAACGGGTAATTCGCAGATACTGACATTCGAACTGACATATCCGGATGGAATTGAAGCAGATTCCCATATCAATATGGGGGGCAAGATGATCAGTGACTCCATGACGGAATTGGGAGACCTGGTGGAGATAACAACGGCGAGCGCTCCGAGTAGCTGGGGAGTTGACACAAGTAAGTTCTACGAGGCAGTAAAGGATGATACGCCGGGAGCGGCTTGGGATGCAACGAAGTCTTCTCCTTTGAGTACGGTTCCGTCCACAGGATATGTCTATATCAAATATAAATTGAGAAGCGGTGATGAAAATACCGGATACACCTATTCCGATGCTTGGATGCGTATGCCCACAGCCAGCGGCTCCTGGAACTCCGATGGCGTTACATACGAATACCAGCGAACCGGCAACCGTTATTCCGACAATGAATTACGCCTGTTTAACTTCAGGCTTCCTGATGATGCTTATGGACCGGTCAACGTGTATTATCAGGTACAGCTCCCCGACAAGGAAACTGCCTGGGAGGCGGGCCTGACCTATGACCATAAGTTGAAGAATACTTTCTCTGCCAACAATAAACAGGCGGTTGTTGAGGGCACGGTGCCATTTGAAGGAGTACCGGTTCATAAGAGCAAGGTTGAGAAGACCGCTTATATCGATGCGGACGGCAACCCCGTTTTCAAAGATGAGAACGGAGACTGGCCGGAGGGAGCTGAACCTACGCTTGACGCTTCCTCCCATACGGTTTCCTGGGTTATCAAGGTAGATAAGACGGAGGATTCTTCCTGGCCGCTTGCCAACGTGGTCGTTACAGAGGAAAATGCAAACTATAATGTCGGTCTTTGGCAGAAGATGGGCGATGCGGTCGAGGAACGGGCTCTTGATTATCGGCATGCAGTGGTTACGACAGAGTCGGGGACGACGCTTACGCCAGGAAGGGATTATGCGGCGGAACAGTCACTCACAGGCCGAACAAAAGAGGTAAATGGAAAAACCATTGAGACGGGCGGACAGATTACGTTCTCATTTGACACAGTGAACGAGCCGCTTTACATCACGATAACGGAAAACATCCCGGTTGACCTCATCGGAGCCTACGAGGTGGGCAACAAGGTCAGCATCAGGGATGACGGCGGCAGGCGCAATGAGGACGAGGTAAAAATCACCGGCACGAACACCGAACTTATTGTTAATAAAACAGGCAAGATGGATGATAGCGACAACCGTCTCATTACATGGACGGTCGTCCTAAATCCGGCTAGGACGAAGCTGGACAGCGCGGTAGCCGGGGCGATAATGTTCAAGGACTACCTTGGAGAGGGTATTGAGCTTGCAAAGGGCGCAATGGAAGGTCAGGATATTTCGGTCAAATATGAGGGAAAGAGCTGGGCAGGACCGCTGTATTTTACGGCGGAAGAGCTGGGTAATGAGTTCTTTGTCTCTGATATCCGCCCGAGGTCCTGGGATGGAAATCCGGATTCGAGCGTCACCATGTCCGAACAGACGATTACGGTCATCTACAAGACCCGGATAACGGACGAGGGATTCAATGCGGCAACTTCGTCGGAAACTGGTAGTGGGACATTTGAAAACACGGCCGAGTTCTCTGATATGGGAGACAACACGTTTTCCAGACAGGGAGAGGTTGAGCTTACAATTGATGACGCTCTGGATAAGAAGGACGTATCGGATGTCCTTCCGGATAAGAAAACTCTTCTTGGCGATGACATTAAATACGAGATTGATGTAAACAAAAAGGGTTACATGCTGAATAATGGGAAGACTTTGACGCTGTTTGACTCTATTCCGACCAGTATGGATCTTCGAACCGGTGAGTCCAACCTTGAAATCGAAAGCGAGGATGGAGGAGAGCCGGAAATCATTAAGACTCCGAACGTTGCGGTGTATGTGCAGGATCCGGATGGAATCTATGAATTTGCCGATACGCCCGGCGTTAAGTGGAAGGTATACGAGGACGCCCGCATAAGCTATAACGATGATACTCGCATGCTTATGTTCAGCAATTTGCAGGATCAGACATTCTACAAGGCATGCTTTACCTGCCGTGTAAGATCCCTCTCCGGTGAGGAAGATACGGAAGGCGAGGTGTTTGATAATACTGCCATGTTAAAGGGTAATGGCAGCTTCATTGATACGGTATCGCAGGAGCATTTCGCCTATGTACACTCTGCAAATGTGTACGGCTCTCTGTCCATGCTCAAAGTGGATGAAAATAATATCAACAAGGTTCTTCCCGGAGCAAAATTCAAGCTCTATGAGATAGAGACGGAACCAGTTGAGTGGGAGACTGTGGAAAACAGCGTGATAACAGGAATTACTGATACATGGCAGGATGAGTATTTGAATACCTATTATCGCGTAGCAGATGCAAGTGGCAATCTGGTAACCATGTATATGAGGGAGTTTGAACATGACAATGTTGTATATAAGACCAATTCCGCAGGTTGCCGTATCCGCAAGAGCGGTGGCGAATCCGGCGAAGCGTTCGGTGAGAAATGGAAAGTCGTTACCTCGAGCATGTCTGATGCAAATGGCTGCTTCACATCCGATGAGGACGGCGTTGCGGCTTTCGGAGATGACTTCTTCGGTCACGAGAACGAATCGTTTAAGTTCAATACGCTCTACGCATGGGTTGAGGAGGAAGCTCCGGAAAGTTACCACGCAACGACCGGAGAGCCGCACTATTTTGTACTGTATGCTGACGACCAGAATGTTACTGGAAATAAGATAGCTGCATGGGAACTTGATAACGCATGGCAGGTGGCAAATGATATCCCGGTCGCCTCCCTGTCGAATAAGAGCGTGTGGACGGCTACGAACAGCCAGACACGTTCCATTGTAGTGCAAAAAAAGTGGGCGGACGACTATGGCAACACATATGATACGAGGCCGAAGAGCGTCAGCCTGACTTTGATGCAGAAAAATACCCGGACAGGGGAAGTGGTAAAATATGAGGCGGAGGGAATAGAAAATCCGGTTCTCCTGACTGACGGCGGCAATCCGAATACGGACATCTGGCCGGCTTATATGTGGCAGGGCCTTCCGGTTATGGATGAGGAAGGGGCTGAATATCTATATTATGTGGCCGAGGACAATGTAGCCGGATATCATGCAACGTATGACGACGGTCAGCAGGGTATCAAGCAGGGCACGATTACCGTGACCAATACCCTGCTGCCCAGCACGACCCAAATTAGCGTAAAGAAGGTTTGGGATGACGGGAATTCCGCTGCCCGCCCGAATGGCGTGACGGTGAACCTGCTCCAGATTCTGACGGATACGGATGGGAACGTTGGCGATCCGACGACACCCATAGGTGTGACGGCACCAACTTCGGCAGTCCTGGATGGCGGAAACAACTGGACCTACACGTTCACCGGGCTTCCGACTAAAGGGAAGGACGGCACCTATACCTATACGGTCGAAGAAGTGATGGGTGATGCAAGTACAGACGGTAGCCTGGCAAAACTCGGCTATACCGCAACTTACAGTGATAATCAGGAGGGCGTGGTAGACAGCACGATTACCATAACGAATACGCAGACCGGCAAGCTTCAGATTACCAAGGCCGTTACGGTGAACGGACAGGAAGGCAATCGGACGGATGCGGACGGAACCTATTACTTCCAGGTCAAGGACAGCAATGGCAAGGTGGTGAAGACGATATCGATTTCCATCACGAACGGTATTGCAAAAAGCCAGGTCATTGATTTGCCAGCAGGAACTTACACTGTCCATGAGATGGATGCGTCAAATGGCACGGCTCTTGTCGGAAGGAACGATGTAGAAGTACAGGTTCTCAGCGGGGATAACGGCCAGGTTCCGATAGCCCTGTTCAAGAACAATATTGACACAAATGCAGTTACTGTCACGAAAGAGTGGATAAATGGCGGACAGGGATGGCCCGAAGAACGGGTAACTGCCGGTGGGACAGATCTCAAAAACGTCACCGTTTATGTCACCCTCCTTGAGAAAGTGGAGAATGGGTCTCCTGAATGGATATTAGCGACCAGACCCAAAGCGTATGACGGGGCATGGACTCCGACATTGGCCATGGATGGCAGCACGAATTCGGTCGGCTGGACGGATCTTGATACGTCCAAAGAATACAAGGTCGTGGAGACGGATTCTCAGGGCAACGAGCGGTCTGATGCTACGCATACTTACAGTGTCTCAGTAAAAGACGGCAATGGTAATGTTACGACAAATGATGTGGCGTACCGAACGTCTGCGGCGCAGTCGGGCGGCAGCGGCAAGTGGAAGATTACAAACATCGAGACGACAGAGTATCCGGTAATAAAGAAATTCAGCACGGCTCCGGACAAGGCATGGGCTGTCACCTTCCAGCTTCTTCGCCGTGAACGCCAGATTCAGCGGAACGGCGCATCGGTGACGGGCAGTTGGGGACAGTATTCCCTTGTTGATCCGACTGTAACAGGCCTTGATTCGATTAAAACTGTGAATGGTACAGCAAATAGTGACACTGCAGACAAAGTGACGTTTGCAGCCCTTCCCAAGTACAGAGTATCCGGGACAAATGTCTACGAATACGAATATAGCGTAAAAGAGACGAATGTGACGGTTAACGACGAAAACGCCACATCTCATTACACTGCCTCCGAACCGGTCTGGTCTGAGGTAGAGGGAGCGTACATCGTGACAAATGAGGGGAGCGTCACGCTGCCCGTACAGAAAGTTTGGAGCGGCGGCTTCGACTTTGACTCAAGTATCGCATCGGTGGAGTTCGCCGTTAAGGAGAAGGTGACGAATACCAGTACCATTCCTGAAACTGTTACTGAGTTAGACGTACTTCATGCTGGTGAGACAGAGGAGGGGCAGCGTAAAGAAACAAAGCTGACCCTGACGGCTGAGGGCGAAAAGGCCAGTGTAAAAGGAGGAACAGACAATGCATGGAGGAGCGAGTTTACCGGGCTGAAGGAGTTGCCGGCAGCTTCGGGCGGAGTAAGCCGTGAATATGTCATTCATGAGACGGCAATAACCTACAAGGACGGCACGGTCGTGACAGGTTCTGCTATCGCCGGGGCGTTTGGAGCGGTGGAGTCGATGGAAGACGGCTACAAGACCATCACAAATACGTTCCAGACCGTAGATGTTCCGGCGAAGAAAAGCTGGTCACTTGAGAGCGGAAGCACTGTGAACACGGATAATCTGCGTGTATATTTCACGTTGTACAACACGGTAACCGGTTCCGAGGTCATGGTGACGCAGGATGTGGCTGGGGATACGTTGCTAGGTCAGGCGGCTGTCGCTGCTTCTGGAGATCAGCCGGCTGTACCCATGATACCGGTGAAGAATCCGGTGATATTGACGCCTAATGTTCCGACTGTAGCGAGTACGTCTATCTATAGCACAGGCTCGGAAACGGAATCTGTGCAGTACGGTGCTTCGGACTCGAACTCAGATGCTAAGAATTGGAATAACTCTGTAATTGCGTGGACAAACCTTCCGAAATACAGCATTATCAACGGTGCTTTGGTGGAGAACAACTACATCGTCAAGGAGACGAAAGTTGAGGAGTACGATAACGCCAATTCCGTATGGAAGGATGCTACAGCCCAGTTTGACAACTCGGTGCAGAAGAACAGCGAAACAGGCGTATGGGAGATAACAAACAGCGAGCATGTGGGTGAAAAGACATCTCTGACCGTGAGCAAGAAGTGGTATGTGAACGGTGGGGAGAAGACTTTCGACACATCGACTTCCGCTGGGTTTGAGGAGGCACAGAAGTACGCAAAGAACTTTAAGCTCTATAGAACAACGCAGGAGCTTCCGACGGGAGGCGGTAGTGGAACAGGTGATTCTGGTAATGCAGGGACAGGTACAATAGGTCTTACTATATGGAATTATAACGATACTGTAGATTTCACTATGAAACTAAATGGTGCTGTATTGGCTAAGGGAACAGGGCAAGTTAATAATGTATTTAATGTAGGAGACAGCGTTACTATAAACTTTAGTGACGATAATAATCAGGGGGCTTGGTTTTCGATTGGCTATGATGGTAGCGGATCATCCTTGGCGACCATTTCAAATATTGACTCCGTTGGAGGATATAGTTATACGTGGACTATTTCTGAAACACACAATAATATTATTATTAATATGAGTAACAATAATCAAGGAACATTTGATATTACAAATGGTTCAAGTACAGCTCCAATATATCAATCAGAAGCCGAGAGTTTTGAGACGACCACCCAAGCCGAGGAAGTTACCTCCTTCACTCTTCCAAATGAAAACAGCTTCACAAAGACATTCAGCAATCTGAAAAAATATGTGGACGATTCAATCACACCGGAAGAAAACAGAGTTAAATACAATTATTTTGTGGTAGAGCAAGCGGATGATGGGAGTGAAGTTTCTAGTGATACCGAATATTCCTTTATAGCAGGAAATTCGAGTGCATCGAATCCTTCAGAATACGGAACTTGGACGGTATCGAACAAGGCCAAAGAGCTTAAGGTACAAAAGGATTGGCAAAATTTGAGTGGAGGCTCGGTCAACTGGCCAACTTATTATTTGGATGCAGAACATCCGAATGAGCCCGTATCCATCGGCTTCCAGGTGTATCGGGATGTCAAAAAGGATGGGACGATTATTGAGACAGGAACGGAACCCGTATATCAGACCAACTCCAATACGGCATTGAAACCTGAGTTGGATTCTAACGAGAGTAACGGTTACGCAAAGAGTGCTGAAAGCTTGATCATCCAACTGCCCGCAGGAGGAATTGTCAACGGAGAGGCGGTTGAGTATATCTACCGCGTGGTTGAGGCACCAAACGGTGTAGCCGGAACAAGTTCTGCCACGTGTGGTATAGGCATAGCGGAACTTAATGCGGAATTGAATAACGAAACGGGAAATACCGCAAATAGTCCGGCTGTGTATAAAATCACAAACAAACTTGCGGACGTTCAGGTCGAAAAGGTGTGGAAAGATGCCGAAGGCAACGTCATGTCTACTCCTCCGGCGGGAGCTTCTGCCAAGATGCAGCTTTACAGAAGAAAAGCCGTACCGGCAACCTCGGATAATAAGATTGATGTGAAAGTCCGCGTGACTGTGGATAATGATGTTTCTAGTCAGCTGAACAACTTGACCTACGGTAACTACTGGAATATGTGGGCTAACGTTGTCCCTTATAATTCAGCGGTTGATTCTGTAACGTGGTCGGCCAAAAAGATTGGGGAATCCCAATCGTCTCCAGAAAGTGGTGATGTAGCGACCTTCATAAAAACGAACATAGATGGAGTTGAATACATTGTTCAGGTTGGTTTTTCTACCTGGACAGATGACTATAATCCTACGGGAACCGGCAAGTCTTATGGGGAGATAAATAGTCTTCTAAAAGCGGTATGGGGCGCAAATGTAACTCTTCGAAATATTTATGGATGGGAGAATTATGCCTACATTGATGGGACATCCCTGAGTAATGGGGGAACGGTTGAACTGCCGGTAACCATTAGGCTGTCCAACAACGTATCATCGGATTATCCAGTGCACACCAATTCAGTACTGGGGAGCAGTGGTCACGAAGCGAAAACAGCTTCTTCAGCACTGCCACCCAACGTGGAGGAGGTAGGCGAACCAATCACTCTTCCAACAGTCTCGGGTGGTTCTTCTACTTGGAATCATACGTGGAACAATTTGCCGATGGTTGATCCCGATGGCGATGCTTATGAGTACTATGTGTTTGAGACAGATGCGGCATTTGATGATTCGAATTATCCGAACTATACGATATCTACGACATATGGGAAGAATGGTGTGCTTGCCAATGACGGAGGTGATGGGACAAAGACGGTAAGCGTTACAAACAAGTTGGAATCGCCAAAATACGGAAGCCTTCAGGTTACCAAGACTGTACAGGGGGCGGATGGAAGCAAGAATACTTTCCATATCCAGATTAAGGATTCTCGCGGAAATCTTCTGGAGTATCCGGTCAATGAGGTGAATCGAACGACATTCGATATCAAGGCAGGACAGACACTTTCGTTCAATGATATCCTTGTCGGAACCTATACTGTGGAGGAACTGGATGACAGCGGAAGGGTCATTAAAGACTATGTGTTCGATGTGGATGGCAGCGAGACCAGCAAGACGGCAACCGTTACAGAAAGCGGCACGGTAAACGTAACGCTCCTTAACAAGTATTATAAAGAACTTGTTTTCCAGAAGACCTGGAAGGACGAGAACGGCAATACGGTGAAGGATTGGCCGCAGGATAATAATGTAGATAAGCAACTGACATATGTGATTCAGAGAGCAACTTCAACAGACGGAGGAACTACATGGGGTGACTACGCAGAGTATCTAACATTCTATAATGTTACATCTTCAACGCATAATTGCTATAATAGTAAAGATAGTCTTATCACCCAAAATGGTCGGAAATTCACGGTAAGCAAGCTGCCAGGATATGAAGAGACATATAATGGTTCGGGAACGTATAATACTTACGCATATAAGGTGGTTGAAAGCAATGTTGACGGATATTCAACAACATATTCGACTTCGAATGGCGTGACGACCATTTTCAACTGGAAGAACACCGAGTTTAAGGCAAGGAAATGGTGGATTGACAGTAATAATTCATCGAATGCCCCGTCTAATTCTTCTGTTAAGCTGAAACTAAAGCGAAAGATGAGGGTCAACGGTGAATGGGTAGAGGATTCGGTGTTTAATGGGGGCGATACGTATGGTAACAATGATAGTACAAGTGTTGTTTTGGATGGTTATCAGGACGTTTATAATTCGACCTCGAACGGCGAATATGAAGCTTGGGATGCCCGTTGGTTGAATCTTCCTTCGGCAGGCACGATAACGTACTCGAACAATGCTGATCCGCCTGAGAACCTTACGGCAAGCGGAACCTTCACTTATTATGTAGAAGAGACTGCGATGAAGGTGGGTGATGCTCCCAACGAATTGACAGACGGCGTATTTGCGGATGGTTTCTGGATGTCTTCAGTTGCGGATGCGACAGGGGCAGAGAACGAGGAAATCGATCAGGTAGTCACAAATGAATACAACAAGACGAACCTATCCGTTACGAAGCATTGGGAAGACGCATCCGGGAATGCGATGACGTGGCCGGCCAATTCTGAAATAACGCTAAAGGTTGATCGGGTTCTGGTAGTGCGGACTCCGGCGACCAGTGCGGGAACGAAGATAGGTGAGGATGCGGCAATTGGAACGATTACCTTGAAGCCGGATGGGAATAATGGCTGGACAAAGACGCTGACGGGGTTTGGCGAAGATGGAACGCCGAATTCGGCGCTCATAACATCTAGTAATGTTGCAGTTGCTTCAGACGTAAATGTGGGTACGAATGGAAACTACGCCATCAGTGTTAGAGAGTTGCCTAAGACTGGAAAGATAGGTGAGTATTTCGGCGAATGGGAGTATCGAGTGACTGAGGAAAAGGTTGCTGGGTTCAGCGAACCGGAGCATGGTCACTACGAGAATTACGAGACTGAAACGATAACGACCGCCATTGATGAGACTACCCATAATACAGTATTTACCAAGACGGTTGTTAAAGTGGAAAATGGTAACAAGACCACTTGGATTTATACAGCCGATACATTGGAGGGTCTTGAGTCGGCAACGTCAACCCAAATTGGTTCGGAACCCGTTTCTCCATTGAGTGCAGAATATGCTCTAAACGGTGATAAGGTGACGAATACGAAGGAAACCGTCACAAAGCAGATGATCAAGCAGTGGAAGAATGCCGACGGAACGACCACGGCACCGGATAATATTCGGGTAACGCTGACGCTGTATAAGAGGTCGATAGATCCGAATGATTCTACTAAGTATGTTTACGAGCCGGTGACTATTGATGGTACTCAAAACGAAAGGGCAGTCGTGCTGAACGGCCTCACGGATGTATTTACGACCGCAGGCACAGTATCCAGGGGAGAAGAGAAGTGGACGGCTTCGGCGAATTCTGCAAATATTGTGCCGGGTACGCAAGCAAATACGTTTGAGCCTTCCGCTGATACGGAAGAGGCGAAAGCGGCGGCCGTAAAAGCCCAGGAAGATGCGGCAACGGCGTATGAGTCGTATCCGTGGTACGCAACCTGGAAGAATCTTGATGAGGTGGATGCGAGCGGAAATCCGATTGTCTACGTGGCGAAAGAGACGAAGGTGGAGCGAAATACAGGAACTTCCGCTAGTCCGTCTTGGACGGATGTGACATCCGCATTCCAGTCCAATGAGTACGAGATCTCCTATAAGGAAGAGACAATGACTACGGTTGGTGGAACAGAGAAAGCCGGGTATGCATTTGCCTCCGGAACTGTGACCAACACGCAGAAAACTGTGGAGGTTAAGGTCCAGAAGAAATGGGAGAGTTTGAGTCCTCTGGGACAGAATGATGCGCCGAATGGGGCAGATGTAGAGTTTACCTTGTGCAAGATGGTCACGAATCCTGAAAGCGGAACGAATGAGCCTGAGCCTGTTCCCGTGACGGTGAAAAAGTCCGTGCTAAGGGATGGCAAGATTGTTGAAGAGGATGTACCGAATGTCATTTCTCTGAATGGGACAACGGATGGAACTGTGTCGCATGGCAACTTTACGAAAGCGGACGGAGAGACTACCGGCAGCGTGAACGCCTACGAGTATGATTCCTGGAAAGCGCAGTGGTCGAATCTCCCGGCCTGTGAGCAGGATGGAACGCCTATTACCTACGTGATTCAAGAGACGAAGGGGCAGGAGAACTATAGCGTCGTGTACAGCGGGGCAGAAAGCGGCAGTGGTGCTCCGACCCATACGTATTCTGCTAAGAACGCATCGGCTACAGGAGATAATCCGAACTACTACGACATTACCAATAAACAGGAGTCCGGAACATTGAAGCTGACGAAGGCGGTTAAGCTGGATGGAAAGGAGGGCACGGAAGGAAATACGGAGGCGATAGCTTTCCTTGAGAAACAGATTGGACAATCGTCCAGTGATACGGTCAGTAATAAGAATTACTATGTCGATATATTTACGACCATCAATGGTGTGAAGTATTATGTCGCAAAAGGTAGTGGAACTGACGGAACACTTGTTGCTACGAGGCCGGAGAATAACAGCAATCGCTTCAGCGTCACGGATTTGACAGATTCTGAGATTACAAACCTTCCGATTGCGACCTATATCGTGCAGGAGGATACTGGTTCGATCAGAATTAGCGGATATGACCTGAAGAGCGCATCTTCCACTACGGCGGGAAGCGTGACGCTGGTCACGAATCCGGATACGACAAACGCAACGGAAACAACGGAAGACGACAACACGGCTTATCTTACAAATGACTACACCGAGAAGACGGCAGAAGTCCTTCTCCGCAAGAAGAAGGAGGACGGAACGTCACTGGACGGCGCGGCATTCCAGCTCTATAAGATTACTGAGGATAGCGGTCAGCAGGGCGGTGGGCAGCAATCAACCGAGACTGAAACTCCGGTAGGGCAGGCCGATGTCACGGATACGATTACGATGCAGAGCGGAAAGACGGAGACGGGAGCGATTGCATTTGCAAATCTCAAAGCCGGAACCTATGTCCTAAGAGAAGTGAATGCTCCGGAAGGGTATAGCAAGGTGGGCGATATACGGTTTGTAATCGGACCGAAGAGTTCCAGTGACGATACCCTTGAGGTGACTAATTATCCGGGAAAATCTGGTTCGGCTATTTCGTCTGTAGCCAATGTGACCTATAGTGGCACGGATGGATTCGTATTCGAGGCCGTGGACAAAATGGTTACGGAACTCGAGGTCGCGAAGGTATGGTTCAAGAACAACCAGTACAGCGATTGGGACGACCAGGTGGGCACTATCACGCTGAGCCTTACGAGGTATCAGGGTAATTCGCAGGATACGACATTTGGCAGCGGCACAAATCATGAAATCAAGCTTGCTGTCAGCTGCACCAGGACGACTTCCGGCGAAGGAGCTGGTCAGACGGTGACGGAAAACTATAGCGTGACCGCCGCAAGCGGATTTGCCTTGCCGGACGGCGTGACCGGGACGGTCGAGAAGCAGTCGGATGCTACGAGGTATCTGATTAAGCTGTCGGGATTTGACAAGCAGTATCTGAACAACAATGAGTTGACAGACTATGGCTATCGTATAACCGAGGAAAAGCCGCAGGGCTACAAAGATCCCGAGTATGGCTGGATTGGCGATGACGGAGGAGTTCAGAAATTTATGACAGCGGCTAACACTCCGAAACCGTCATATGCGGACTTGGTGGGACAGAGCGGGACTGCAGCCATCTATAATGCGGCTGAGGATGCTGTCGAGCTTCCGTCTACGGGCGGAAGCGGAGTCGGGTTCGTTTACTTGATGGGCTTGGCACTGGTGCTTGCATCCGGAATCGGGCTGCTTATGAATCGGCGGCGAAATACTGTTTAAAGACTAAGGAAAGGAGACTGTCCGGGGGATGGTCTCCTTTTCGAGCATAAAAAGTGAAGCGAGCGTGGTCTTCAGGACAGTAGTCTTGAACGTAAGCGTCAAAAGGGGAGAAGGGAGAGGAGACCTATGAAACATAGGGGTGAGTAAAGTGTTTTCCCTTGACGAGAAGAACGAAAAGTGATGTAATATCGTATAATAACAGTCCTTAGGAGGGGAAATTTATGAGCGATATAGTAAATGAAGACGAGGTTAATATCCCTCTATATCAGGCATTAATTAAATTGCCTGTGGGTAATATTTGCCGTAGCGAGGTTGAACGGCCAATTGACAATAAAAAGTATTCTTTGTGGAGTGATGGGGATACGGCGGATGCATTTGCCACGACTACGGCTGCATGGAAAATTTTCAAGCCGGTGAACGGATGAACCTTCGCAAGGGTTCGATTTGCCGTAGGAGAGGAAGCTGTTTCGGGTAGATGCGGAGTGTTTATGACGGGAGGAAAGAGGGAATGCCATACATATATATGGATCTCATGAAACAGGCAATTCCTGGTGATTATATCAAAAAGAATAGCATTAATCAGGATCCTGAGATACACTTTGCTGTTTTCGGTACGTACGACTGGCTTCATTGCAGAATTCAAAATGAGTTTCCAACTACAATTTGGGAATTAAAGAAAAGCCATGAAAATAGACATAAGGTGTGCTGGAATTATGAGAGGCAGCCAATCTTCTTGTATTTTTGCGGAGAAAATTCAGGTACGGATATAGTCAGGCGGATTTGTGACAATGAATATGAAGCATTTAGAACACGTCCTTTGGTGATGACTCTTTTGCAGGTCGAAAAACACAGCCTGTGTGACCGGAACATTGAGCTTGACGAATTTCTGGGGGCATTTCAAAAAAAGATCGAAGAGGCACTTTTTGCGGAGAAAATCGACCAGTCCGAAATAGAGTTTTGTGTCTGCTGGAATCTCAGCGGTTCTGATATCCTGATTTTGAGCAGAACCAAACGTCTAAAAATCGTATACGAAATCATCAGCTTTTTGCAGAAGGACGGGATTACGATTCATGGTAAAGATGGGGAGAAAAATGTATCTGTTTTCTCATTTAGCTCTCACTGTGCATTCCCATGTGACGGTCGGGCGACATCGGAAAATTCAGTATCAGGTTATTATGTTGACAGGAATGCGGTGATAGACTGGCTCAGAGATGAAGATGAAAACTTCTCTATGATTTCATTTGTAGAAACAGCTCACAACTATGACGGGATTGTGTATGGCAATAGTTCATACCAAATCCTGTTCGGGGAAAGAGATTACCGGTTGCGGCTGAGCAAAGATAATGTGGAACAGCTTGCGGATGTAATCGTTGACCGGTTGAATGACCAGAAAGCCGCATCCGGAGGAGTTTATCAATTCCGGAGTTCTTATCTTGTGCCGGGCATATTTGTAAACAGAAGCGGGCAGGGAGAGCAGGGAAAAACGAATCTTCAAGATTCCACATTTCCCGAAGACACTCTGAAGGAGGAAGAAACTTATCGCATATACAGAAATCTCAAGGAAAGATTCGATGCGGTGAACCATATTGTCTGTACGAGAGAGGATGTTTTTGGGAAGTCGATGCCGGATTCGCTTCATCCGACAAGCCAGCAGATATTTTACTGTACAAATAGTTTGCTGGGGATTCTGAAATATGCAATGAGGCTTCAAGCGACAATCAATCAGTATGATTTGTATTGTTACATTAGAAAGTTATATATCGGTTTTGATTGCGCAGTGGCACGGTATGAAGAGAAAATTACCGGGTTGAGCAGGGAAGATGCGCCAGGCGACAACCATGACTATCTGAGAAAATACGTCTCGGATCTTGTTGTGCAGTCGATGGGATTTGTTTCCGAACTCCAGCATCTTTTTGCGGTGCTGGCCTTATCTCCGCACAACTATATGGAGACATATAGCAGCAGTATGCGGTCCTTGAATGCCGCTTCGAAACTGTGGGGAGCATACTGCGGGATGATTGAAAAGATTGCCAGTCTTTTCCAGGAGGAGATTGGCGGGAAAACTCAGGAGTGTACGGTCATGCTGTCTCCCTACAGGGAATGCAAATCGCAAAACAGCATGTTCCTTTCAGCATTTGCGGAGGAGAAGACATTCGTTCTGTTGCAAATGAATTTTGCGCTCATGTTCAAACCCCAAATGGCTGTCTTCATGATTGCTCATGAGTGCGGTCACCACTTCTCCGATCATTGCAGGGAAAAGCGATTTGAGTTGATGACAAAGGCGTATTTCAGCCACGTTCTGGAAGCTGTTTTTCGTCCATTCTATACTGCGCCGCTTCATTTGCTGAATTCCGTGGAAGATCGAGAGGAAGGTGGTGAAGAGGCAAAGAAAAATAAGTATCAGGAATACCTTGGGCTAATAGAAAAAGCTGAGAAGGATGAAGACGATTACAGGAGCCTGCTGGGAATTCATCTTTTTAACGATATGACCCGAGATGAATTGAGAGCGACCTATGACAAATGGCGCACTCAATTAATGACAGGCTATAGAAGGGATTTTACCAAGATTATCAATGCCTTGTTCCTTGTTTTTAAAACCAATTATGATATGGGGAACGATGGCACCTGGAAATCAAGGCATTTCTTTGGCGAAGTGTTAGAGGATAGTTATAAACATGCGGGGCCGGATTACACTGAATTATCATTAGAAGGCATTGCGTATGAAATTTCGAAGAGAAATCTGTTATTTGTAGAGGGTTTGTTGAAAGATAATGTAAATGATCAGTTCCTCTTTGACTTAAATCAAATGGCTAGATTGTGTGCGTACTGGTCTGACAGGCATGCGGATGAGAAAAACAAAGAGATTATGGCTGAAGGGGTGAACCTGAAATTTGACAAGGTCTCCAGAGAAACGGTTATGCTTTTCAGGGAAATCTATGCAGACATTTTTGCCGTGCTGGTTCTCGGTATGAGTCCTGATGATTATGAGGCGGTCATCCTTGCTTTTGCAGATGAGTACGAGCCATTGCTGAACAACCCGATCACTATAAGGAGGCTGTATGCTGTTTTTGACGCGGTTTATGGTGGAGGAGATGGTCTTTTGGATTGGATAAAATCGGATGAGTGCCTGTATGCGAAAGATGTCAGGGAAGTGGCTTTGGAAGAATTGTATAAATTGGAATCGAGCATAACGAAGGAGTATATTTGCAAATACGGACGGGAATGCGCAATTAAACTGAACGAGAAGATCGAGGCGATTAAAGCTATTCCTAACGGAGGTTTGGAAGCATTGGAAAAAATGCGCTCTTTGGCTCTCTATAAGGAAGACGGCAGGTTCATTGACAGTTTGTGGTATTTCTGGAAGGGTGCGATGACGTCATAGCGAAAGATGGGGTGGTGCGGATTCCACGTATTGGTACTAAACTGGAGTTGGTGTGATGACATCATAATGAAATACGGGAAGGTTCGTTCTATGAGTGCTGATGCCAAAGACAATAATTGTGAAACGGTCAGAGAAACAATCTGCCGTGAGTGGAAAAACAAGGATAAGGATTTTTGTCTGTGCGTTGGTTCCGGCGTTACACGTAAGTTTGTAGGTACATGGTCGGAGCTATTGAATCAGCTGCTGTGTACGCGGATGGTTAATCGATGGCTTGAACCTAATTATAAGCTGGATGTTGAATTAGTGTCTGAACACGGAAACAACCGCAACTTGGATGGGATGAAAGATATAGTCCAAAATATGGACAGGTTCAGCTTTTTTGATGGGGAGGGTACACTGGAACAGGGAGATTATCTGCTCTCCGATGACCGGGAGCAGAACGTTTTTCATTCGGAAGAGGAGAGGCAGGCCTGGCAGGAAAAGTATTTTAGCAGACAGGTGTCTTTGGTTCTCGAGAAGAAGATCAGGGACTTCTGCACTTCACCGCTAAAGGGGATGGAAGATTCCTGCAAAGATAAGGCATGCCGAGATACTTGTCTTATTTATAAGACTGGTCGGGCTGAAAATGTCGCAGAGGTTTTCCTGAATCTTAAGAAGGCGAATGAGAATGTGCCTTTCTCAAACAGACAGGAAAGGCAGGATGTATTTAGTGAGTGCCGCCTGTACCATGAATTGTCCACGTTGATGGCCGTTGCTGAGTTGTGCTTGTCTGGAGCGGTCAGGTTCATCATCAATTATAATTTTGATACTGTAATCGAGCAGATTCTTGCCGATGACAGGGTTCTGGGACTTTACGGGAGAACGCCGGACAGAAAGCTGCATATTCACATATGGACATACGGTAGTGACAAGAGAAGTCTTATTTCCTTTAGCGGAACGACAAGTGACACGAAACAAGCAGATGGCTATGCCGCTACAAAGGTATCGGAACTGTACCAGATTCATTATCACATTGGCGAAGAGTGGATTTTCCAAACGCAGAAAACAGATGAAGATGTCGTTCATTTCTTTCATGTGCATGGAGTTTGCGGCGAACCGGATGGTTGGATGCATGCCGGCAATGGCGCAAATATGATTCGCCCGTTAGTTTTCAGTGAGCATAGCTACACGGAGTATCAGAAAGCTGGATTTAATTGGAGCAATCGGACGCTGTCGAACCTCATGAGCAATTTCTCGATTTTGACAGTTGGTTTTTCGGGTGTGGATGCTAATTTCCGTACAATTGCCCGCGCAATGAAAAATTCGGATTTTCCGCGCATTCTTCTGGGGGATGATGGTTCAGCTGATTCGCGGAGGCAAGATTCCGATTCGGGAAAGAGCGGTGGTTTGGATCATCCGAGAATTATTCTTCTCAGGGCAAAGCAGGAACACGTCTGGAAATTTAAGAAAACGGTAGAAGATTCCGCTGTTGTTGCAGCCGCAGGGGGACAAGTTGTTTCTCCAGAGTTACAGGGAGACCAGATTAAAGTCTTCTCGAACATCTATGAGCGGATGGTTGAAAACTATTATCGGCATTATTTTGACATTACGGTCTTCTGGGAAGAGGACTTCGACTGTATTGCGGGATTCCTGATGGAGAGGACGGATTCCTTTTCGATGAAGAAGACCTGAAAAGGCAAGAGTGCGAGGGCTGGCATCTGCCAGCCCTCGTTCTCTTTTAAAGTGTGCCGGGCATGGCACAATTCTTGTCGGTGAAAGTCCGACCATAGGTAATCTACCGCCTATGTAGTTAAGCGCAAGCCGAAATCGGAAACGATGGAGTGAAGGAAGTGTGTAGCAAAGTCATGAGCCTACGAACAGAAACCTGATATGAGGCCAAATGGTGGATAAGGGTGCCATACAATCCGAAGTCCGTGGTAGACGTAAAACCAAGACGGTAAATCAGGAGGTTGTGTGACGAAAGAATTGTGTCTTACCCCGGGATATCCAGCCAACGTGCCAGAGGGAAGGGGGGATGAAACCTGCCGATGCTGCGGCAGAACCTTACGCACGTGACGATATAAAGTTAATGGCTGGAAGTCAGCTGATGACCGTATGACAGCATCGAGGGAGTCCCACCAACTCCCGAAGGGTCTAATGGTAACTATATTGCAAATCACTTTAACAAGGTCAGGATATTCTGGACTACACCCGGTAATGTTCCAACAAGCGCAAACGTATTTCGCGGGGAACAGGAGAGGGAAGAAGTTTCCTGACAACTTTATGAGAGAAGAGGAGCAACAAGTGGATAACTTACTGGACAAGATTCTCATGTCGGATAACATTCGGGTGGCAATCTATGAAGTCAGGAAAAATAAAGGTTCGCCGGGAATTGATAAAATGCCGATAGATGATCTGATGGCATATTTTGCGCTGAACGAATCGACTGTCATTCATCAAATCCTAAACAAAGAATACAAGCCGCTACCAGTAAGGAGGGTCTACATGCCGAAGCCAAACAGTGATAAACCGCGTCCGCTCGGAATCCCTGCCGTAGTAGATAGGGTTGCGCAACAGATGGTTGCGCAAC
>JAUMWM010000071.1:0-9426 GCA_030529705.1 Lachnospiraceae bacterium
TTTGGGGTTCCTTTCCCACTTGACCACATAAAGAAATTCGTGTATAATTTTTTTATATTTAGGAGGTGAACAATATGCCCACCATCAAATCCAGTGCGGATCTCCGCAACGGTTATAACGAGATATCTTCCTTCTGCCACCAGTATGGCGAGCCCGTATTCATCACGAAGAACGGGAAGGGAGACCTTGCCGTCCTCAGCATCGAGGCCTATGAGCAGCTTCTCGGACGTTTTGAACTCTACGGCCTCCTGTGGGAAGGCATGGATGATATAAAGACCGGGAACACTCGCCCCTTTGCCGAGGCACTTTCTGACATCAGAGCGAGGCGGAAAAGATGAACTATGACATCCGCATCACCCGCACCGCCGAAAGGGATCTGGACAGTGCAGCCGACTACATCGAATTCGTTCTGCGGAATCCGCAGGCCGCGGATGACCTTCTTGATGAAGCCGAAAAGAAGATCGGTGAGCTTTCCACTTTTCCGGAGAAGTTTGCCCTGGTGGATGACCCCGTCCTGAAAGCCTGGGGCATCCGCTTCACGCTGGTTAAGAACTATATCGCTTTCTACGTCATCTCCAAAGAAAACCACACCATCTCCATCGTGCGTTTTCTATATGGGAAACGTGACTGGATTACCATCCTGAAACAGGGCTTTTCCCTCGTTTGACACTCCCGCAAGCTAAAGCTTGACGGAATCCGTCTTCCATGAACACCCATTGCATCGTCTCCGCTGCCGAGCGTAATCTCCGCCCAATACCTGCCGGCATCGATGGGAGATACCGACGAAGCCTCGCCGTGTGCACCGTCATCCGTTGCCGTATAGTAATAAACAACAGCTTCTTCCAGAATTTCATCCTCATCGACAATGACTGTCTTCGGACTCTCTGTACCGCTTACTTTATCTCCATAACACACGGTTCGTTATAGCCTGCGATAAGGCTGTCACGCGTTATAAATCTAAAGCCCTCCGATTTTGCCTGCGCCAGCAGCAGCCTGTCAAACGGATCGTTATGGCGAGGTGTGATTTCCTGCCTTGTTAATTCCTTCAGTGTAAAGATATGAGGCAGACGGATATCAAGTCTCTCAAATCCGGTTTCCTCGCACAAAGCAACAAATACCTCTTCATCCATAGGCATCTGATCTGGATGTATTTTTCTTTTGATTGCTACCTCCCACACAGAAGCCATACTGAAATAAACCGCATTTTATTTGTTTTCAAGAAGCACTCGTACATTCTCGCTCAATCGCTTTGAATCTGAAATAGCCCATAAAGCAATATGTGTGTCCAATAACAGTTTCACTCTTCAGCCCCCCCAAACATTTTTGCTATCTCGTCATTACAAAGATCTATATTGTCTGGAATGTAATACCTTCCATCTGCTATCCCCAATCGTCTCTTTTGCGACTGTATCAGCCCATCCCCTGACATCCGTAAATCACCCGAATAACTGTCATTTTTCTTCATTCGCTTAAGTAATTCCACAAGGATGATTACAGTATCATCCGGCATACTTTTAATCATGCTAATCGCTTCCTGTTGAACAGTCATAGCCGACCTCCTTATTTATCATCTCTCCGCCTGGTTTTTAATCCTTCCGAGATAGTATGCCAATACACTTAAGGTCTATCAGAAATCAGTCTCGATTTCAACGAAATTTTCGTGAAGCGCAAGGCTGTTTCGTGAATGGCTCGTGACTGCCGCTCCGTAAATCTTCCCATCTTGTTACCATTCACCGTTCAAGCACTTCAGTGCAGTACAAAAGTAAGCCTATTCATCGCTTACGTACAAATAGAGTAACTCAGTCGGAAAAGGAGTCCGGTTTACTTTACCGACCTGAATGACAGGTGCTTTATCGAGATGCTGCACAGTCACAAAACGAGACGGCTTCATGACCGTCTCGTTTCATTTTACCCATATTTGGCAGACAAGACTTACTTGTCCTCAAATTTATAGAATTATCAATCCGCTTCAAAGATACTTCGCATCCCCTCATAGCTCACCCACGCTGCCTCAGGCTCCATATTGCAGCCCAGCCGATATAGCTTCACTCGGCTGCCCATCCTGCCCACCAGATCCAGCGTCCTGCATAGAGCCTCAGGTTGCTCCGGACGGTGTGTCTGCTGGATCAGTACGGCCAGCGCCTCGGACATAGTAACGGGTTCAATGTGGTTCTCCCCGGAACGCTGCAGGATACAGACAGCCTCGAGCGGACAAATCATGTTGCATCCGTAATTTTCCTTTCCCTGCCAGGGAGTGCCACAGGCAAGTATTTCCCTCTCCGTGACGCGCAGAAGGGGCTTGTCCCCGTTCAGCACCGCCGCTCCGGGAATCTGGTCCATCCACAACCGCGTATGGGTGGTTTTTCCCGTACCGGAAGGAGCAGTGAAGAGATAAGCCCTGCCGTCCACTGCCAGAACGGAGCCATGGAAAATAAACGCGCCGCAATCCAGAAGCGGAAGGGCCAGCTTTCGATAAAGAGCCAGCGTCTCCAGATACGCATCGGAAAAAACGTGCCGTTGTGAAGCCCCCTCCCGCGCCCTCTGCGCCTCGGCCCGCTGCCGCTCACTGCCGACATCCTGCCTGCTAATATTTACAGAACAAATCGGTTCTTTGTCTGTCAGATAGTCCCGGCAAAAGTTCTTTGTGGAAGGGTACAGGACGGAGACGGCAACAGGGACTTCAGCGAGGGAGATCGTAAACGTCACAGATGACTGCATACTTTCCTCTTTTCTGGTTCCGCGCACATGCGCGGGGGCCATTAATGGTAGGTTTGAAACGGTGTTTCAAACTTGTGGTTATAAAAACTGTTTCCGCAGACGGTTATGAAAGAAACCTTTCAAACTTTTCCTTTCCGAAAGCATCAGTCGCCCTCATCGGCACCCTCCCCGAATCCTACTTCCTCATCAGAAACGGGTTCGTCCTGCTCCGTCTCCGGGTTCGAAGCTTCCCCCTTTTCCTTTGTACCGGAAGTCTCTGCGGGGGCCGTCTCCGTCCGGGCGGTTCCCGTCTCCGCAGCGGTCGTCCCGGCCTTGTCATCCCCTGACTCTACAGTGTCTGTCCCGGCCTGAGAAGAATCTGATACCTCAGTGCCTGTCTCAGCTTTGGCAGACTCATGTTCATTGTTACCCTTGCAGCCCGTCATCGCCAGCGCCAGGGTCAGTGCCAGCAAGGCAATTTTTCTCTTCATATTTCCTCCTTATCCAAGCTGTGGGGCTTTCCCACATTTTAAAATCGACAATCCCGGCATGATTATACCGCGGAATGCTCATTAAAGCGGCTTTTGAACCGCCCATTATACCCAGACATCATTTGTAATCGTATTGTATGCCACAATCACGGATTGCGTCAACCGCAAAACGAAGTACGTCTTAATGGGTTACTGTTCACACTTCCGCAAAAAATCGCCTGTGTTTGCGACAATTGGGGTGTCATCCTGAGCGTTAGCGAAGGATCTTTTTAATAAAGCCGCTGCAGATGGTAAAAGATCCTTCGCTGCGCTCAGGATGACATGGGCGAGACAGGAGGTGTGAACCGTAACCTTAATGGGGCAGAGGTTACTCTGTGAATAAAAACGGAAGAAAACCGGGCCGGCAGAAGAGCCGGTCCGGTCAATCAGGTGCGTTAAGTTAAATCCGGGAGTGCATGCAGCCTTCACCGTGAAGGTCTGTCAGGGCATCAGTCCCCCTCCTCCTCATCTCCAGAAACTCCAGTACTTCCGCTGGAAGTTACAATGACATCGGTGGGCGTAAATACAATAACTTCCACCAAAGCTTCTTCAAATTCCTTTTTCATGTTCCAAATCCTCCTTCTTCAAGATATTCATTATCCTCTTTTAAATATCATCAGCCATTAAGTACACCAATCCCGATGCTCTGCGGACCGTCAGGTTCAGCAGTGTTAATAGTATAAGTCTCCCCATTTAAGGTATAGACTATCTGAGCCATAATAGTCTGACTACTGCCGGTAGTCATCTTACTGACTTTATAAGTAAACTGTCCGTTACGCACATTCAGATTCATGTTGTAGGAACGGAGATTAGATGCAGCCAGTAACTCCTCTGCGGTAGTAATCTCATGGTTGTCATCCCTGCACCGATAAATCATGGTGGATTTCACCTGTGCCCCCTCCGGGAGAGACCAGCTCACCACATAAGTCAGACTGTTCGTGGTACTGGACCAGGATTGCACAATGATCTTGGCTTTCTGCGTTTCAGATTCGCTTGGTTCTGCGGTGACCTCGGCATCCACGGTGACCGGGAAGTAGAATGTTTTGGTTCCTTCGGCCAAAAGGACATCATTCACTATCCAGTCCGAGAGGCTGTCAGCGGTCAGCTTGCAGGTATCGCCGTATTTGTAATTCTTTGAAGTACCGTTGTACTTAACAATGTATGTTAAAAAGTAGTCACGGCTGTCAGTCTTGCCATATTCATCCGTTGCGGTATAAGTGATGAGGACGTTATCGCTGCTAACTGTCCCATTATCCACAGTGGCAGGCGCCTCCTTAACTTCTCCGCAGCTACAGGTATACGTTGCGTCCGCGTAGCATTTGCCGTCCACAAATGACCACCGCCACCGGGGATCCCCAGTTCCAAAATTGTGCTGATGAGGCTCCTCGCTAAATGTCGCCGTATACTCTGCGTTAGCCGTTACGGCAGCCACCTCGGGAGTCCAGCCTGTGAATGTGTAGTCGTACTGCGTATCTGAGGACTTTACAGGCGGCACCTCGCCGTTATACACCGGAGTCTCACCTGGGGCAACCTCTTCCTCCAGCAGAACAGAACCGTCCCAGTTCTTCCATGTTACGATATAAGAGGGCGGAGCGGCAATCTTCAGTTCTCCAACGTCATTCTTATGGATTCCATAGTTTGTATCGTCGCTGGAGAAGTACTTGCCGGCTTTGTCGCTGCTGTTATAATCATTGTATCCCGTGGTAAACGCAGCGCCGTTCGTAGCATTATATACACTGCTGAACGTGTAACTGACCCCAATGGAAGCACCGCGACTTAATCCGTCAACTACCTTAATCACACCAGAGCCATGCTGATTTACATTACAGGGCGTTCCTCCCTCCGCAAGCTGATAGTCATCGCCGGACTTAATCTTTGACAATGCGTTGGAAGCGTTAATATCAGAGAAAATGGCATTATCCCTGACATAAGCAGTCCCTGATACTTTGATTGACGCATTTGCGGATCCTATGCCCCCGAAATTCTTTCCGGCGTTATACTGGATCTTTCCGCCGCTCATATGGAACGGCTCTCCTCCATCCAACAAAACACCGCCGGTATTGCCATATCCCGCATTGCAGCTGATCTCGCCACCGCTCATGTTGAAGAAGCTCTCTGCGCCTGCCAGGGCGACTCCGCCTCCGTTGCTTGCGATATTCCCCTGAATCAATCCGCCTTCCATATTGAAGGTAGTGTTATTATCCACCTGAATGCCGCCGCCATTGCCGGATGCCGTATTCCCTTCAATACTGCCATTCTTCAAAACAAAGGTTCCGCCGCTAAGCAGAATGCCGCCTCCGTTTCCATTTGTCTTGCCGCCTGTAACAACCCCGGCCGCATCGCTGCTTCCGTCGTCAAGTATCAACGTTCCGGTATTTGTATTCGGCATTGTAATCACGGTACCTTCCTGGTTACCGTCAATCCTATGTCCGTTCAGATCAAGGGTGACGGACTCGTTTTCCGCCTTGTCAAATGTGACGCATTGTATAACGTCCTCAAGCAGCACGATTGTATCGCCGTTTCCGGCAGCATCCATCGCGCTTTGAAGCGTGCCATAACCAACCGTTCCAATTGATGCGACAGAAGGCACTTCGTATACAGTATGGGCTGTATAATCGCCAAGCGTAAACTCCGCCCAGTACTTTCCCCCTGTTACGGGTGCGGAATTAAGCATCTCTCCGACTCTTTGACCATTCTCGTCAGCAGCGTAGAAGCGCATTTCCGGCAGCGAATTGAATGCGTCAGTATCGCCGGAAAAGGACACGCTGCCGTCCTCGTTTGCTTCGATTTTCAACAAGGCAGAGTAGTTCTCAAGATTGCATCTCCCATCCGAATTATCGCAGATTGCTGTAATCGCGTCCCCTTCAGCAGACAGTTCATAATACGAAAAGCTATGTTCATGGCCGACCAGCACTGCTTCACCGTCTTCGTTCGCGCGAATCTCATAATCAGGGTTATCACTGATGAAATTACGTGCTGATCCGAGACCGCTCAATCCATTTGTAAGAACGACAGGGTTGCCTGGCGTAGGTAATGTTTCCGTCGTAATGCCGATTACTGAATCCTGCAGATCTCCCGTAATGTTTATCGTTCTCCCGGTTTTGACAAAAACATTCCCGTTTCCATTTGGACCGCCATGGTTTCCCGTAATAAACACACGCCCGCCAATATACAATCCACTATCGAGCGTAGAAACGGCATATCCCGAGCAGTCCGTGATTGTTCCGCCATTTATCCGGGCCAGTCCATTGCCGCCGCCGGTTTCATTATTCCCCCAATAGCCTCTTATCGCAAAGGTATAGTTTGGATTATCCCTGCTTGATGTATACGTATATGTCCCGCCATTCATTTCAAACTCCGATGGAACAGATGATGTACCATTATACATATACAAACCACAGACATCCGCGTTATTTATGATAAACCTGCCGCCCCCCGTGCTGTCATTGAGGGTGATTTTGCCACAGCCGTCACCATCCCAATAGCTGCCCGGATTAATTCCAATCGAGCCGTTTACTATAGTCAAAGATTTCCCCCTCAGGTCGATTGCAACGCCGTTGCTCGACTTTGGTCCCCAATTGCCGGTATGGGTTGTGTCTCCAACAACGTTTACCACGCTGACATTCCCGGGCAGATTATTGTTTCCGGAAACATCAGCCGCCCACGCCGTCAAACTCATGCCCGGCATCAGCCCTATGGCTATAGCAAGAGCAAACATAAAACCCAGAACTTTTCTTCTTTTCTTCATAAACTTCTTACCTCCGTTTATTTCTATCCAATTCGCGCTTTCATTATAATTGCCTGAATTTGTTTCCACTTAATTTTTCATAAGCCGTAATCTCCTTTGCTTTATTCACGGCTGTTATGGCCGCCGCGTAACCATTGAGTACAACGCAAATAACCGCCGAACCTGACAAAGGGTACATACTACCCCGTCAGATACGACGGTTATCCATCACGAATGTAAAATCCGGTTTCATACGCCTCGCCGGGGCAAGACGAAAAAAGGGCACCGTTATGCCCTGTGCTGTGCTGTGAAAGCGTAAGCCTATTCCGCATGGCTGTCAATCCCTTTCTGGTTATTTTTTTGTTATACTCAGTTCCAGATTTATCTGAAACTGGTGTGCCGGATTTTGGCCGCGCAAGCGGCATCTTCCTTACAAAATCCGTGTGCATCCGACCTAAAGGGTATTCCTGAGTTCCACTTAATTGCGATCTTGAGTATATCTACCGAGCCACTTTCGGTGCTGCGAGCCCCTTTACCTGCTCGACCGTGAGCCCGGCCGATGCAGCAATTTCATCTATTGTTAGTTTTCCGAGTTGAATAAGACTGCGCGCAAACTCTATGTTCCTTTTAGCCACAGCTTTCTTAGCGCCATCTATGGCTGCTTCATTCCTCATGTCTTCCATAACCTTGCACATGGCCGCCACTCCTTTCTCGTCTTCTTTGAAATAACGAACCTTATCGGCCAGCTCCTTATAGTGCATATCATCCGGGTCTGTGCAGAAGAAGTCATGCATCAGCTTTCCCAACGCCGCGGATGTGTCCTTGTCTTCCCCATTCACATAGATGATATGCTCGCCGTCATCGAACGGCTTACCTGTGCTCGTAATCTGTCTGTCTACCGTGTATATAAAGTCTATCAAAAATCAAGCTCGATTTCAACGAAATTCTCGAAAAGCGCAGGGTTGCTTCACGAGTTACGCATTTGATGCCTACTCCAACAGGGCGCCGACTTCGCGCAGACTCTTCAGCGTATTGTCGATGGAACACCGAAACTGCTCCGGCGTGCCCTCATATTCTTTGTCCAAAGCTTCCATCAGCGAGGCCTCGTCCGCTCCCTCTCGCAGACATTCCACTAGGAAAGCGGCAGTGCTGTTGAGCCGGATGACGCCATGGAAACGTTTTCCCGCCCCGCCGACCGGCACCAACACCGTCTCTTCTCCCATGTTTTGCAATACGAATTCTGAATCCAGTTTCATTGAGGCCTCCTTTTCATAATTCAATGCCGATGCCATCCGTCGCAGGAGAGGGACGTCCCTTCTTCTGCGAATCACATAAAAAGGAACATCCCCGTTCTGCGAATGCTCTGCCTTATGCAAGTTATTGAAAAACGGATTGACATAAATCACTTGAATTTACGAAACCGTCCAGCACAGTGTTTCGTCAATTTGCCGATTTTTCGTGAAACAATCTTGTAACATCTTTGTAACATCCACACTTTATCCACATTTTCTGTCCACATATACACTACCCGTAAACTAGGGATTTTCCGACTTATACACCGACTTATCCACATTTTCCACAGATAATACCCACATTACTTACGTAAACCCGCATTTTCAGAAAGAACGACTGTTTTGTGGATTATTACAAATTACAGAATTGTTACGAAATAAAATCTGTGCTTATGTTAACCGAAAATCACCGAGGTATCCTCTTGAAGGAATCTTTTAGAAAGAATCTTTTTTAAAGAATCCTTATGAAGTTTTCCCTTTCATCCGCTTGATAACCTTCTGGCGGGTGAACTCTTCGCGCTCCTTCTCCTCCAACGCATTTGTTATGGTTTTCACCAGCTCCTCGTGGTGGGGAATCGTGATGTTGCGCAGGGCATTTGCCCGCTTCTGGGTGCGCTGGATGTTAAAGGCCAGCCGGTAAGCCGCATTTTCAACCTGAGACAGCCGGAGCGTCAGATCCTTCACCCGGATAAAGGCTGCCCGTGCCTCGTCGAGGGAATCCTTTGTCCGATAGAAAGCGTAGGCGGGCTTTTCATCCATGCTCGCATCGTGGCGCACGACCGGGATCTCCGTACCCATGACCGAACGGACAACGACTTCCACGCCCCCGTCGACTGGCAGCGACTCGGCGATGTTGCGTACAGTCTCGATTCCCATCTGGACATTTGCCCGCTGAAGGGCGGCATAAGCCTCCCGGAAAGTCATGTCAATGCTGCTCTGAATCTCCTTGGCCTGTTCTATGTACTGGGAGAGTTCCCGGATCAGGATATTGCGCTTCTTATCCATAAGGTCGTAGCCCTGACGGGAGAGGGCCAGAGAGTTGCGGGCTCGTATTAAGTTTCCTTTGGTTGGGACTTCGTTTGGGTTCAATACTGCATTTCCTCCTCCCTGAATATTCGTCCCGTGGGGACGGTCCTTTTGGGTGGAAATAATAGGGCCCAAAAGGCCACAACCCCCGGGC
>JAUMWM010000071.1:9436-11011 GCA_030529705.1 Lachnospiraceae bacterium
TTGCGGGGGGGGGGGGCGGTATTTTTGGGTATAATTTTCCCCCACAAAAACCCCCCGTCCCCACGGGACGAAACCCCTCACTCCGCCGGCCGGTAGTACTTCTCCAGCATCTTGGAGTCCACCCGGTCTAGTTCCGACTTCGGCAGGATGCCGAGAAGCTCCCAGCCGATGTCCAGCGTCTCGGTGACGAGGCGGTTCTCCTCATGCCCCTGGCCCACGAAGCGGGCCTCAAATGCCTCCCCGAATTTCAGGTACCTCTTGTCCGTGGCGGACAGCTCGTCCTCGCCGATGACGGATGCCAGCGACCGCGCGTCCGAAACCTTCGCGTAGGACGAGAAAAGCTGGTTCGCGACTGCCTGATGGTCCTCCCTGGTGTAACCCTCCCCGATTCCGTCCTTCATGAGGCGGGAGAGAGAAGGCAGGACCGATATCGGCGGATAAATCCCCTGTCCGTGCAGGTTCCGGTCAAGAACGATCTGTCCTTCCGTGATATACCCCGTCAGGTCGGGAATCGGATGCGTGATGTCATCATTCGGCATGGTGAGAATCGGAATCTGCGTGACGGAACCCTTCCCACCGGCAACAATACCGGCACGCTCGTATAGCGACGCCAGATCGGAATACATGTAGCCCGGATAGCCCTTCCTCGAAGGAATCTCTCCCTTGGAGGAAGACACCTCGCGCATGGCCTCGCAATAAGAAGTAATGTCCGTCATGATGACCAGGACATGCATGTTTTTTTCAAATGCCAGATACTCCGCCGCCGTCAGCGCCACCTTGGGGGTGATGAGCCTTTCGATGACGGGGTCATTTGCCAGATTCAAATACATGGTCACATGGTCGGAAACGCCGCTTTCGTCAAATGTCCTGCGGAAGTACTCCGCAACGTCGTATTTGACGCCCATCGCGGCAAATATGACGCAGAATTTCTCATCCGCACCCGTCCCCAGCGATGACTGCGTGACCAGCTGGGCCGCAAGCTCGTCGTGCGGGAGACCGTTCCCGGAAAAGATCGGCAGCTTCTGCCCGCGAATCAGGGTCGTTAAGGCATCGATGGACGAGATGCCCGTGTTGATGTAATTTCGGGGATATTCCCGGCGGCAGGGGTTGAGCGGGAGGCCGTTGACATTTGCGCTTGTCTCCGGCACAACCGGTCCCAGGTCATCCAGCGGCCTGCCGATACCGTCGAATGTCCTTCCCAGAATGCCTTCCGAAAGCGGAAGTTCCATCGGATGTCCGGTCAGCCTTGAGTGCGTGTTGACAAGGGACATGCCATCGGTTCCCTCAAAGACCTGGATGACGGCCCTGTCCTCGTAAACCTCTATGATTTTTCCCAGCCTCCGCTTACTATCGACTTTGAACTCCACGATTTCATCGTAGGCGGCGCCTTTTACGCCCTCCAGGACGACCAGGGGACCATTAATTTGACTGAGACCTAGATACTCTATCGACATATATTTGCTCCGTTTTTGTACGTTTTTTGTATAGTAAGGATTGAGTCATAAGGTGGATTTGAAATGAAGTTTCAAACTTGACTATTGTCATCCTGAGGCTCGGGTTCTGCCTTGGGTTCGG
>JAUMWM010000313.1 GCA_030529705.1 Lachnospiraceae bacterium
GTAAAGATCCTTCGCTGCGCTCAGGATGACAAGGACGCTATCGGATGTGAGAACAGTAACAATCAGTACCACGAAATAAATTCGGTTGAACGAAAACAGAAAAGGGTGTATAATGAGATTGTGTGAATACGAATAAAATCCGTCTAAAAAGCACAGTCAGGAGGAAGCGTTATGCAGTATCTGGTCATGTTTTTCATCGCCCTTATCATTTGTTCGATTGGTTTCAGGAAGTATGTCTGGTTCATAAGCCTGGGGTATGGCTTTTCCATCGCCGCGCTCGGCATCGCCATGATTTTCTTTTTCAGGAGATACATGAGCGCCGTGCTGCTTTGCATTTGCCTACTGCTCTTCATCTATGGAATCCGCCTGGGGGGATATTTGCTCATCAGCGAACTGAAGCTCTCCTCCTATAATGCGGCGATGAAGAAGGAGATAAAGTCCGATGTCACGATTGTCGGGAAAATTCTCATATGGATTACTTGTGCGCTGCTGTACACCTTGCAGGTCTCGCCGGTGTTTTTCAGGCTTTCAAATGGAGGTGAGACGGGAGTGACGACGCTCATCGGGGCGGTAATCATGGCGCTGGGGATCGTCCTTGAGAGCGCGGCGGACATACAGAAGACGATGGCGAAGAAAAAGAATCCGAAGAGGTTCGTCGATACCGGATTGTTCCGCATCGTCCGCTGCCCGAATTATTTCGGCGAGGTTTTGTTCTGGACGGGCGTGTTCGTTTCCGGCGTGACTGCCCTGCATGGCCCGGTCCGGTGGATTTGCGCGCTTCTCGGATATGTCGGCATCATTTATGTCATGTTCAGCGGGGCGAGAAGGCTGGAAATGAGGCAGAACCGGAATTACGGGGATGATCCGGAGTACCAGAAGTATGTCAAGACGGTTCCGATCCTTATCCCATTTGTGCCGCTGTACAGCGTGGAGAAGTACTCGTTTTTGGTCGCCTGATTTTTTATTTCCCTATACACATTTTTAGAAAAATCTGCTAGTATCTTAGAGCGAGTCGGCGGATTGGTAGTTGGGAGTTTGCTATGAGCGTTCTAAGGCACGAATGGAAACATGAAATTAATTATCTGGACATGCTCGTCATACGGGCTCGGATGCGGGCTATCTCGATGCCTGACCCGCATGCGGTCGATGGCAAATACCTGATCCGCAGCCTGTATTTTGACACGCCCTCGGACAAAGCGTTGCGCGAGAAGATTGACGGGGTGGACAAACGTAAGAAGTACAGGATCCGGTTTTATAATAACGATCTCTCCTTCATCCGGTTGGAGAGGAAAAGCAAATGGAATAATCTCGGCGCCAAAGACATGGCCGCGCTGACGCCGGAGATGGCGCAGGCAATTGCTGACGGCTCTATCGACTGGATGGCGGATGACCCGTCCGAACTGATTCGGGAATTGTTCGTGGATATGAGGACGACGGGGCTTCGGGCAAAGACGATAGTTGATTATACGAGGGAGCCTTTCATTTTCCCGGCGGGCAATGTCCGGGTGACTCTCGATTATGATATCAGGACGGGCCTTGGCAGCAAGGATTTCCTGAATCCGGAGACGCCGATGGTTCCAATCGTCGATAACCCGATTATTCTTGAGGTCAAGTGGGATGAGTTCCTCCCGGAGATTATTCGGGACGCGGTGCATCTTGAGAATCGAAGGGCGGCGGCATTTTCGAAATATGCGGCCTGCCGGATGTACGATTGAGGGAAGGAGAACAGCATGAATTTTAACGACATTTTCAAATCCAGCTTTCTGGAAAATGTTTCCGCAATCAATATCTCGGACATGGTCCTTGCGCTGATACTGGCGTTTTTGATTGGCCTTTTTATCTATTTTATTTATATGAAGACGTACAGGGGGGTCATGTACTCTGCAAGCTTCGGAATCACGCTGCTGGCCCTGACCATGATTACGACGCTCGTCATTCTGGCGGTCACCAGCAATGCGGTGCTGTCGCTCGGCATGGTCGGCGCGCTGTCCATCGTGCGTTTTCGTACCGCGATTAAAGAGCCGCTGGACATAGCCTTTTTGTTCTGGGCAATCGCGGCCGGCATTGTCCTGGCGGCCGGCTTGATTCCGCTCGCCGTAATCGGCAGCGCGGTGATTGGCGGGGTGCTGATTATATTTGTCAACAGGAAGACGTATACGAGGCCGTACATCATCGTCTTGCGCTGTGAGGATCACAAGGCGGAGACGGCGGCCTGCGAGAGCATAAAGGGCCATGTGGACAAATGCTCCGTCAAGAGCAAGACCGCTCAAAAGGGGATGGTGGAACTAAATCTCGAGGTGAGGCTGAAGAGCGAGGACACGGACTTCATCAACGAAGTCGCTGAGATTGATGGGGTGATCAGCGCGGTGCTCGTGAGTTACAACGGGGATTATATGAGTTGAATCGCTAGAAAGGGTTTCGGCCCGCAGGGACGGTCCTTTTGGACCAAAATTTTTTGGTTCAAAAGGACCGTCCCCCCCGGCCGCAACGCTTATTTTTTGGTATTATTCGCGATCTGGAGGATCATGCCGGGCTTTGGTTTTGATGCGCCTTTTATGACCGCTTTGTTGTCATTCTTGATCTGGGAGACTGTCGTGTTGAACTTCTTCGCCAGAGCCTCGAAAGAGGTGTCCTTTTTCGTTACAACATAGGGGATGATGATGATCCCGCCTACTCCGCCGACGACCTCGTCCAGTTCGTTGTCTTCAATTATCGAAACGTTTTGCGTGTCCATATTTAACCTCCTGGTGATGATGAGAATATTCTTACATGCTTTTATACGTATGGGTCCATATAGCGGGCCAGATAAAAGTCGGATTCGGCCCGTGGGGACGGACCTTTTGGGACGTAATTTTTTGGCCCGTGGGGACGGTCCTTTTGGACCAAAATTTTTTGG
>JAUMWM010000072.1:0-2811 GCA_030529705.1 Lachnospiraceae bacterium
AGGACCGTCCCCGCGGGCCGAAATTTTTCGACCCAAAAGGACCGTCCCCGCGGGCCGAATCTCACAGTTCGCCCAGGTCGAACTCATCCTCGCCACGGCTTCCGGTCTCTCCCCGAAGCCGCATCAGCATCCCGACCAGTTCGGCGTCCCCCTGCTCCGAAGCCTTAAGGACGGCCCGGCCAGCCGCCTCCGGGGAAACATACCCTTCCTCCAGTAAGAACATCGTCCTTTCACGGTCATGGTCCCCGACCAACCGCATGAGAACCTCCTCCCCATGCTCCGCAAGGTATGCCGCATACTTCTTCCGGGCGGATTCCCTCAGACTGCAGGGATACATGAGCCTTGAGAGGGCGACATTTGCGGCCGTCTGCACACCACCCACGCCATCCGCTTCGGCCCTGCCGAAAAGCAGATCGTATTCCCGATAATCAATGCCCGTCCGCATGACCGTCTCGCGGTAGGCAAATCCGCACCCCTCGATCCAAGTATGGAAAGCCCTCGCATAGGTATCCTCGTCAAAACCGTGGGTGTAGGCGGGGAAATAGAGCAGTGCGGCATTTTCCGAATCATCCATTGCGCGTCCCGATGCAAATTCCCCCGCCCCCCGACCAGAAAGCACGCTAGGCAAAGCCTCCCTCCCGTTGGCGCAAATCCTGCCTGGACTTTCATCTAGAATCCTCACATAAATCCCCAAATCCGTGTCTGCCAGCATATCCCGCAATATCGAATACTTCCTCTGCGTGACTTTCAACCGGATTTCCGACAGATTCCCGCAAAAATAAAGCGCGCCGGTTCCCCAGCTCGCCGCATTGTCCGAGAGGGAAATCGTACTCAGATTCCGGCAGCCATAGAAAGCAAATGCGCCGATGCTTTTCACGCTGTCCGGCAACTGCACCTGCCTGACTTCTTCCATTTTTTCAAATGCATGCGGCCCGATAGCCTGCACCGGAACCCCGTCTATAGCCATCGGCACCCGGATGGATGCGGCAGAACTCTTGCAGCCCGTTATTTCCAAATACTGCTGACCCGAATCTTCCCGAATTACATATGTAAATTCCATAATTTCCCCATAACGCAACGCATTTCGTCCTGCACTGTACGGTTGAACTTGTAGTTTTTGTCTTCCTGAAGTTTTTGTCATCCTGAGCGAAGCGAAGGATCTATTTGCGATTGGTGTACACAATAGGGACGGTTCCTTTGGGGCGAAATAGTTCGTCCCAAAAGAACCGTCCCCCACAGACACATCCCGAATCCTTAATGCTTATACCAGAGCTTCCTTTAAAGTCTTCACAAAACTGCGGACCTTCGGATCATCCCTTTTTCCGAAAACATGCCGCCCGCCCTCTTCCAGCAACTGATTCTTCACCTTATCAAGTTCCTCGAACAGGGACGGATTCGACCGGCTGAGACTGTCAAGATCCAACTCGACCTGGTATTTCATCACGGAAGCGCTGAATGCATTTGTACCGCCGAGTACCTGATCGAGCTCAGCCTCAGAAATCTCTCTGTTCTTTGAATAATGAGACATAGCAACCTCCTTTACTATTTTTTCACAACACCTAAAGCAACGTTATGTCCCGAACTTATTTGTTTAGATTATTATACACTATTTTTCCCGATTGAAAACAGGCATTTACAACAAATGCGCCCGTAATTCCTCGTCACTCAGCGGGCTCAGGTATGCCGGTGCGATATCAAATATTGTCTTGCAGCCCATCTGCCCCTCCGCGGCCATTCGATGCGCCGCGCGCGCATAAGCCACAAGGATGCTCCCCGTAAATTCCGGGTTGGAGTCCAGCTTCAGGTTATACTCAATAATCTGCTTGTGTTCCCGGTCAAATCCGCTCACGCCGCTGCGGATGACAAATCCCCCATGCGGGAGCTCGCTGTGATTTGCCTTCATCTCCTCCGCAGAAATGAAGGTCACGGTCGTATTGTAATCCGAGAAATAGTTCGGCATCTCGACGATCTCTTTTTCGATGCGGGCCTTGTCCGCTCCCTCTTCCGCAACCACGAACACTTCCCTCGTGTGCATGTCGCGCGTGACAAATGTCGGATTCTCCCCATTCCTCACCTTCTCCACCGCTTCCGGAACCGGAACCGTGTACTGCCTGGCATCGATAACGCCCTCGATCCGGCGGACCGCATCGGAATGCCCCTGGCTCACGCCCCGACCCCAGAACGTGTAGTTGTTCCCTTCCGGCAGAATCATGGTGGAAATCATGCGGTTTAAGGAGAACATGCCCGGATCCCAGCCGAGGGAGATGATGGCGACTTTGCCGCCCTCCCTGGCCGCCGCATCGACATTTGCAAAATGCTCCGGAATCCTTGCGTGCGTGTCAAAGCTGTTGATGACATTGAAAAGCTTTGCGTAGGCGGGCGTCTGCTCCGGCAAATCCGTGGCGCTGCCGCCGCAGAGAATCATAACGTCAATCTTGTCCGTGAAATCCGCCGCTTCGTCAACGTGATAGACTCCGACGCCTTCCGTACGAATTTTGAGGTCTTCCGGGTTTCTCCTGGTGAAGACCGCGACAAGTTCCATGTCCGGATTCTGGCGGATGGCGCTCTCCACGCCTCGTCCGAGATTGCCATAACCTAAGATACCAATTCGAGTGTTCATAATAATCTCTCCTCCTCTAAAAAAGCGGTTTTCTAGCCGCATTTTATTTGTGCCTTATATATGCCAGTCTGAGCGTGTTCGTCCTTTGGGGACGGTTCTTTTTGGTCGAAAAAATCGAGCCCCAAAAGCACCTCCCCCAAATTCCAAACCCACTGCTGAAACAACACAACCCATGATAAACACCAACATAT
>JAUMWM010000072.1:2821-10921 GCA_030529705.1 Lachnospiraceae bacterium
TATCGCCCTGCGTGCGGTGGTAGGCCTTGGGGGCCGGGGTATTTGGGCACCATATATGCCCCCCCAAAGGCCCGGTCCCCAAAGGACGAACCGCAGTGAGAAACCTCCTCACGCCTTGATCACCTCAAACTTATAGTCCGACTGGTAATCGTCCGCTATTCCCTCCGTAACGTACATTTTATCATCGTCCGTCATCATAATCATCTGGAACTCATCGCTGTGCTTCTTCCAGTACTCTTCCGCCTTCTCGGGACCCAGAACATACATGGCTGTTGAGAGCGCATCCGCCATCGTCCCATCTTTGCAAATGATAGTCACGGAAGCATCCGCCGAGAACCCGTTATCTGCGGGGTAACCGGTCTTCGGGTCGAGGATGTGGAAATAGACATTCCCATCGGCATCCTCGAATTTGCGCTCATAACCGCCCGACGTGATGACAGCGCTGTCCTCCACCGTGAGGATGCCGAGGAAACCGCCTTTGTTGCGGTCGTTTAAGGCGATGCGCCATTTGCTCCCATCCGGCTTTCTTCCAATCGTCTGAATGTTGCCGCCCAGATTCAGGAGGGCGCTTTCAACGCCATTGTCCCGCAGGATTTCCGCAACGGACTCGGACGCGTACCCTTTCGCGATTCCGCCGAAGTCAATCTTCATTCCATCAGGCAGCGTGACGTCGCCCGTCTCCGGATTATACTCAATTTTCGAGGAATCAACTTTCTTAAGCGTTTCCTGAATTTCCGCATCAGAAGGGACTTTGTGTTCTTTTGACTCCTGCTGGTCCGAATCATCCGATTTCCCCAACACGTCCGTCAGGCTCTCCTTATACAGGTTCGTAAATCCCCAGAGTTCCATAAGGGGGTAAACGGACACGTCAAATGCCCTGTCTGTCTCCTTATATAAATTCAGGCTGGTTTCAAGCAGAAAGATGCCGTCTTCCCCCAAAACGCCGCTGCCATTTGCATTCAGCTTCCCGACCTCGCTGTCCGGATTTCCCGTGGAAAGTAGGTCGTAAATGGAGTGGATTTTTTCCACCCCAAGGTCAAGGGCCTCTTCCGCGTGATCCCCATAGGCCTGCAGCCGCATGTAGGGAACCGTCATGACATCATAGATTTCCCTGACGGCCGGCTCGGTGTTTTTTGAAAGCCCCGAAGTTTTTCCGCCCTGCTCATCCGCAGTTTTGGAATCGGTTTTGGCGCCTTGATCGTCTGTAGTTTTGATATTGGCTTCTACGCCTTGGCCGTCTGCATTTGCAATGCCTGACCCATCGGCCATCTGTCCGTCAACTGTTTGCCCGTTGCCCTGCATGGAGCTCCCGCATCCAGCAAGACCGATAAAGGTAGCCGCAAAAAGGACGGCGATTCGTTTCATGCCGACCCTATATTCCCTCTTCTGCATTCTATATCTGTCAATCCTCAACTCTGCTTTTTCCTATCATGCCACCGTTACTATTCACACCTTCTGTTTTTCCTTTGTCATTCTGAGCGCATGCGAAGAATCTTTTTCAAAAATGCGTCTGTTTTTGGTAAAGATCCTTCGCTACGCTCAGGATGACAAAGGTTCAGGAGCCCTGCTAATCCTCAAAACGTCGTTATCATGTCCCGCTTGATTTTCCTCGTCGATGTCTTCGGGAACGGCTCGTCCCTGAGCTCGAACCCGGCCAGCCTCCGATAAGAAGGCTGCTTCTTATTGTAGTCCTTGATGACCTTCTCGACTTCCTTCTGAACCTGCTCCGGCTTCATTTTCCTCGTCTTATCCGGATCCGGATAAATGAGCGCTCGGAGATTTGTCCCCTCTCCCACAACGACAATTTCGCCGACAATCGGAGTCGTGTCAAATGCGCCCTCGATTTCTTCGGGAGAAATGTTTTCGCCATTTGCAAGGATAATCAGATTCTTCTTCCTGCCGGTCAGGTAAAGATACCCATCGTCATCCAGATAGCCCAGATCCCCGGTGTAGAACCAGCCGTCTTTCAAGACTTTGGCCGTCTCTTCCGGCATCTTGTAGTAGCCCTTCATGACGATGTCGCCGCGCACGCAGACCTCGCCGTCCCGGATTTCGACCTCCGTGTTGTCCACCGGATGCCCCAGCGAATCCCAGCGGATGCCGCGCTCCCCGTTGAAGGACACGACCGGGGAAGTCTCCGTGCTCCCATAGCCCATCCAGATATTGATGCCGTATTTCTTGAACTCCTCGACATACATCGGGTCGAGGCGGGCGCCGCCGCAGATGACGTGCCTCAGGTTCTTGCCGAATACCTGCGACCCCACCAGCTTCTTCGGAATCAGTGGATTCACGGATTTCAGCTTCTTATAAATCGTCTCGACCATCAGCGGGACCATCAGGACGACGGACGGCTCAAAAATTTTGATGTTCTTGGCCAAATGCCCGACGCTGTCGTTCACCGCCACCGTAGCGCCCTGTTCAAATGCCTTGACCCAGTCCACCGTCAGGCAGAACGCATGGTGAATCGGCAGCACCGAGAAGTCCACGGCCCCGGCCGGGATATGGTAATACATGTTGGCCGAATCCGCCCCGATGCTTCCCTGCGTCAGCATGACTCCCTTGCTGACCCCGGTCGTGCCGGACGTGAACATGATGGCTGCCACGGCATCGGGATTTGCATCCTGAATGGCATAGGAAGGAGCTCCCGCGCCGAACTCCGTCCATTTTTCAAATGCCGCATCCCCCTCCTTGTCCGTAAGCAGTATGACTTTCTGTACCTTGGGGCACTCGGAAGCCAGGCGTTCAAGCAGAGTCTTTTTCAGCGGATCAACAAATGCGCACGACGTATCCGACCTGTTCAGCTCGTCAATAATGTCCTCGTCAGACAGGCCCATGTCGATTGGCACCACGACGCCATTTGAAGTCAGAACCCCATAAAAAACGGTTATCCAGGGGTAGGAGCTCCGCCCGACGATGGCGATGTGCGGGCCGGGGGCTTCTTCATTTGCCTCGCCCGTCCAAGACTCGGCCGTCAGGCCGATGGCATGAAGGCCGGCGCGGATGCGGCCGATGTCTTCCCCGAACTCCCGGTACGTGCGGCGGATAACGTCATCTTTATCCGGCCAGATGACCGCGTCATAATCTGCGAACTTCTCAAGACTCGTCTTAATAATATCAGTTACGGTAATTTTCATCTTTTCCTCTTTTCTGGTCCCGCACATATGCGCGGGCGCCGTTAATGGTAGATTTGAAACAAAGTTTCAAACTTCCATGACCTCTCTAATCATTTTTGTACGTTTGCCCCTCACTCTATCTCAAAATAAGAGTCAAATCCGGTCATCACCAGAGCGCTCATGACCTCGTCATTGACATTCCGAATGGCAATCCCATCCTTCGAGCTCATCTCCTCATAGGCGATCAGCAGCTCGCGAAGCCCTGCGGATGTGACGTAATCGACATCCGCAAAGTCGAAAATCAGCTTCTCCGCCTGCGGCATAAAAGTCATCATCTTGTCGTGGAGTTCCAGGCACGACACGGCATTCAGTTTCCCGCTGGGCGCAAGCGTCAGCACCCCATTTTCCAAGCTTACCCTAGTTTCCAACTTTCTCCCTCCTCTTATATTGTGCAAAACACATTCATCCCGCGGGGACGGTCCTTTTGAACCAAAAAATTTTGGTCCAAAAGGACCGTCCCCGCGGACCGAAATTTTTTGGTCCAAAAGGTCCGTCCCCGCGGGCCGATTTTATGATGCGTCCTGCTTATTCGCGCCCCGGCGGCCCTCCGCCTTTCCATACTCGCAGTAATGCCGGTAGTAGGCGGGATAGTCCTCGCCATACTTCTTCACCAGGTCCGGGTTCTCTTTCATATAATAGTCCACGTTAAACTCCGGGCTTCCCTGCAGGCGGTCCTTCATCCCCTTCTCGAGGAAATGCTGAAACAGCAAGGATGGGTTGCCAGCAGCGGCTTTTTCTGCCTCGGGATACCTGTCGGCATAGTAGTCCGAGTCAAATGCCGCACTGTAGTCCACGCCGTCATCCACATAGGAGACCGTCGGGAGAGAGTCAAGCGTAAAGGTGGCAGTGGCATCGGGGTTTTTATTTGTTCCGTTGACAAATGCCTCCACCGTATACTCCCCCTTCTGGTTAAAGTCGATCAGGTTGACCTCGCAGGTCCAAATGCCATTTTCATCCCGCGCAGCCTCGTACTTCTTGCGGTCCGCGCCGCCCGCGGCCTCCGTCTGCACGTAAAACTGCAGGCTCTTCAAATCCTTCCGCGTCCGGACGGACAGCGTCGCCACAGACTGGTCGTCCGATACCTTCACGATCAGAAAATAGTCTGTCAGTTCAGCACAAATGCCATCGATGGAGAACAAATCCAGCCTGTCCCGAAGCCACTGTTTCTGGTTTTCAAGGTTCTCGCTGTAGGTCGCATAAAACATATGCTTCTTGACATCCGGCCTTCCTAAGACGTCAAATCGATGGTAATTCATCTCGGCGGATGCTCCCATCTTAATATGAAGCAAATCCATCGTCGTCGGAGCCAGCTCGAATATCTCCCTGCATTTTTCATAATTCGACTCCAGCAGGTCAAGATACTCATCGTACATCAGAAGCCGTTTCAGGTAGCCGTTATGCCACACATAATACTTATCCGCCGGATCTCCGTCGGCCATGCAGGTGTCAAAATCCCAGATCGGGCCCAGATGCAGCTCGTCGTCCGGTCCGTCCGAATACCAGTAAAAGCTGGTCGTGGCAAGTTCCTCATTCAGGAAAAATTCCGCAGTCAGGTAGAATCTGGCAAATTGCTCCTCATCGATCATGGCTGCGACCTCTTCCCACGGATGGTGCTCGTTCAGGGCCTCAGCCAGCTTGTTGACCTTCCTCTGGAAGTTCAGGAAATCCTCCGACGCATCCTCCGTCTGGTAATCTTTCAGCGCCCAGCAGTTCTCATTGATATCCTTGAAATAATCTTCCTGATAGTAAAAGGCATTGTCGAATTCCGCCAGTATGCCATGCCCGCTCGTCAGATTCAGCCTGTTCTTTCCGATTTCCGCCTTTTCCGCAATCAGGTAAACCCCGCGATAGTCGCCATCAATCCAAAGATCGGCATATTTGCACTGGGGGGCGTATCCTATATCAAGGGCCCTCGCCGTATCGAACACGAGCTTGTTGCGCATGAGGGTGGAGTCGCTGGAATTTGCAAGAAGGACCCACTTCTTCGCCTTCCCCATCCCCAAAATCTCGCGGGAATTTTCCAGCTTGATCTGATAGCCCTTCTTGTCATAGAACGACCAGGACGAGTTGCCGCGGCCCTTTATCTCCGCATGCCCCTTGAGGTTGAAATCATGCGCGGATTCCATGGGGTCGGTCAGGATCACGCTCTCCAGGGCAAATGTCAGCTCCGTGTCCTCGTCATCATGAATATCTTGCAAATCCGCATCCTGCAGACGAAGGGAAAGGGATGGGAGCGATGACTGGGCGCACATAAGCGTGACCCGAGTCCCATCCTCCAGGACTATATAGGCAGGCTGGGATGTGAAGTCTCCGGCAAGCGTCATCCCGTCCTCCCCGATTTTGCCGAGCGTCGTGGACTGCATCTTGGCGGAACATTTGACCGTCACCCTTCCCATATTCGCATCAGACGGGAGGAACAGGTAGGTTATCCCATCCGTTCCGATGAACGAATGGTATGTATCATCGATATCTTTTCCTCTGTACGTGCTGAACGTGACATCTTTTATGTCGGCCGATTCTTCCTGCGCGGCTTCGGAGACGGACGCATCTAAGGTATCCGTCCCATCTGTCGCAGCTTTGGCCGCCGCGGAATCGGTATCTGCCGCAAAAACCGTTCGGATACTTGCAGTTGTTATCAGGGCTAAGAGGCCAAGGACAAGGATTCCGGCCGCAATACGTGAATTAATTCTCATGAATTCCAGTTTCTCCAGTTTTTTGTTTTTATGAGTTTTACTATACACTGTTTCCGCTGAAAATTCCATCCTAGATTTTACGCGGGAGAGGCATTTGCTGTTTATACTTTTTCCCAAAAAATCGCCTGTATTTGCGAAAAAAACGCAGGAGGGGGAACGTCCCTCTCCTGCGGTGTCTTAATTTTTAACGTCCGAACTGGCAGTCGTTGTTGCCGGAGTCGGTCGTCCACATTTCAAGCATGTTGATCGGATCGTTGAAATCCGCAAGCCAGCCCTCGCGGGCAAAGTCAAAGTTTCCGGCCTTTCTCTCATCGAGGAAGACGTTCCACTCGCGCGTGTCGATCTTGAGGTCGATGCCGATCTCGGCGAGATCCTGCTGCATGACTTCTGCAATCGCAATGTGGCCCGTGCCGTCATTTGTGAGGTAGGTCAGAGAAATCGGAGTGGAGGAGGACAGCATGCCGTCATCCGTGAACTCATAACCGGCGGATTCCAGGAGTTCGATCGCATAGTCGATCGCATTGTCCTGCGTCTCAGCCGGGAAATAGCCGACTTCGTCTTCAAGCGGATAGGTGTAAGCATCGTCATTTTCTTTGAAAATGCCGCCATTGCCGTCCGCCATGCCTTCCGGAATAAAGGAAGTCGCAACCTTCTGCTCGGTCTGGCCGACGTTGTCAATAATATACTGGCGGTCGATCAGGACTGCAAATGCCTTCCTCATGGCAATCGCCTGCTCAAGGGTCTTGCCCTCGAAAAGCTTGCTGTTGACATTGAACGCCACATAGTATGTGCCAAGGTTGTCGATAACATGGAATTCCGGGTTGTCTTTCAAGGATGCGATTTCATTTGTCGGAACCGTGTCTGCAAAGTCAAGGTTGCCGGCATTGTAAGCCGCGAAAATGGCCGTGTCATCCGCGCTGAGCATGAAGTCAAGCTCTTCGATGGAGACCTGGTCAGCCTTGTGATAGTTCGGGTTCTTCTTTAAGACCATGGACTCCTCATGCTTCCAATCGGTCATGGTGTACGGGCCATTTGTCACAAAACCGGCCTCGGAGCACCATGCGCCCGGATTTGTCTGCCAGTCGGAAGCCGCCTCGACCTGAGCCTGCGGAACCGGGAGGTAAGCCGGGAATGCGCAAAGGTCAAGGAAGTATGCGCACGGAGCAACGAGCTTGACCGTCAGGGTCTTGCCATCCTCGCTCGCTTCGACATCGAGCGTGCCGTCATCTTTCCTTGCGATCGCATCGAACATGTAACCGTAGTCAGCGCCGGTATTCGGATCCGCTACGCGGTTCCAGGAGTATACGAAGTCTTTCATGGTGACATCCGTTCCGTCTGACCACTTCGCGCCGTCGAGCAGGGTGAACGTGTAGGTCAGGCCGTCCTCGGACATCTCGGTCGTGGCTGCAAGGTCCGGCTCCAGCTCGCCTTGATCATTGTAAGTGTAAAGGCCGGAGAACATGGCGATGCACATACAAGCGCCGTCAACGGAAGAGTTCAGAGCCGGGTCTACCTTGGCCGGCTCGGACGCCAGATTAATTTTCAGGACGTCCCTCGGAGCCGTGGCAAACTGGAAGTATTTGAATCCGAAGAGGTTGCTGTAAATCCCTTCAACATCCTGGACCTGCATATAAAGGTCATTGTAATAGTAAATCGGGATGACGGCAGCCGTCTCCATGAGAATGTCCTCTGCCTTGTGCATGAGTTCTTCACGCTTGGCCGTGTCCGTCTCCATGCGGATGTCCTCGATCAGGGCGTCATATTCCGTCCAGTCCGGAGCGGCCGTGTCGTCCTTGGCCTTCAGTTCCACGCCTTCGATGTGCGGATACAGGTCGTCATACTCTGTGGACGTTCCGGCATCAGAGGTGTCAGCCGGCGTAGAAGAACCGGATGAACTTGAACCGCCGCAGGCGGAGAGCATCCCGACTGCGAGCACGCCCGCTAATAATGCTGCGAATACTTTCTTTTTCATTGTTTCCTCCTTTATGGTTACTTGATGCTTTTATTTGAATTCGTAACTGCCCAGCACCTGCATGTCATTGAAATGCATTGGGATCCTTCGCTTACGCTCAGGATGACAAGGGTTTATGCAACCTGCTGATAGTTACGCAAATTCCAAATGCGACAATCTTGTTAGGTCACGTACTAAATTGGTTTTCCATTCTAAAGGACTGTCCCCGCGGACCGAGATTTTTTGGCCCAAAAGGACCGTCCCCGCGGACCGAAATTTTTTG
>JAUMWM010000314.1 GCA_030529705.1 Lachnospiraceae bacterium
GTCTGGAATCCTCGGGGTCAGAATCATCGTCTAGGAAATTCTGGGCATAGGTTGGCGTGAGGTCGTAGCGGCGGATAATGCTCTCCTTGATTCGATCTTCTGAGATACCCATATAGCGGCCGTAACTGATATCCTCCTTTATCTTCTCCGTCCTCTCGGATGCCATCTTCACATATTCCGGACTTAGCATTGTCATCATGATTTTCTCCACCTCCGGTCTGTGTTCTTCCAAATACCTGACAAGATAGCCTTTCTGGATGCACAGGTCAATCGTCACATTCACGGCCTGCTGCTTTTCCTCCGGTGTGTTTGCCTTGAGTACGTTTTCATCCCAAATGCGGCAGAAGCCCATATACTCCTCGATTATGCCGCCCTTGTACTCTCCGTGGATGATTCTGGCCTTGAACTCCGGCTTGTTCATATCACCGCCGAAGAATTCCTGATTCTAGGAAAGAACATCCTTTTCGACTTTCTTCTTCCCTGTGTAAATCACAAAGGCTTCCACATCTGGCGCATCCACTTTGACCGAGCTGTGGAGATCAGCCTTCCTGATTTTCAGGTAGCTCATGGCGGAATCGAAGTAGTAGTCCGCCAAACGGAAAATGATGTTCACGCTCCATGTGGACTGCGCCTCGGCCAGCACAATGAGTTTTCCTCTGGCCAGCAGACCCAGGTCGTTGTAGGGATGGATTGTGAGGACGTTGTCCAGCGTGACTAATTCAAGATCATCCTCCGTGATGGTAGTATCCTGTGGGAACAGCTCCTTGTAAAGCTGGAGCTGATACTCTTTGCGCATGAAGAGGTTGAGGAACACAGAATTCTTCGCCTGACGGTTCACTCGGTCCTGCTTCACGACATCAAGCTCATGCTTGTAGGCATCCCGCTCGGCGACTACCTCTGCGTATGTCTGTTTCTTTTCAGCCACTGCGCTCACCTCCTGTTCCTCATACTTGTATCGGCACACCGCCCCGGATTCTTAACCCCTCCGGGAAGGCACAATGAGCCGTATATAGTATAGCAAAGATTCCGTCCAACTTCAACGAAAATTTCAATGAATTTTGAACGAGAAATAGGCGAGAACCCCTGCCTCGCCTGAGCAGAGTGTAGCACAGACGGGTTATGAGCGCAAGGGCGGATTTGTGTCCACAGCGGGCGTATTCATTCTACACTGCTTTCTCGGCTTTTCAAGAGGGTGTTCCAGATTGTCACAGTCCACAAACGCAAAAAAGCGGGCAGCACACCACCACTTCCACAGTGATATGCTGCCCTGTGCTCCCCCTCAAACCTCAACCTCTACTTTCACGCCCGCCTTGAAAATCACCTCGTAGCCGTCATCCCTCACAATCACACTGTCCAGGTAGCGGATGACCAGGTCGTTGTTGAAGCTCTCCATCCGCCCATTCTCGTCCAGCACACCCTCCGGCACTGTGTACCTCGTGCGGCTGAAGAAGTCATCGTAGTCGCGGCAGGCTCCGGTTTCTTCTACAGCTTCTTCAAAAAGCCATGCTGGCGTGGCTGACCTGCGCCGCCAGTTTTCCTGGCGACATGTTTAGGTCTTTCCGGGCGATTATCAGTTGTCGCATGTTTTCCCCCTCATCAGTCACCGATTCTTAGGATAGTTTGAAAATCGGTTTTTCATTTCAGTACGACCCACTTTCCAGCTTTTGTTGAACCTTGATGCTCAATTCTCCCAGCCTTTTTCAGAATACTCAACCGATATTTTATAGCCTCTGGTTTAAGATCAAGTCTTAATGCAAGTTCATTACGAGTAATATCAGGGCGGTCAATAAGGGCTTCAATAATTCTGTCCTCTACAGGTTTTTCTTGGGGAATTTCTTGGGGATTTACCCGAGAAGAATGGTTCTCTTCCTCCTGAATCCGTGCGAATTCCTCATTGATATAGGCAACCACCTGTGTGTAGTCATCCGTATCATTATCCGGACTGTATACCAGCCTTGGAGACTTATTGTCCTCCATCGCCCTTTTTGCACGTCGGACGCCGGAGCCATATGACTGAATCAAATCCAGTTTGAAGAACATCTCTTTTAACTCGTCATTCAGATAATGCCTGTCATCGAAGTCGACCTTGGTATTCAAATCCTCTATGGTCACAGGCGGAACCGGTCGATTGTGATTGATGAAGGACAGATGATCCTTGTAAATATAAATCCCAATGTACTGCTTTCTGGAATACTCCTTATGCAGAATGCAGTTGGTCGCCAGTTCCTCAAACATTTCAAGCGGCCAGTTGAACACCCGGTGCGCACCCGGTTTTCCTGGTTCTCTGACGGTATATGATGCCATGATGGTATCCCTGAAATACTCCCTGACACGCTGTGCCTGTATCCACACCGGCCCGCGAAAGGACTTTGACTCCATCTTGTCTGTTCCTTTTGCTTCACGGATTACTTCAACATACGCATATGGTATAAACTCATCCGGACTATCCGCAAACATAAGCACAGCAAAGTTCTTTGCCCGATATCCTCCATACTCACTGGAATCGATCAAGTGAAGAGCCTTTGCCATATCCAGCTTCGACAACGCCCGCACATCTGCCGCCGCATGGGTACGCACCAGATACTCCTTCATATACTCGTAGTTCAAGTCATCCAATGTTGCCGTCTCATTCAGTTCCGATGTGAAATGGAAATCCGCGAACTTTTTCAGAAGCTCAAACTCCTCACGCTTATTCGGCATGCGGCTGTCCCGCCGGATACGGATATATCTCCCCGCTTTCAGGCCAATCTTCTTGTCTTTCTCAGCATTCACATCTGTCTCATAAGGTCCATCACTTCCCGGCTCAACAGCGAGAATGATGTAGAATCGGCCATCGATCTTATCCTGCAGCAAATGATACACAGGCTTCGGATG
>JAUMWM010000315.1 GCA_030529705.1 Lachnospiraceae bacterium
CGGACCCCAAGCCAGACCCCAAGCCGGATCCGAGGCCGAACCCGGGCCGGACCCGAAGCCGAACCAAGAGCCAAGGGCCAAGCCGCAAGCCAAATGCGGACCGAATCCCGCAACCGGATCACCCTCACCCGTTCCGAGCCAGCACGCCCTCGTAATAGCGGTCGATCATCTCGTGGTATTCCTCAAATTTCTCGAGAGCGTCATTCGGGACGTCGTACTTGATCGCTATGACCTTCTCAAATATCGGATCCTGCCGCAATACCGACACCGGATGCCCCTGTGCGACCAGTTCCTTTGATCTCTGATAGAGGTACAGGATCGTCTCCATCATGAGGAACTGCTTCCTTATGGGGACGCTCCGGTCATCCTCATGGAACGCATTCTGCTGCAGAAAGCCGAGACGGATCACCCGGGCAATTTCCAGCGTCAGCTTCTGGTCGTCCGGCAGGACGTCGGACCCGATCAGCTTGACCGTCTCCATCAATTTGTCCTCGGCGTGCAGCAGCGCGATGATCCTCGTGCGATCTTCTGTAAACTTCTTATCCACGTTTTTCGCATACCAGGGCGTCAAATCCCTGTCATACTCGCTGTAGCTCTCCATCCAGTTTATGGCCGGATAGTGGCGGGCGTATGCGAGGGATTTGTCAAGACCCCAGAAACAGCGGACAAATCTCTTCGTATTCATCGTCACAGGTTCGGAAAAGTCGCCGCCCTGGGGGGAGACTGCGCCGATAACGGAAACGGAACCGACGGAGCCGCCGAGGGTTTTCATTTGTCCCGCTCTCTCATAGAAAGCCGCCAGGCGGGACGCGAGGTAAGCCGGGAAACCTTCCTCAGCCGGCATCTCCTCCATACGGCCGGACAGCTCGCGGAGGGCTTCCGCCCAGCGGGATGTGGAGTCCGCCATGATCGCGACGTCATATCCCATGTCCCGATAGTACTCCGCCAGCGTGATCCCCGTGTAGATGGATGCCTCGCGGGCCGCCACCGGCATGTTGGACGTATTGGCGATGAGGGTCGTGCGGGCCATCAGCTTGTTGCCCGTCTTGGGATCTTCCAGCTTTGAGAAATCCTCTAGGACTTCCGTCATCTCATTGCCGCGTTCGCCGCAGCCGATGTAGATGATGACATTTGCATCGGAGAACTTGGCGATCGCATGCTGCGTCATGGTCTTGCCGGTCCCGAACCCTCCCGGAATGGCGGCCGTGCCGCCGCGGGCAATCGGAAAAACGGTGTCGAGAATGCGCTGGCCGGTGACCAGAGGCATGGATGCCGGCAGGCGCTTCGCCACGGGGCGCGGCTTTCGAATCGGCCACTTCTGGGCCAGCGCCAGTTCCTGGTCCGTCCCGTCCGGGAGCGTGACCGTCACGATCGTATCGCACACCGTGTAATGCCCGTCCGGCGCCACCTCCTTGACGGTGGCCTTTTTGATGAACGGGGTCATCATAGAGCGGTGGACGATGGATTCCGTCTCCTGGCATTCCGCAATGACTGCGCCCCCGACAATCTCATCGCCGGGCTTCACTTTTACCGTGACCCTCCATTGCCTGCCCTCGTCCAGGGTGCTTACGGAGACGCCGCGCGCGATGTATTTGCCCGATTCTTTCGCAATTTCAGCGAGCGGCCTTGCGATTCCATCGAAAATGTTGTTGAGGATGCCGGGACCCAGCGTGATGGACAGGGCGTCGCCCGTGCCGCGCACAAGCTCGCCGGGCTTCATCCCGCCCGTATCCTCGTAGACCTGAACCGTCGTCATGTCATCGGAGAGCGAGATGACTTCGCCGACCAGGTTCTCCTCCCCGACGTAGACCATCTCCGCCATCTTGAATCCCACGGCATCTTTCATATATATAACGGGGCCGTTTATGCCATAAATCACGCCTGTTTTTTCAGCCATGATGCTTCCTCCCGCCTAAAACCTGAAATTGTCCTTCGCCTCCTGGGCGAGCGTGTCAAATGAATTGTCGATCAGAATGCGCTTCTCCCGAATCACGGCGCGAAGGCCGCCGCCAAATGCATACTCCGACACGGCCGGCGCAATCCCGCAAGAAGCCTCGATTTCATCCGCATATGCGGCGTCATCGGGGTCAACATAGACGGTGACAGCATCCTGTCCGGCAAATTTCTTCGCCTCCTCCACTTTCCTGAAAAGCCAGGTCTGGTATTCCGGGGTTTTGCGGAAGGACTGGAGCTTGCTGTATACATTTGCAAATATCGCCTCCAGCACCTCTATCTGCCGCCCCACCGTCTTCCGGCGGATTTCCGCCTGGCGGTCCGAGAGTTCGCGGGTCAGTTGCCGGCGAAGGGCTACCGTCTCCGCCCTCATCCATCCGGCGACCCCGGCCTCTTTCTCGCTCTTGTGGGATGCAAATTCCGCCTCAAGGGCCTCGCGGCAGTCCGAGAGCATCTGGTCGCTTCGGGCGGTCGCATTTTCAATCGAAATGTCATAAAATTTGCTAAGTTTTTCTTCCTGCGTCATAGTTTTAATCCTATCGCCTCGTTCACGTACGAGGTTATGAAATCCGGCTTGCGGCCTGAGCCATGGCGGTCCGGGATGTCAATGATGAGCGGCATTCCGCCCCGGAGCTTCACGGAGTTGACATAATCAGGGAAATCCCTGCCGAACTTCTCGGTCAGCAGGATGATTCCGATATCGGGGTCCGCAAATGCTTCCTCCAGGGCGCCCATAAGCTCGTCCTTTTTGTGTACGACGACGCCGGGCACGCCGGCCAGACGCATGCCGGTCAGGGTGTCGACGTTGTCGCTGATGAGATACATTTTCATACTCTTATCCCTTGTATTTTAATTGACCTCGGGGTTTCGGCCCGTGGGGTTCGGCCCGGGGGGGCGGGGCGTGTGGGG
>JAUMWM010000073.1 GCA_030529705.1 Lachnospiraceae bacterium
AAGGACCGTCCCCACGGGCCGAAATTTTTTGGTCCAAAAGGACCGTCCCCGCGGGACGAAAAAACGCAGGAGAGGGAACGCCCCTCTCCTGCGAAACGTTTTTGATTTAGCCCTTCACCGCGCCCGCGGACACGCCGCCGACGATATAGCGGGAAAGGAACAGGTAGACAACGATGACCGGGAAGATGGAAAACGCGATGGCCGCGTAAACCTGCCCCATGTCGAACTTCAGCCAGTCCGCCGCGCGGAGCTGCGCAATCAGGATTGGCAACGTCTTCATTTTGTCCTTGTGCAGGATCAGGGAAGGCGTGAAGTAATTATTCCAACTCGAAACAAACGAGAAGATTGCCTGTACCGCGATAGCCGGCTTCATGAGCGGAAGCACGATCCCGTTAAAGATGTAGAACTCGCCCGCGCCGTCGATTCTCGCCGCCTCGAGCAGCGACATCGGAAGGTTCGATTCCATGTACTGCTTCATATAGAAGAATACGACCGGGGACGCGATGGCCGGAACGATCAGCGGGATGAAATTGTCCGCAAGCCCCATCCGGTTGACCAACTGTACGAAACCGAGCGCGGAAACCTGGGTCGGAATCATCATGATCATCAGGATGAATGTGAAAATCGCGTTCTTCGCCTTAAACTCGTATGCCTGGATTGCAAATGCCGTCATAACCGAGAAGTACGTGCAAAACAGCGCCGTAAATCCGGATACTATTAGAGAGTTCCTCATGCCGCGCATCATCGGCAGCGTGCCGGTCAGGACGTTGTGCAGGTTCTCAATCAAATGCGTGCTCGGAATCGCCGTAAATCCCTTGCCGAGCTCGCCGTTGGACCTCGTCGCGTTGATGAACAGCACGTAAAACCAGAACAGGCAGAGGAAAGAGAGTAAAATAAGCACTATATAGGCAATCGCCCGCCTAAGGCCGATATTCATACCGCCGCTAGATTTCTTTTTATCCATGTCCTTTTCCCCCTTCCCTTATTTCTCATTCTGGGCAGTAGCCTTGAAAATAATCATGCTCAGTACGCCTGTGATGATGAGCAGGATTACGGAAAGCGCGCCGGCCATGCCGTAGTTCTTGCTGTACAGATGCTTGTTCAGGTACATAATCAGCGTCATGGACGTGCGGACCGGGTCGCCGGTACCGTTCGTCAAAATCTGCGGAACATCGAACATTTGCAGACCGCCGATAAGGGACGTAACCATAACATAGACCAGAATCGGACGAAGAAGCGGCAGGGTAATCTTGAAGAAAATCTGTGTCGATGTCGCGCCGTCAACCTCGGCCGCCTCGAACAGGGATGTATCGATACCCATCATGCCCGCCATGAGCAGGATGGTCGTATTTCCAAACCACATCAGGAAATTCATGAAAGCTACAAGTACGCGCACGCTCCAGGCATTGGACATAAACTTAAAGGGAACCTTTAAAATGTGGGCGCCGACAAGAATGGAGTTGATCGGGCCGCCATCTGCAAAGAGAGTAAAGAAGAGCATTGCAAATGCAGACGCCATGATCAGGTTCGGCAGATAGATGACCGTCTTGAAAAATCTCTGGCCTTTCAGCCTCAGCGACGGATCCGTGAACCAGGCTCCGAGGAGCAGGGAGACCAGGATCTGCGGGACAAATCCAAGCGCCCACATGATCATGGTATTCTTAAAATACTTCATGAAATCGCCGCCCGCAAACAGCGAGCCAAAATTCTTCAGTCCTACGAAATTCGGCCCGACATGCTTCAGGCCCGACATATAGTTTTCAAACAAGCTGTTATAAATCGTGCTTACCAGCGGGATAAGCTGGAAGACGATAAAGACGGTTACGAACGGTATGAGGAAAATATAGCCCCATTTGTTGTAGCTCGTCACTACATTCGCTTTCTTTTTTTCCATTTCGTCCCTCCGAACTTCTACGTATTAATATGGAGATTCCTTACGCAGTCCAGGTAAAAAGATCCTTCGCTTACGCTCAGGATGACAACGCTGCCAGTTGAGCCACACAGGCCGAAAAACGCTTTGCGCGGACATAAAAAGGGTGCCTGCCCGCACCCACGGACAGGCATCCTGTTGATTACAAATATTAGCAATTATTTTTACTGCTCAGCATTCTCTTGTCATTCTGAGCGTTAGCGAAGAATCTTTCCACATACGTATGCTTTTTGGTCAAGATGCTCCGCTTGCACCAGGAATGACAAAGATTCAAATTCCTTGCTGATTAGTCATCAATTATGCAAGTTCCGGATACTTCTCAGCGATTGCGGACTGGAACTGTGCAAGAGCCTCGTCATAGGTAGCATTGCCATCGAAGTAGTTCTTCATAGCCTGCTGGAAGCTCTCGTTGCAGCCCTGGTCATAGATGGAGATGTTGCTCATGTCTACGAGCTCTGCGCCTTCCGCAAGCATAGCGTACGGATTCTGGCCGCCGAGGATTGCATTTCCGAAGGATTCATCTGCTGCAAGCTTAGCAAGGACGTCTTTGTTGTTTACGCAGTCAGAGTCAGCAACAGCGATGGTCTCCATCACTTCGTCATCGGTTGTCATGGTAAGGATGATGTCCTTAACGAGCGTCGGGTTGTCCGTGCCGCGAGCTGCGCAAATCCATGTGCCGCCCCAGTAGAAGTTCTGCGGTCCTGCTGCGAGGCCCCAGCCGCCATCCTTGCCTATGGAGCCGTCTTCGTCAGCATGCATGCAGAAGTCGATGAACCAAGCCGGTCCAAAGTAGCAGAATACCGGAGATTCCGCAAAGAAGCCCTTTGCCCAGTCATCAGACCAAAGCTCAGCGGTCGTCGTCTCGCCCTCGTCTACGAGCGCCTTGGAATCCTTGACCCACTTCTCGATATTCTCGTCAATAACGACTTTGTTGTCAACTACCCACGGCTGGGATACGTTGTTGGAGTAGACGCGGTAAGAGTCATTCACGGTAGCGACGACATTGTAGCCTTTATCCTTCATCTTTTTTGCCGTCTCATTGAATGTATCCCAGTCTTTGACAAATTCCTGAACCTCTTCCGGCTCGGAAACGCCGAGAACTTCCTCAGCGAGCTTCCTGTTATAGATGAGGCCGGCGGAGCAAGCCTGCCATGAGGCGCCGCGAAGATCGCCGTTTGCATCCGTCACGACATCCTTCGTGTACTGATACTGCTTGGAAAGGTCAGCTTCCGTGATGCCGAGCTCGGAGAGCGGCATGGCGACGTCCACGTCTGCGTCAACATACTTGAGGGCGTAATCTGCCTCTACAAGGAAGATGTCAACCTTGGAATCTGCGGCAGCGTCTGCATTGCCCGGAAGAACCGAGTCAAGGTTGTTCTGATATGCGTTGTCATTGGTCGGCGTGATGATCCAGTTGACCGTTACATCGCCAATCTTGCCGTGCGTTGAATCAACTTCTTCATAGCCTTCATAGTGATCCGTGATGCGGCTCTTGAACTCTTCATTCCATACTTCGATGTTGAGAACCTTGCCCTCGTCGCCGGCTTCCGCCGCTGCCTCAGCGATTGATTCTGCCGCTACCTCAGCTTCGCTCTCTACTGCAGCATCTGCCGCATTGTCAGTTGTTGTCGTCGTGGTAGATGATCCACCGCCGCATGCGCCAAGTCCCATTACCATGGCTGCTGTAAGTAATGTAGCAAGAACTTTTCTCTTCATTTTTTCCCTCCTGAAAAAAATTGTGAAAATATGTGTGAAACTAAATTTTGATTCCGATGAAAAAGAACTTTTTTGCGCCGAAATCGTTTACTTTATTGTTCCAACGGATTCGCCTTCATAAAGCTGTCCGTCGATAACCGTGATGTTTTTTATGCCCGTCCTGGGACGCTCGATCAGTTCAATCGCCTTGTCCGCCGCCACCTTGCCCATCTCCAGCATGTTCTGTTCGTAGGTGGTGATTTTCGGGCTTAGCACCTTCCCGAGGGGCACTCCGTCATAGCCTGTAATCGACACGTCTCCGGGAACGGAAAGCCCCATGTCCCGAATTGCGTTCATGCCTCCGATGCAGCAATAATCGTCCGGGTACATGATGCAGGTCGGGCGGTCGCCCAGGGCAAGCAGCTCGCACGTGATGTTGTAAGCCTGCTCGTCATCCAGAAACGGAGTCTCCCGAACGTATACGTCCGGAATATCTATCCCGTTATCCTCCAGGGCCCTGAAAAAACCGACCATCCTGGCATTCGTCGCCGAACAGGGCGTCCCATGGACAAAAGAAATCTTCCTGTGCCCTTTCGAGATGACATACTTCGTCAGATCATACATCCCCTGCATGTTATTGGAACAAATGGTCGCGCAGTCGTCAATTACATGGTCGATTGTCACGACCGGAAGCCTTGACCTCGTAAGCTCCTGGACGTCCGGCTGGTCAAAATCCACGCAGGCAATCACCACCCCATCGACGTTCCGATAAATGCAGTGTTCCAGAAATGACATGTTGCTCGGGTTCGACTTGATTCCGATGAAGGTCAGGTCGTATCCCTTCTCTTCCGCCCGAAGCTTCAAGCCTTCCAGGACTTGTGAGAAGAAAGGATGCGTCAGTCCGCTGTTATGTTCATCTGCGAACAACACGCCGATGTCCATCGTGGAGCGGGTCTTTAAAGCCCTGGCGGCCTGGTTTGGAAAATACCCGAGCTCCTTGGCCTTGGCCTTGATCTGCTCTCGCCTGGCCTGGCTTATGTCGCTGTGATTGTTCAGGGCCTTGCTGACGGTGGCTACAGAAACTCCGCAACTTTGAGCTATATCCTTTAACGATGCCATCTGCGCCACCTCCCCGAATGCTTATTTCGTTATTGTCTATAAATTATGAAAATCCGAGAGTCGTTTTCCGTCTAAATGCCGCCCGTTTCCGGATTGTCTATCCGATTTCCTATGAATTTTGTTTCCGAAATCGTTTTCGCTTTTAATTTTATATCATTTTCGGTCAAAGTCAAGCCGCTTTTCCCTCATAATTTGAATTTCGTTAATTTGCTAGATATTTCGTAGTGTTTTTTATGCATTTTTGCCAATTTCCTCCTGTACCCATTCCGCCATCCACGAAACGCCCCTCTGAAAAGCTCATTTTCTTAAAATATGCCTTGCTTTTTCTTTCCATATACTCTATATTTTTCTTAACGGACATTTGCAAATTGCTTTCCGAGCCTCGCATCCCACGCTCGAAAAGCCAAAAATGCAAAGGCTGCTTAATCGGTTTCGTCATTTTCAAGGACTATCTATTATTTAAAGGAGTTTTCTATGAAGTACGGTTTTTTTGACGATCAAAACAAGGAATACGTTATCACCACTCCAAAAACGCCTCTTCCATGGATCAACTATCTGGGCTGCGAAGAATTCTTTACGCTGATCTCGAACACGGGCGGCGGGTATGCTTTCTATAAGGATGCCAAGCTTCTCCGCCTCACCCGCTACCGCTACAACAACACGCCGCTGGATTCCAACGGCCACTACTTCTATATAAAAGACGGCGACACGGTCTGGAATCCGGGCTGGCAGCCGACAAAGACGGAGCTTGACAGCTACAGCTGCCGCCACGGCATGGGCTACACGATTATCTCCGGCGAGAAAGACAAGGTGGCGGCGGAAGTCACTTCATTTGTCCCGATTGGCGACACGGCGGAAATCTTCCATGTCAAGATCAGGAACAACGGAGAGGCTGCAAAAGAGCTGCAGCTGTTTTCATTTGTAGAATTCTGCCTCTGGAACGCCATGGACGACATGACGAATTTCCAGCGCAACTTCAGCACGGGCGAGGTCGAGGTCGACGGCTCCACGATCTACCACAAGACAGAGTACCGCGAGCGCCGCAACCATTACGCTATTTTCCATGTGAATGCGCCGGTGGATGCATTTGACACGGACCGCGAAAGCTTCATGGGCACCTACAACGGGCCGGAGGCGCCACAGGCAGTCCTAGCGGGCAGCCTGACGGATTCCATGGCGAGCGGATGGGCTCCGATCGGAGCGCACCAGCTGAACATGTCTTTAGCTCCGGGCGAGGAGAAATCCTACGTCTTCATCCTTGGCTATGTCGAGAACCCGAAAAATGACAAATGGGAATCCCAGGGCGTCGTCCGCAAGGATCCGGCCCGCGAGCTGATCTCCCATTACTCCACCGACGAGCAGGTGGAGGCAAAACTGGCCGCCCTGAAGGACTACTGGAACGGGCTCCTCGGCAAGTTCCAGGCAAATACGCCGGAAGACAAGTTCAACCGCATGGTCAACATCTGGCACCAGTACCAGTGCATGGTCACGTTCAACATGTCGCGTTCCGCCTCCTATTATGAGTCAGGCATCGGCCGCGGCATGGGCTTCCGCGATTCCAGCCAGGACCTGTTCGGATTCGTCCACCTCATTCCGGACCGCGCAAGGCAGAGGCTGCTGGATATTGCTGCCACGCAGTTCCCGGACGGCTCGGCCTATCATCAGTACCAGCCGCTCACGAAGCGCGGCAATATGGAAGTCGGCAGCGGCTTCAACGATGACCCGATGTGGCTGATTGCCGGCGTTTCCGCCTACATCCGCGAGAGCGGCGACTTCGGCATTCTGGACGAGATGACTCCATTCGACAATGACGAGAGCCTCGCAACCCCGCTCCTTGAGCATCTGAACCGGTCTTTCAACTACATCGTAACCCACAAAGGCCCGCACGGCCTGCCGCTGATCGGGCGCGCCGACTGGAACGACTGCCTGAACCTCAACTGCTTCTCGGACGAACCGGGCGAATCCTTCCAGACGACAGGACCGTCCGAAGGCCCGGTTGCCGAATCCGTGTTCATCGCCGGCATGTTTGTAAAGTACGGCAAGGAATATATTGACATCCTGCGCCATATCGGGCAGGATCGCCAGGCCGAGGCCGCGGCGAAAGAAGTCGAGGCCATGGAGAAAGCAGTCCTTACGAACGGCTGGGACGGCGAGTGGTTCCTCCGCGCATACGACGCTTTCTCCCAGAAGGTCGGATCTCATGAGTGCGAGGACGGCAAGATCTTCATCGAGCCGCAGGGCTTCTGCGTCATGGCCGGCATCGGCAAGGAGACCGGCGAGGCCCAGAAAGCTCTCGACAGCGTCGAGCGGGAGCTTGAGTCCGAGTACGGCATCATGATCCTGCAGCCGGCCTATAAGGACTACCACCTGAATCTGGGCGAGGTATCCTCCTATCCTCCGGGATACAAGGAAAATGCCGGCATCTTCTGCCACAATAACCCGTGGGTTTCCATCGCCGAGACGGAGATGGGGCACGGCAACAGGGCTTACAGCCTCTACAAGAAGATTACGCCTTCCTTCCTCGAGGACAAGATGGAGATCCACCGCACGGAGCCGTACGCATACTGCCAGATGGTCGCGGGCCGCGATGCGAAGCGTTTCGGCGAGGGCAAGAACAGCTGGCTTACCGGAACGGCTTCCTGGACGTTCATGAACGCCTCCCAGTACATCCTAGGCGTATATCCGGATTTCGACGGGCTCCGCATCCGTCCGTGCATCCCGTCCGAGTGGGACGGCTTCACGGTCAGCCGCGCCTATAGGGACGCGACATACAACATCGAGGTGAAGAATCCGAACCACCTCGAGACCGGCGAGATGAAGGTCGTCGTAAACGGCGAGACCATCCAGGGCAACGTGATTCCGCCCCAACCGGCAGGAGCCGTTGTATCGGTCGAGGTGACAATTTCCTGATAAACTTTGATATGTTAAAGAGGCCGTGGAATCTTTGATTCCACGGCCTCTTCTTTACCGTTAACACTACATCATCTGTTCTGCCCTGTTATCTGGTATTACCTGTCATCCTGAGCGAAGCGAAGGATTTTTCTACTATGCTCACTCAAATCCTTCCATTTCGGATTTATTCCCTCCACCAAGTTATTCTTTTTTTCTCTTGTCCATCCCTTCAACTGTTTTTCACGTTGAATTGCAGCATAAACATCGGAAACCTCTTCTACATAAACCAGCTTGTCAACATTGTATTTCTTCGTAAATCCATCAACCATCTTGTTTTTATGTTCAAACAAACGACGTTGTATGTCATTCGTAACTCCGATATACATCACGTTATTGTTCCAGTTGGTCAGGATATATACATAATACCTGTTCATGTTATAAGCTTCCACAGGATATAGGTTTAAGATCCTTCGCTACGCTCAGGATGACACAAGTGAACTCTCAGGAGAACATAGCTTAACTCTCAGGATAGCGTCCGATTATGCCTCCTTGGCTCCGTGCCGGTTGACGATGACCTTCTGCGGGCACTTGGCGGCGCACTTGCCGCAATGCGTACACACGTCATAGTCGATATGCGCGACATTCGTATCCACCCACATCGCGCTAAACTCGCACTGTCTCATGCAGAGCTTGCAGCCGATGCAGCCGGCCGCGCACTGCTGCCGCACAACCTTGCCGTTCTCATGGTTATTGCAGGCCACGGCATAAACCGAATTATCCGGAATAACGGAAATCAGGTGCTGTGGGCACACCTCTGCGCACCTGCCGCAGCCGACGCACTTGGTCCTGTCCACGACCGCGATTCCGTTCACGATGTGGATGGCATCGAAATCGCACACCTTCGTGCACTCGCCAAACCCAAGGCATCCCGCCTGGCAGGCCTTCGTCCCCTTCCCGGGAATCGCCGCGGCCGCGGTACACGTCTCTATGCCGACATAGACCGAGTTCTCAATGGCTTTGTCGCAGGTTCCGGAGCATTTGACAAATGCCGCCCGTTTCGTCACCTCCCCCGCATCGACGCCCATAATCTCGGAAATCATCTCCGCAACGGAAGAGCCGCCGACCGGGCATTTGTTAACCGGAGCCTCGCCCTTCGCGATCGCCGCCGCCAGGCCGTCGCAGCCGGGATAGCCGCAGGCCCCGCAGTTATTGCCCGGAAGGCACTCGCGAACCTGCGCCTCCTTCGGGTCAACCTCCACTCTGAATTTTTCCCCCGCGAATACAAGCATGATTCCCACAAGAAGACCCACGATTGCCAGCAGGATGATTGTTACAATCAATAATGTACTGCCACTCATACTCAGACCTCCTTATCCTAACGTACTGAATCCGTAGAAGGCCATCCCCATAAGCGTGGCACAGAAGAGGACAAGCGGCGCTCCCTTGACAGGACCCGGAATGTCATTCCCCTCCAGCTTTTCACGGATGCCGGCAAGCAGGACGATGGAAATCGTGAAGCCGACGCCCGTGCCGAAACCCGAGACAACGCTCTGGATAAAGTTATAGCCGTCCGAAACATTGTTTAGCGCGACGCCGAGAACCGCGCAGTTCGTCGTGATGAGAGGCAGGTAAATGCCGAGCGCCTTGTGGAGGGCCGGCATCGTCCTCTTTAGGAACATCTCGACGACCTGGACGAGCGCCGCGATGACGATGATGAACACGATGGTCTGCAGATAATCGAGGCCCAGCGGATCAAGGACAAATGTATAAAGCAGGTTAGCCACCGCTGACGCAATCGTGATGACGAAGATGACCGCTCCGCCAAGGCCCGCAGAGTTCTTGATCTGGCTGGAAACGCCCAGGAAGGAGCAAATGCCGAGGAACTGGCTGAGGACAACATTGTTGACCAGGGCAGCTCCGATGATAATCATAATAAGGGATGTCTGTTCGCTCATGCTTTCGCCTCCTTCTTATCGCAGGTATCCGCCTTGCCGCAGGCCGCGCAGCCGCCGTCGCACCCTTCCATGACCTTCTTGTTGGCCTGGGTCTTGATATTCATGGCGTTCATGGCCATGACGATGAACCCGAGGACGAGGAACGCGCCCGGCGCCTTGACCAGAAGAGCCATCGGCGGGTAGAAGGACGGCATGACCTGGACTCCGCACAGGGTTCCGTTTCCGAACAATTCCCGGAAGAAGGCAATCGCCACGATGCCGACCGTAAAGCCGAGGCCCATGCCGATTCCGTCCATGGCGGACAGGAGCGGCGGATTCTTGGACGCATAAGCTTCCGCGCGCCCTAGGATGATGCAGTTTACAACGATCAGCGGAATGTACACGCCGAGAGAAGCGTTCAGTTCCACGAAATACGCCTTCATAATCAGCTCGACGATCGTTACGAACGAGGCAACGATGACGATAAAGGCCGGAAGGCGGACCTCATCGGGAATAATGTTCCTGACGAGGGAAATGACGATATTCGAAATGACAAGGACTGCGATGGTGCAGGCTCCCATGCCGATGGCATTTGTAACAGATGTCGTTACCGCAAGAGCGGGGCACATGCCGAGCATCATGATAAAGACAGGATTTTCTTTTACAATGCCGTTATAAATACGTTCCATGTTTTTATTCACGACTCATCCCCCCTTATCCTGTGACTATATGATTATGGAAGAAATCAAGCGCCGCATTCACTGCGTTCACGACCGCGCCGGACGTGATAGAAGCGCCGGAGACCGAATCGATTTCTTCGTCCGTGACAGACCCGCCGGCCTTGTTAAGCTTGAAGGACTCGACGTTCTTGTCCGCGAACTGGGCCTTCCATTCGTCCGTATTGGCGAGCATGCCCATGCCGGCCGTCTCGGTGATCGTCGTGAAGGAAATACCGGTAATCGTGCCGTCGGGCAGGATACCGACCGAGAGCGCGATCTCGCCGTCATAACCTTCCATGGAGGAGACGCTGATTGCGTAGCCGGCCGCATTGCCGGAGGAATCCTTTCCAACTACTGCCTCGTTGATGTAGACGCGGCCGAATGCGCCGTCGCCGTAGCCGGTCGCCGCAAACTCTTCCACCTTCGCATTGATCGCGTCGTCCGATGTGATTTCCATATCCGGCAGGACCGCCTCGTAAGCCGCAAGCGCCGCCTGCCTCTCGTTCTCGGCGATGGTGTCTGCCGTCATCATGTTGA
>JAUMWM010000316.1 GCA_030529705.1 Lachnospiraceae bacterium
AATGACAAGTAAGCTCAGAATGACAAGCAGACCCAAAATGACAGTCCTCATATCTTGAACACATTTCAGAAAATTTCCCGGAAAATTCCTCCAGGCGCTTCTCGTAGTCGACGATCTTCTTAATCTTGTCCAGGAAAAACATGTCGATCTTGGTCCTGGCATAGATAGTCTGGGGGTCTGCGCCCAACCAGAGGAGTTCCGATATAGCATAAATCCGGTCGTCGGTTCCCTCCTCAATATAGCGGAGCAGCTTTTCCACCGCCTCCTGCCGGTTCTCCGGCGCAGGCTTTTGGGAAAGGTTTTTCACATCGAACTTTTCCAGATGGATATGGTTCTTTCCATCCTCCAGAGACCGGATTGCCTTTAGTAGGCTCTCCTCCATCGTTCGGCCGACGCTCATCGTCTCGCCGGTGGCTTTCATCTGCGTGGAGAGGACATTTGACGCCAGCGTGAATTTGTCAAATGGAAACCTCGGCATCTTTGTCACCACATAATCGAGGGCGGGTTCGAAGCAGGCGGGGGTATTTGCAAGAGGAATCTCCTCCAGATTCATGCCGACCGCAATCTTTGCGGAAACCCGCGCAATCGGGTAGCCGGTTGCCTTGGAGGCCAGGGCGGACGAGCGCGAGACCCTGGGGTTCACCTCGATGACGTAGTAGTCAAATGACTCCGGATCCAGCGCAAACTGGACATTGCAGCCGCCCTTGACCTTGAGTGCGCGGATAATCCGGAGCGCGCTGTCCCGGAGCATGTGGTATTCCTTGTTGGTGAGGGTCTGGCTGGGCGCGACCACGATGGAGTCGCCCGTGTGGATCCCCACGGGGTCAAGATTTTCCATGTTGCAGACGGTGATGGCGGTGTCATTTGCGTCCCGCATCACCTCGTACTCAATCTCCTTGTAGCCCTTGATGCTCTTCTCCACGAGAACCTGATGGACCGGCGAGAGGGAGAGCGCATGCTTCATTTTCTCCCGCATTTCCTCCTCGTGGTAGGCAAATCCACCGCCGGTTCCGCCGAGCGTAAAAGCAGGCCGCAGGATGACGGGGTACCCGATGGTCTCCGCCGCTGAGAGTCCCTCTTCCACGCTTTCCGCAATGGCGGAGGGGACGACCGGCTCGCCCAACTCCTCGCACAGGGCTTTGAACTGCTCCCTGTCCTCCGCCCGGCGAATGCTGGCGGCATCCGTTCCGAGAAGTTCAATCTCGCATTCGCCAAGGACTCCTTTGTCATAAAGCTGGAGGGAGAGGTTCAGCCCGGTCTGGCCTCCGATTCCCGGAATGATGGCGTCCGGGCGCTCATAGCGGCAGATTCTGGCCATATATTCCAGAGTCAAGGGCTCCATATAGACTTTGTCCGCGATCGTATGGTCCGTCATGATGGTCGCCGGGTTGGAATTGGCCAGGACGACCTCGTAGCCTTCCTCTTTCAGGGCCAGGCAGGCCTGGGTGCCGGCATAATCGAATTCGGCGGCCTGGCCGATCACGATCGGACCGGAACCGATGACGAGAACTTTTTTTATATCTGTGCGTTTTGGCATGGTTAATCCTCTGATTTGCGGTCTCGCCGCATCATCTCAACAAAAACTGTTCAAACGAATGTGTGTTGCGACCTACTGTCGCAGGAGATGGACGTTCCTTCTCCTGCGCTTTTGCATTCTCACCGTATCATCTCTACAAACCGTTCAAACAAATACGCGCTGTCCTGCGGACCCGGCGCGCTCTCCGGATGGTACTGCACGGAGAAGACCCTGTCTTCCTCGCAGCGCACTCCCTCGACCGTCCCATCCAGCAAATTGATATGGGTAACCGTAAGGCCCGTCCCGGCCAGCGTCTTCTCATCCACCGCATAGCTGTGATTCTGGCTCGTAATCTCAATCTTGCCCGTTCCGACGTCCTTCACAGGATGGTTGCCGCCCCGATGCCCGAACTTCAGCTTATACGTTTCCGCCCCATAGGACAGGGAGATGAGTTGATGACCCAGGCAAATGCCAAACAGCGGAACTCTCCCTCGTATCTCGCGCAGAGTCTTTACGACTTCCGGGACATCCATCGGGTCGCCGGGACCATTTGAAATGAATACGCCGTCCGGGAATAGGGACAAGATCTCTTTACTGCCAGTGTTATAGGGGACGATGGTGACGTTGCATTTGAAACGGTTCAGCATCCTGACGATATTCGACTTCATCCCGCAGTCAATCGCCACGACATGGAATCTCGGATTTGAAGTCCTACTGTACCATTTTTTTCGGCAACTAACCCGACTTACCATGTCATGCCGCACGGGCGTATCGCAAATCAGGCGAACGCCTTCCTCGGCGGACATGTCTGCATTTGCAAGAATGGCCCGGCGCGTCCCGAAATCCCGTATATTCCTCGTCAGCTTTCGGGTGTCCACGCCGCTGATGCCGGGGGTATTCGTCTCCTCCAGAAATTCCGGCACGGATCTGGTCGACCGGAAATTGGAAGGGACTTCATTGACGTCCCGGACGATCAGGGCGGACGGACCCGTCATTTTGCTCTCGAAGTCCTCATCCGCCAGGCCGTAGTTCCCGATCAGTGGGTACGTCATGACGACGCCTTGGTTCGTGTAGGAAGGGTCGGAGAGAATTTCCTGATAGCCGACCGGGGAGGTGTTGAATACGACTTCGCAGACAACGGTATCTGTCCCGCCAAAGCCAACGCCCTGATACACGCTGCCGTCTTCCAGAATGAGTTTCCTATCATAAAACATAGTTTGTCCCCCTGCTTTCGGCCCGCGGGGACGGTCCTTTTGGGTCCAAAAATTTTTTACCCCAAAGGACCCCCCCCCCCGCCCCAAAAAACATGACCCCACAGACCCCCCCCCCCGGGCCAGCGC
>JAUMWM010000074.1:0-1597 GCA_030529705.1 Lachnospiraceae bacterium
CGCTGTCGGTCCTTCCGGCGAGACTGTTGTCAGCAAGTCGTTATGGATATACCCGGTCATGCCGTTATAGAGCACTCTCGTCCAGTTGACATCCGTATAGCCCGTGACCTTGATTTTTTCACCTTCCCGAAGAACCCCGATTGCCTTGGAGTCGACCGTAAAAGACTCCCGGATATTCGCATCCGTCGTCGCCCATGCCCATCCGTCCGTCACATAAATCTTCACGGTGACGATTTGAATCGGATTTGTCGTGGAAATCAGGTCGCTCCGCACATAACCATCCCGATTGTAGCAAATAACCCGGGACCACCCATTGCTGCAAATGCCCGTTCTCACGACATGATCTCCATATTTGAGCGTCCCTATCGCTTCGGAGTCTTCCGAGAAGGATTCGTATACATTTGCATCCGTCACCGCATAAATAGTCTCATCGACCGCCGTAATCGTCACGCCATCCACTTCGGAGTTCGGATTCCTGGTCGTCAGGAGGTCGCTGTAGACATACGCATCCTTCCCCTCATATTCAATTCTCGACCAGCCATTGTCGCAAATGCCCGTCCGCGTCACAGCCGTCCCCGCCTTCAAGCCTCCAATGGAAGCGGATGCCGTGGAATAGTTTGCGCGGACATTTGCATCCGACTTGACATAAACCGTCTCCGAAAGAGCCTTGACCTTCACTTTCTGGGAAAGGTTCTGCGTCGTCTGTTTCACCCCGACCTCGTTCGGATTGGTCGTAAGGAGCGTCCCATATACGTATGCTTCTCTTCCTTCGTATTCAATCCTGTCCCAGCCGTTATTGCATCGCCCGGTCCTCTTCACTTCCTGGCCTGCCGGAAGGGCTCCCAGAACCTCAGAAGCCATCATGAAAGAAGACCGCACATAGGTATTTTCAAGAACATAGACCGTGTCATCCACATCCTCAATTACCGTCTGAGCTTTTACTCTCTTCGTATGCTCCGTCTCCTCATCGTGGATTTTCGTCACGGCCAGATTCGTCGTATCCGTTCCGTTCAGTTCCCCGTCATAAATAATCGTGACCCAGTTTCCTTCATCAACCCCGTAGCTGAAGGAGTGCTCCGCATTGTTGGCATTGAAGGTTAAAATCCTGCCATCGTTGAGACGAATCGTGATGGAATTCATCGTGATCTCTTCCAACGTTCCGACGATCTCCTCGCTGTCTTCCTTATCGGCATCCAGGTTCTCCACGGAAATGACCGAAAATTTGCTCGGATCATCGCCAAGCTCCCCGTCATAATAGATGAGCAGGGTATCGCCGGAATGCATGACATTTGTATTGATGATTGCCTTAGAGATGTCAAGGGTATACTCCACTCCCTCGTATTCCACTGTCAAAGTCTTCCCAGCAAAACTCACAAGTTTAACTTCCGCCTTGTGGTCCGCCTCTGCCGTTGTCTGGCCGGAAGACTGGTCATTTACTGCCGCCGTCGTCCCAGATGAACCGCAGCCGGCGAGCAGCCCCGCCGCTATGCATCCTGCGGAGAGGATGGCAACTGCTTTTTTCAAAAATCTGCGCATATACGCTCCTCCTTGTAATTTCATTTAATCCTTGGGCGTTCGGAATCATTGGCTCTGCCCG
>JAUMWM010000074.1:1697-10782 GCA_030529705.1 Lachnospiraceae bacterium
CCCGCGGGCCGAAAAGACTGAAAAAAGGAGAATAACCGCCATATATTCTCACAAAGGCCTGTTATTCTCCTCTCCAGTCCGGGTATCCGAATTCCGCCTTGCGCCGGAATCCTTTATTCTTCCGATTTCGCAACCGCCTCCATAGCATTGCTGATCGCGTCTGTCTCTTCCTCTTCGGAAGTCGAATCGCCAAGAGTTTCCTCCACGAGGGCTTCAAAGACCGCCTCGCCAGCTTCCGCTGCACCTTCCTCGGCTTCCGCTGCCGCTTCCGCCACTGCATCCTCCGCATCTTCCACGGCATCTTCCTGCTCGGCTTCCGCAGTAACGTCTTCGACTGTCTCCTCAATGATAGCCTCCACGACTTCCTCTCCGGCCGCAGCAGCCTCCTCATCGGTCTCCGCCGCCATTTCAGCTACAGCCTTCTCGGCATCCTCCAGCGCATCTTCCTGCTCGGCTTCCACGGTGTCGTCCTCGATTGCGTCGCTCTTAATGGCATCCAGAATTTCCTCGGCCGCTTCCTTGAACTCGGCAGCCTTCTCTTTCGCCACCACGTCAGCGGCATCGAGCTTTTTGCGGAGAAGGTCTCTCTCGGCCTGCGTCATCTTATCCAGGTCTACCAGAAGGTCGCGGATCTGGCTCTTGATATTCTCCCTGGAAATATTCAGGTTGCCCGCGCGTTCAGCGACTTTCTTCGTCTTCTCGTTCACCTTCTCGCCGAGATTTTTCGCAAAATCCTCATTCAGAATCTTGCCCTCTTCAACAGTAATCTCGCCCTTCTTGACAAGCTCGTCGATAATCTTTTTGGATTTCTCACTGGTCAATGCCGCAACGCCTACGCCTGCCAGAAAAACCGCCCTGAGTCCATTTGATAATTTCATTTTACCACCTCCCTTGAAAGTGTATTTGCAACAAAACCTATTATGTCCCATAAAGCCAAAAAAGGAAAGAGTTTTTATACAAATTTCCCAATTTCCACAATTTCTTCACCAACAGAGGACCTCGCACCCCGTCTCCGTCACAAGGACCTCGACCTCCCACTGCGCAGATGGCTTGTGGTCGGCCGTATAGACCGTCCAGCCGTTCTTCTTGTCGGTAAAAATCTTATCCTCCCCCATGTTGACCATGGGCTCGATTGTAAAGACCATCCCGGGAACCATGAGCATTTCCGTCCCCGGCTTCGACACGTAGCTGACAAATGGATCCTCGTGAAAAGCATTCCCACATCCATGCCCGCCGATCTCCCGGACGACGGTATACCCGTTGTCCAGCGCATGTTGATGGACCGCATGCCCCAAGTCCCCGATCGTGGTCCACGGAATTACTTTTGAAATCCCGACCTTAACGCACTCCCTCGTCACCTCGACGAGCCTGCGCTTTTCAGGGCTGACCTCCCCGATCATAAACATCCTCGAGGAATCGGAAAAATACCCGTTCAGGATCGTCGAACAGTCGACATTGACGATGTCCCCTTCTTTCAAGATGACGTCATCCGAAGGAATTCCGTGGCATATCTGGTCGTTAACCGACGTGCAGACGCTCTTGGGGTAGCCTTCATAGCCAAGATCGGCCGGAATGCCGCCCATCTTTCTCGTTGTATTTGCGACTATGTCATCGATTTCCTGCGTGGACATGCCGGCCCTGATTTTTTCCCCCACCTCGTCGAGAACCGCCATGTTGATGACGGCGCTTTTCTTGATACCCTCTATGTCCTTCGCCGTCTTAATGAGCCCGCGATCCGGGACGACATGGCCCGCCCGCTCAAAGCCTGCAATTTTATCGTCAAATGCCATATGGCACGCCTTGTACTTCCTGCCGCTGCCGCACCAGCACGGCATGTTACGTCCAAATTTCACGGTTTTCCTCCCAGCAGCTTTCCGTCTTTTATTACTCCTGCAAATGTCAAATCCTCGTTCAGCAGCACCACGTCCGCCTTTTTCCCCTCTTCAATCGACCCATACAGGTCGTCAATCCCCAGCGCCCTGGCCGGATGAATCGTCGCACAGGCGACGGCCGTCTCAAGGGGTATGTCCATCTCCTTCACGGCATTCACCATGCACTCCCGCAGATTTGACACGGACCCCGCAAGGGCGCCGCCCTCCACGAGCCTGCAGTACTTCCCCTGCTTGGTAATCGCCTGGCCGCCCAGCTCGTAGCGCCCGTCCGGCATGCCGGTCGACCGCAGGCTGTCGCTGATCAAAATCATCCTCTCCGGACCGTTCATCTTAAACGTCGCGCGAACCGCGGCCGGATGGACGTGGATGCCGTCCGCTATGATTTCTGCGTTCACGTGCGGCATGTCCGATACGGCTCCGACTACGCCCGGCTCCCTGTGGATCATCTCAGGCATCGCATTGTAGAGATGAACGGCATGTTTCGCCCCCGCCTTAAAAGCCCGCAGGGCGGTATCGTAATCGGAATTGGTGTGCGCCAGAGAAACCGTCACGCTACCCTTTACCGCCTCGATATAGGACTCGAAATTCGGATTTTCCTCCGGCGCCAGCCCGATAATCTTCAGCAGCCCCTCCGATGCACTTAAAAAGCCATCCACGATTCCCGCATCGCACGGAATAATGTAGGCAGGATTCTGGGCGCCCTTCTTGGCTTCGCTGATAAAGGGACCCTCCATATTGATGCCGATGAGGTCGGCGCAATCCCCGAACTCCCCTTCTGCCTGGCGGTTCCTGAAGGCGGCCATATTTGCGAGAATCGAGTTCAGTTCCGAAACTCCGAGCGTCAGAGTGGCCGGGCAAATGGCCGTTACGCCCTCCGCCGCCTCATATCTCGCAATCGTCTCCACTGCTTCCATAGTCCCGTCGCAGACGTCCTGGCCGAGCGCCCCATGAAAATGCAAATCGATGAGGCCCGGCAGCGCATAGCAGCCCTTGCCGTCATACACCATGCCTTCCGGCTTCTCCTCCGTCACATGCTCTGCAAATGTCCCGCCGGATATCCCGATGCCGCCCTCATGAAATTTCTGGTCTTTCCCATAATATTTTACATTCTTAATATACATACAGCCACCTCCAGAGTTCATTATTTTTTAAGGTTACTGTTCACGTTTACCGTTCACACATTCGATACCGCCCTTGTCATCCTGAGCGTATGCGAAGGATCTTTTACCATCTACAGCGGCTTTATGTAAAGATCCTTCGCTACGCTCAGGATGACATCTGCTTTTTTCGCAAATACAGGCACTTTCTAAGCAAGAGTGTAAATAGTATTTTTTTATGACTGCCCCTTCCAGTTTTCAATAAAACTTCTGAGCTGGTCTGTACTCTCCGGATTCGAAATCTTCGGCTCCGCCTTGGACTGCCTGTTTCCCGAAAGCGCGGCATACGGATCCGTCCTCAGCTTGCTCTCTGCATACAGGCCATAGTCCGGCTTCCTTAACAGATTAGGATACATCTGGGTCGCTCCCGGCCCGACTTCGAGAGGATTACCTGAAATCCTGCTGTCGGATCCGAGCTCTACCTGGACGTCATCCGTTTCAGACTCCGCACCATCTCCCACAGACGCATCCTCTGCGGACAGATCTGTCTGCCCGGATGTATCCGCCTCAATCCGGGAAGCAGCGTTCTGCTTCGTATAATCTGCATTGCTTCCGGATGCGTCGGCTTGTTCCGACATGTCCGCACCGTTCTGAGAATTGTCGTCTTCCTCTTCCCAGTCGTCCGCCATGGAAAAATCACCGAGTGCCGAAGCATCCCCGTCCCTCTTTTCCCTCGAGAGGAAATTTGTAAGCGGATATGCGCCGAAAACGGCCTCGCTGTGAACCAGCGGACCATTGACAGGTCCTTCGGCATGAAGCCCGGGAAGGTTCATCCATAAATCGCCGTCAGTCGATGCGGATTCAGGCAAATTCTCCGTCCCGCTCACAGATTCGTCCGCCCCTTCCAACGCTTCTCCCAGAAGAGACTCCGCCCCCGGAAGATTTTCGGAGGAACCGGACCTATTTTCCAACATACTTCCCGTTTCATCGGAAACATCCGCAGCTAAAGATGGAGAAACCGTAGGAGTGAGCGAGGACGCATCTGAATTTGCCAAAGCAGCTTCTGCGGCACTCTTATCACTGTCGGTCGCTGACTCATCCATGCCAGAACTGTCCGCTGCAAAACTATCTGAAGCCGAACTATCCGCCACAGAACTATCTGCTGCGGAATTGTCCGCCGCAGAATTGTCCGCCACCGAACCATCTGTCACAGAACTATCCCCCGCAGAACCGTCCGCCTTAGAACTGTCTGTCACGGAACTGCCATCGCCCGAACTGTCCGTCTTCGACTCATCCTTGCGGGCGGCCTCGTACATGATGATGGCGTTCTTGTATGCCTGCGTCTCCGGATCAAATTCCGAAACCTGTTCCATGAAGAGAGACCTCCGGGCAAGTTCGGCATCCATCTCGTCCCCGTACTTCTCATACAGCGTGTCCTCGGCGGAAAAAAGATTTGTTCCGAGACCTAAACGCTCCCCCTCTATCTTAACGCCCATTGCCGCCAACGTCGTCGGGAAGTTATCCAGCGTCGTATAATCCCTTTTGCGTTCGGCATCCGAAAGCTCCGTATCCGCATTAATGTAGCAGGTATACGTCTTCCTCGGATAATTGCCGTCCACAAGCTTGCAGAAATCGCTGTCCATCGTCAGATGGTCGCCGCTGAGCACGATGGTCGTATCGTCATACCAGTCCTGCTCCTGGCACCAGGAAACGAACTCATCTATCTGCCTGCTGGAACAGGAATAGACATCCGCATAACCGTTCCCCGGGTATTCATATTTGCAGTACTGGCATCTTATTCCATCCTCAAAATGCGTGTCGACGGTGAGAAGGGTGAGGTTGAAAGGCTTGTCCTCCGCAGTGAGTTCCTTCAGCCTCTCCTTCGCCTGCAGGAACAGCCTCCAATCGCTATATCCCCAGGAATTCTCCTTGTCCGTCAGCCAGTTCCGATTCACGGCATAGGCAAAATCATCAATCTCATAATCGCCGTGTTCCGTGAAATACAGCTTCCTTCCGCCGAATTTCGCATCCGACCCTATGAAAAGGACATTGTGATAACCCGCGTCCGCCAGGATGTCTCCCAGAGTCGTTATGCCGGGGAAAAAGTGTTCCTGCGTATACATCTCATTCATGGCGCCGCGCTTGTCCATGATCTGGGCTTTCAGACCGACCTGCAACGGCAGGCCGCTGGTCATCCCGAACATGCCGCCCATCGTAAAAGTCGTCCCCGGCTCCACATGCCCCCCGTTCAGCTTATCCGACGTCCCGGAGAAATCCTCATATTTCTGAGCCAGTTTCGTCAGTTCCGGTATGCAGTTAAAGGCAAATCCCCCGCCATTTTCCTTATCGGCAAATGTCATCTCCACCGATTCCAGATAAATAAAAATAAGGTTCCTTTTGGTCTTAGGGAATGTCAGCGCAACGGAGTTCGGATCCACGTAATTATCTTCGATAAAAGACGACGTAATTTCCTGATTTTTCAAATAGTCCCCTATTTTAAGGTTCACCCAGGCATCGTAAAAAGCCGTTCCCGCGACGACCAGGGATAGGACAAATGCGCCAGCCAGAAATTTGCCGTACCATTCTTTCTTTTTCCGACTAATCATGACCAGAAGAATGATCACGACGGCCAATATGAGCACGGCGGGCAAAAGAGCGGAAGTGTAGAATCTCATCATGATATCATCGCTCGTCCCTTCGAGAGGCGATGTCAGATGGTAGACAATCTCATCCATCGTGAGGTCGGCCCAAAATGCAAATGCCCACCTCAGGGTACACGCCAGCAGGCATGAAAAAGCCACGGCCAGAAGGACAAGCGCCGTGAATATGATGCGCAGGGCTTTCCCTCCTGTCCGTTTTTTCTTTTTGTAAAACTTATAGGTGACCAAATCCAGTTCGGTTGCCTTTGCCGGTTCTTCATCATTGAAGTGAATCACCTCTTCAACCGACTCATCGCGGCTTGATGCGTTGTCAGCGGACGGGGTTTTGCTTGCCGCATTTTCATTTGCAACACCCATGCTGCCCCCTTCCGCCTGTCCGTCCATCGATATCTTCCTATCTCTCTTCAAATCTTTCCGTCTCATATATACCCAATTTTGCACCCATTCAAATCGGATGCTCGAGAATCCCCTGGATGTTCTCCGCATTTGCTGCCGTAACCAGCACGTAATCCGAGCAGGTGGCGGACTCATTTGCAAATCCATCAATATTGTTCATAATATTCGTCACAACATCTCCGGCCTGAGATATTCCGTCGACAAAGACAGACCCGGTCATGGTTCCCCTGCGGATGTTGTCAAGCGCCTCCAGCTCGCAGTCGACCCCGATCAGATATATGTCGCTGCTGACGATGCGGCCCGCCTCCTGAATGGCGAGCATCGCGCCGAGCGCCATCGCGTCATTGTGGCACAGAACCAATTCGATATTGGAGCCATGTTTGGCCAAAGCCTCCTCCATAAAGGCGTGGGCTTCCTCCCTGCTCCAATTCGCAAAATGATCCTCCAGGCACTGGGACGGGACTCCTTGCTCCGCCATCTCGGCCAGGAAAGTCTCTTTGCGCAAAGCGGAAAGGGGGCTGACCTCCGGACCCTCAATCAATACGTAATCGAGCATCCCGTTGTGGTTCATATCCAGCCGGTCAAGGCCTATGCTGGCTACCAGCACGGCTTGGAGCTTGCCGACCTGGGAACGGTCCGCCCCGACGCTGCTGACATTCCAGTGGTTCTCGGCCCAGCGCGCCCGTTCCCCCTCATCCGGGATATAATTGAAATAAATAAGCGGTATCCCCGCGGCCACGACCTTATTCGTAATGGTCGGGACATCCGCCGAGTCATTCGGGCACACCAGGAGCTGTTCGACCCCGCTCTCAATGAGCAGGTCCAACATTTTCAGTTCCAGTTCCGTGTCGCCGTTATTCTCATATATGGTCACATTCGCTTCCTTAAAACCAAGCTTTTTGAGCCGGTTCATAAGCGACGTGCGGAAAACCTTCATGAAATTACCCCGCAGCGAGCTCACCGAAATACCGATTTTCCGCTCTTTCAGGTCGCTGCGCATACGATATGCCGAACTGTCGTCACTCATGTCCGACCCCAGGAGCTTCGTATCGCTCGGAACGGATATGGCGGAATCAGCACAGCCGCACAGGGCCGCCGCGCAAAGCCCCACGGCAAGAAATAAGGCAAGAATCTTTTTCATCGGCTTCCTCCAAAAAATCACCCGGTGCACAAGGATTCATTCATAAGAAAAAAGAAATCCCAGCATAGCAAAAAGAACCGTTGCCCCGCTCATCCAATTAAATTGAGTCACAACGGCTTGCAAAACGCATTTTTAAAAATAGCATGGAAGACCCTATTCGTCAAGACTGGAAGATTTTTCGGCCCATGGGGACGGTCCTTTTGGACCAAAAAATTTTGGTCCAAAAGGACCGTCCCCGCGGGCCGAAAGCAGACCAAACGCAGCTATGTTTGCGAAAAAGTGAATGTCATCCTGAGCGTAGCGAAGGATCTTTCACATAAAACGCCTGTTGGAGGCAAAAGATCCTTTGCTGCGCTCAGGATGATGCCAATTTTTATAACCAGAACATACATTCTCGGTGTGGAAGCTTGAACAAATAATTATCCGAACGACGTCATCGCCGGTACAATCAGGATCGCAAACACGACCATCAACATGAGCATCATCGGAAACATAAGCTTCGTCCCGGCCTGCTCCCCAAGAATCCGAGCCCGCTTTTTGCGCTCCTCGAACGCCTCCTCCGCCTCTCTTGCGAGCTGCCGCGTCAATTCCCCGCTCCCCTTCCGCATGTTCTGGACGAGAAGCGTAGAAAACGTCCGATATTTCGGTTCCGCAGACCGCGCGCCAAGATTCCGATAAGCGTCTATCTCTGCCACGCCCTTGTTCATCTCCCCACAGAGCCGCACGATCTCCTCGAAGCCCTCTCTCTTTTCCCCGCCTTGGGAAACGGAGTTTTGATAATCCCCGGCGATTTTTTCAAATGCCCCCCTCATGCTCATCCCCGCAGACAGCAAGAGAACCAGCTTGTTCACAAGGAGAGGGTAATCGTAGAGCAATTCCTCCCTGCGCTTCATAGCCTCTATTTCCCTGTTCTGGATTTTTGAATACAGAAACAAAGCGGCAAATAGCAGGCCGATGAAGAGAACTGCCGGCCCGGACCCATCCATCGCCGACCTCCAAGTGACAGTCTCTCCTTCTATCTCCCCCGGAAGATACAGCTTCTCTTCCTCCGTGCTGTTGACGGAATCCACGGCATCGTTCACTTTCCGGCGAAACGCCTCCGTTTCAGAAAGTTCTTTGGGATAGACCGTGATTGGAATCGTCACCTCCCGTTCCAGGTCTCCCCATTCGACATTGGCTGCAAGGACGACATTTGTCCCACCCTCGGGAATGCCCTCGCAGATTTTCCCATCCCAGTCAAGAATGTCCGGCCTGTCCGTCGTCCAGGAAATAACGATTGGCGTGTCCTCGTAGGAGTCGACAAATTTAACGTCATGCGCCACATGGTCGGCCCTCTCCTCCCCCAGGGCCAACGCCCTCAGCCGAATCACGACCCGGTCAAGAATCTCCTCTTTCTCCGCATCCGTGTACGTCCTTGGTTCAACAACGATTTCAACCGGTTTCTCCTCTCCGGAAATGGACAGTTCCAAATTCTCCGTGTAAGGTAGGCCATTATAACCATCCCTCAAAAGATACCCCGCTTCTGCCGTGTTGTTCAGCCGTGTCGACAAGGTGATGAGGGCGGCAAATGCATTCGCAGCGAAAATCACCAAAATGGCCGTTCGAACATCCCTGTCGTTGATATCCAGCTTCCCCAGAAACTTATGATTTACATACTGGGCGGCTTTCAGAAACCCTCCCCTTACATATAGGAAGAGTGCCGCATATAGTATCGGGACAAGCGTATAAATCCACATTCCTCTCATAATACTCCCTACCACCTTCTTTCAAACAAAATTAGACGTTCCATTTCTAACGATTCCAAAAAAGGTATGTCCTTTCTCTTGCAACGTTCTGCCAATTTACTCCGAAAATATTAAGCGCCTGAACATCCCTCTGTCTTCCTGGACATCCCCCTGT
>JAUMWM010000317.1 GCA_030529705.1 Lachnospiraceae bacterium
GGACGGTCCTTTTGGACCAAAATTTTTTTGTCCAAAAGGACCGTCCCCACGGACCGAAAAAATTCGACCCAAAAGGACCGTCCCCGCAGGCCGAAACCCACCCATCGCCAAAAACCGCATGCCATAATCCTCACTGCACCTTCATGATATACGTCGTCTCGCCGTCCGAGTAAGCGACCTGGCCCAAACTCTGCAGCAACGAATCGTTGAGATCCGGATACTTCTGCCGCTCCAGCTGCCCGATGTAAATATAGACGATCTTGTATTTCTTAATCAGCCGCCTCACTTCCTCCTCGTCCGTCGACGTGTAGATGGTCTGCGCATCCGCCACCCTGGCATTCTGGGCTTCCAGATTATTCCTCCACAGCCATTCATGCACGTACCAGCCAAGGATTGTAGGAAGCCCGGTCGCGACGGAGACCCTCTCGTAATCGGTATAGCTGTCGCCCGGCGCCTCCAAGACTACCGGCCGGCCCGTGACGGTATTGTTCAGCCAGCAAATCGCGTCAAAATCCGTATGGAACGACTGGTCCACGAACACCGAAGCATCCGTGCTGATTCGTCCGGACGGTTTCAGGATATTCCCGAACCAGGAGTTCACGCTCCTCACAATGTAGCCCGCCGTCAGGACAATCACGACCAGGGCGATGATGGAGAAAACCCTCGCGATCCTCTTTCCCCGCAGATAACACCTCTCGACCACGTAACCCATCATCATCCCAAAAAGAATGAATGCCTGATAGGTCAGCTTGAACATCGTATTTGCGCGGTAATGCTCCGCACCGTAAATATCCTTCACGTAAATGAACTCCGGCATCAGGATGAGCCCCAGCGCGCACAGGCCGATGAGGATGATAGCCAAATCGGACAAATGCAGCCCCAGGAACACCCTGTCTCCATCCTCCGTGTCCGCAAGCAGCGCGCCGTCTTCTCCGACATCCGCATCGCCGCCTGCACCTGCTTTTTCTTTGGCAAATGTCGCCGCGCCGCCCTGATCCGCCACCTGGCTTGTTGCATAGCCTGCCTCTGATTTTCCTTGGGCAAATGCCGCCGCGCCGCCCTGGCCCGCTGCCTGGCTTGCGGCGTTGCCTGCACCTGCTTTTTCTTTGGCAAATGCTTCCGCTCCCCCGCCTTGTCCCGACATTTCGGACGAACCAGCGGTATTTTCCATAACCATGCCCTCTTCGGCGGCCGCGGTCCCTGCGCCCTGCAAAGCTGCGGCTGTGCCAACTTCCGCCCCGCCGCTCGCCACAGTTCCATCAGAAAACCCAACCTCAAGCAGCGCATTTGCAAAGGCCGCATCTTCAGCCGTATCCGCACGAACCGCATCTCCAATTCCATCCGCCGTTTTGCCGGCAGCCGCCCTCGCAGCCTTCCACTCCAGCTGCTCCCGAACGATCATAATGAGGAATCCGGCAAGCACCACGATCGGCAGGCCCCAAAGTATCATGAACTGGTAAAATACCGTGTGGGAATGGGTGACCCCGATCTCGGTGGATATCTGGTCAAATGTCATCGTGAACGGAAGGCATGCGACATATCCTATGACAAATGCCTCTAAAGCCTGCCCCGCCATCACGATAAGGAAGCGGACGATGTCGCCCTTATACATCCACAGGTTCATAAAGAAGACCATGGAACCGCAGACGACGAAATAAATGGGGAAGTCCCAATAATTTGTAAAGCGGAACATTCCCGTGAAGAACCCTATCAGGATAATCTCCGGCTGCGCAAGAATCTCAATCAGCAGCGACTTCGTGGTGAGGCGGGGCAATTTGCCATTTGCATTCTTCACCCGATGAAGAATCTTCTGCATGTACGCATAGGCAATCGCCGTTGCCGCGACCACGAACAGGATGTCCAGATAGTGCGCATGCAAGTCCCCCAGCACCGTCGAGTAAGCCGGATACTCATGGATCGTCTTGTCCGGGAGATCCGGATCGTAGCCGATATAGCGGGTCGAATCCGGGAACCAGTAATTATACTCGTCGCCGCGCATCTTGTAGACCAGCGGCTTTATAATCCCGTAGATGATGTAGTGGACATTGCCGCAGAAAGCGACCGACCATCCGGCAATCGTGGCTGCCACCCAGGGCGCCTCCTTCCCTTTCCTGCCGAACCGGTCTTGCATTATTTGCCAGACCAGAGAAAACGGCGCGCAGAAAGAAACCGTGGCGACGAGCGCCCTCATGAGGTTATAGCCCATGCCGACGTCAACGCCCGTCAGCTTGACCATCCAGACCGTGACATACTGGCCGCCATAATAGTAATTGATCGCCTTGCCCGAATACCACATATCCTCGAACGGCATCCAGAGCGACCGCATCATGGATGTCAGGAATGCATAATCCATGAACTTCTCCGTGCCGTACGCCTCCGGCCGAAATCCTATGATCCACACCCAGATCAGATAGATGCCGAGGAACAGGGCTTCCTCAACGACCACCAGGCGGAAGTTAATGCCATCGAACACCTTTTCAAGCTTAAAATAGAAAAGCGCCGCCATGTTCAGGGCAATCAGCATGACCGTCACGATCAGCAGATTCCTCTGGACAAATTTCAGCCAGTGCATGCTGTTCAACCAGAAAAATACCATGGACGAGACAAGCAGGCCGATGCACTTCGAGAAGATCCACCCTCTGTCTTCAAATTTCTGAAAAACATATCCCGCAAGCGGCAGGAAGCCGGCTCCGAGAACCGTGGCGAAGAGCCACCAGATAATGATACTCACAGATACAGTCCTTTCCTTATTACGTAAAATAGACAACCCAAAAAACGCTTTTTAAGTATACCCTCTTTGCCGAAATCTATCAAGGCAAATTCGCATAGTGAACAGCA
>JAUMWM010000075.1 GCA_030529705.1 Lachnospiraceae bacterium
CTTGCGAACAGTTAAAGCGTGGATATGTTCCCGGAGCCAAAAGTGCGAACAGGCAAGACCGTGGATATGTTCCTGACCGCATTTTTGCGAACAGGCGCGGGCATGAATTAGTAGTTTCGTTTCCTCGTGCCACGTCGAGACTGTGTGCCTCTTGAGCAACCGAAAACCTGAATGGAATTTAGGGAATTGATGGCTTTTCTTGAGATACCGAGGACAAGACAGGAAATACAAGGCTTTTGAGGGTTCAAGTCAAAGGATCATTTCCGAAGAAATGTTCTTACCCCTATAATTGCCGCGGGGAAAATAGACCTGACTATTCCGGATAAGCCTCAAAGTTCAAAACAACAGTACAAGCGCAGCGGGACTTAAGATTCAGACTTGCATACTTGACTTGCACACTGAGTGCGCAAGTCAAGTGTTCAGTGCGCAAGTTAAGCCTGAGTATGCAGGTGCTTTTTGAGAAGAATAAAATAGTCCCTTTTTACTTGCGGTTAGACCGTGAATCGTAACGAAGACCAGGAAAACGAAAGGATTGCCGATAGCGGTTTCTTATCGGTCATAGATGTGAGATAATGAAATCCGGAAGTTGTTTTCCGGATTTCTTTTTTACGCATTTGGCTTTCATGAATGCAAATAAATAGCCCGGATGCGCAGAAAATGATCTGATATTGCAGACGTTTTTTCAGAATGCGAGGTATGGAAAATGAAAATCACCGTAATCGGACCCGGAGCCATGGGGCTCCTCTTCGGTGGCAAGCTGGCCGCATGTGCGGATGTGACCCTGATCGGCAGCAATCCCAAAAATCTGAAGGAAATCAATGAAAACGGCGTCACGATCAGGCGCGGCGAAAGCAGTGTGACAAGAAAGGTTCCCGCTTCTGCGGCAGGAAAATGCCCGGGGACTGCTGATGTGGTAATGCTTTTTACCAAAGCCTACCAGATTCGGGACGTTCTTACGCAGAACCGCGGACTCATCGGACCGGATACGATGCTGCTGACCCTGCAGAACGGTGCCGGTCATGACCGGGTGATGCGTGAGTTTGCTGATTCGGCACATGTTCTGATCGGAACGACCAAGCAGGGGAGCTATCGTGAGAGTGCTTCCGTCATCGTCAACAGCGGTCTAGGGGAGACTGTTTTCGGCAGCGCTGCTGCCGCGGGCGAGCAGGGTCCGGATCCGGAAAGGCTCAGGGAGATTTGCAGTGTATTTGAAAATGCCGGTTTCCCCTGTGCCGTGAGTGAGAACATCCGTTTCGAGGTCTGGAACAAGCTGATGATCAATGCGTCATCAAGCGTTCTCTCAGGCGTACTGCAGGTGCCGCAGGGTTATGTGGCGGAGGATGAGAGTGCATGGTCCGTCTGTGAAGACCTGATCCGTGAGATTTGCACGGTCGCGGCCGGGGAAGGTGCCGTCTTTGATCCTGAGGAGCAGATCCTCCGCGTCAGGGAACATTTGCGAAATGCTCCGGACGGCTACACCAGTATTTATGCGGACATAAAGAACGGCAGAAAGACAGAGGCGGATTTCATCTGCGGCGCTGTCGTGTGCGCTGCACAGGATCAGGGGATCAGGGTTCCGGTGCAGGAGACGATCCTCAGGCTGGTGCATGCGATGGAAGGGCGATGAGGAAATTATCGATAATCAACTCTAGGAACGATGCACTTTGCTGAGTTGTTACGATGATTTGATAATGGATTACAAAAAAAGTATCTAATTACCACAAATACATTGTTTGAACAATAATGTTAGTGACCTCTTTTCAAAAAACACTGTTTTGACACGGAAGAGATTCAGCGGGAGGCTATTTTATTTATGATTCAATGGGTGAAAAAATCTCTAACTAGAAAGGCAATCCTTTTTATGGTCATTTTCGAGTTGATCGTGATGTTAAGTATCTTTCAGCTCATACATTACACCACTCGGAAAGGCTATATTCTTGCCGATTATTTAAGGAATTTCAACGCATCCGCAACCATGGTGGATGCGTTGGACATGGATTCCGTGTTGAACGTGTATCAGGTGGGAAAAGAATTCTACCTTTCCCATACGGATCTGTATGAAAGATTCTTAAGCGATGATGATTCAATTTATGAAGACTACAGGCATTTTGTTAAGGAGTGTCCGGGTTTTGCCGGATTATCGGATGATTTGTATAACCTGACTGTAGATATGGGTGTTGATACGGTCAGACTCGTTATGGTTGATTATACGAATGGAACCCTTTTTACCTTTCTGTCAACTGGGTATGGCATTAAGAAGACAGAAGGCATGTGGCTTGACCGAAAGACGGGAATAAAACCGAATGAACAGACTCCCGGCGAATTATTTGCGCACAGCGAATGGAGCATTCTTAAAAATAACAGATCGAGTTACGGGAATGTCACGTCGGTACCGTACAGGCTCACCTTCGATGATGATACATATGTTGTTTATATGTTCCTCGATACGGACGAAATATTTAGCGGCGAAATCTCCGGATATTACATAAAAGGCACGGTCATCGGAATGACAATAGCAATATTTGTTATCGGGATCCTTATCTTCCTTCTCATGAACAGGGAGATCATAGAACCGCTGAATAGTCTGTCCGAGGCAACGGGTTCCCTTATTACGAATCTGGGAGATGAGAATGACCGTGATTATGTTTACCGGAAGATCAACATCGATACAGGAGATGAGATTGAACATCTGTATCATTCCGTCCAGATTATGGAGGAAGGCATTTATCACTACATGGATGAGCTGAAGGAAGCTACATCAGAAAAAGAACGGCTCAGAACAGAACTGTATATTGCGGAGTCAATCCAGAAGAATATGCTTCCGGTCGCGAGACCCGATTTTTCTGATCGGCCATGCTTTGATATAGCCGCATCCATGCATCCGGCCAAAGAAGTCGGGGGCGATTTCTATGATTTCTTCATGCTGTCCGAAGACAGGCTGGCTTTCCTGATCGCAGATGTCTCTGGGAAAGGCGTGCCGGCAGCGCTCGTCATGGCGATTGGAAAAAGCATGCTGAAGAATTATACAAAAGAAACCGGCAACATCAGTGAGGCTTTTCGGAACGTCAACAACCTGCTTTTGGATACGAACAATGATTCCATGTTCATAACGGCATTTGAAGCCATTCTGGACCTCCGGACCGGAGAGATGGATTATGTAAATGCGGGACATGAGGATCCTTTCGTCAAGCGGGCAGACGGCGAATTTGTCCTCAGGAAGGAGAAGCATGCCATCGTTCTGGGCGCCATGGAAAATATCCGCTACAAGACAAACCGTATGGAACTTCACCCGGGCGACCGGATCTATATTTATACGGACGGCGTGCCTGAAGCTCAGGATCATGATTATCAGATGTTTGGTCTGAAAGGCGCATCCGAGGCATTGAACAGCGTTCGGGATAAGTCCGCCGAAGAAGTGATCGAGGCAGTCAGGCAGTCTGTTCATATATTTGTAAAAAATGAACCTCAGTTCGATGATATGACGATGCTGTGCCTGGATTTCAAGGAGTATTATCGAGACTGAACCATGCGGTATATCATCCTGCTGTCTCCAGAAATATTACATCCGTGAATTCTCCCTCTGTTTTTTCTTTCACCTGTTAATATTATACGCTTTTAAGCCCTTTATCATTTTGATTTTTATCGTTCATGATCGTGTTTGTGATGTTAGGATTGGGACAAAAATAAATGTCCCGAATTTTTCAGCATATAGGGATAGAAATCGGGACATTAATTTTTGACCCAATCCTTAAATATAGCGTATGAGAAAGGGAAAAGCCTCTTTTCCGATTTGAAATGAACTTTATTATGAAGAATCTGTTATAGAGATCTTCGTTGAGAAATTGGAAAGCTGCTATTATAAAGAGCCTAGCAAAGGCCGATATGAGGTGAAGCGTACCCTTTGTCAAGGTCATCTTTGAATTATTGATGTAGTGACCATTTAAGTTCAACCCGGTTCCAAAAAAGTTGAACTTTTGACCTTGCCGCCATTTTGTCTCCCGTCCCAGAGCGGTCGAAATAAGGCACACAGCGTCAAAAGTTCAATTTGGAAATCTGCGGCGTTGAACTATTTCTATTTTTCACGTCCCAGAGCGTCCCACGGGGAGCGTGGAGTTTGAACACCTGAAAACGATGCATGTGGAGACTGTTGCACTGTTGAGCAACACTCCGAAGAAGAAGGTAACCTATATTACTCTGGATGTGAATATGGAGGATTACTATCGCATTATGAAAGAAGACAGGAACCATACTTTTTTGTACGTCAGACCCTGCTGCTGTGACAAGCGATTTTTTTCCGGGGAGGCAAAGGGCATTATTATGCTCTTCGGCTCCCTAGCTGTTGTGGCTTAATGCTGTTAGACCGTGAATAGTAACGGTGGTTGTAGAAAGCTGCCGCGAGCATTTACTGAAAATTGACACTGATTTCGATTGATTGTAAAATAATGAGCAGGAGTTTTGTGCAAAATGATTTGTCGCACAAAGTCCGCCAGAAGAATATTCGGTATAAGCAACAGCGAGACTTCTGTTGGAATCGAATGTCAGTCAAGCTGTTATTATGCAATTCGTGAGAAATGAGGGGTTACCGGATGGGATACCAGAGCGAAGCCGAACTTGAAAACCAACTGATCAGGCAGCTTAAGAACCAGGATTATGCAGAGGTGCGGATTGATACATACGACGCCCTTCTCGATAATTTCAGAGCCAGATTTAACGAGTTCAACAAAGAAAAGCTAAACAGCAAGCCGCTCTCCGACAAGGAGTGGAGCCGCCTGCTGAATTATCTGCTGGGCAGGACCATCTATGACTCCGCCAAAGTCCTCCGGGACAAATACGTCCTGGAACGGGACGACGGCAGCCGCATTTACGTCTCATTTCTCGATGAAGACCATACGAAAAACATCTGGCAGGTGACCCACGAGACAACAGTGATCGGGAAATATGCCAACCGGTACGATGTCACCATCCTGTGCAACGGGCTTCCGATTGTCCAGATCGAATTGAAGCGGCGCGGCATGGACCTGCGCCAGGCCGTCAACCAGATCATGCGCTATAAGAAGCATTCCTATATCGGCCTGTATCGTTACATCCAGTGCTTCATCGTATCGAACGGCGTGGATACCAAGTATTTTGCAAATAGCGATAAAGACATCCCATACAGCCTGACCTTCTTCTGGACGGACGAGAACAACATCCGCATCACGAATTTGAAAGAATTCTCCATCGCTTTCCTCGCAAGGGATCACCTGATCCGGATGATGACCAGGTTCACGATCTTGAATGATACCGAGAAAGCCATCATGATCATGCGCCCCTACCAGGTCTACGCCGTTTCCAGGCTTATCGACCGGGCGCTCTTCTCAGATAAGAACGCCTATATATGGCATACGACCGGCTCCGGCAAGACGCTGACCTCCTTCAAGACGGCTCAGATCCTATCCCGAGATCCGAGGGTCAAGAAAGTGATTTTCCTCGTCGACCGCAAGGACCTGGATTCCCAGACGATGGAGGAGTTTAACAAATTTGAACAGGGTTCCGTGGACGTGACAGACAACACATCCGTTCTTGTAAACCAGATGAAGCAGAGGGACGTTTCTCTGATCGTCACCACGATTCAGAAGATGGCAAATGCCGTGAAGGCCAAGAAGTACGCCGCCGTCATGGATTTGTACCGGGACGAGAAAGTCATCTTCATCATAGACGAATGTCACAGAAGCCAGTTCGGCGACATGCATTTGGACATCGTGAGGCATTTCAAGAAAGCCCAGTTCTTCGGCTTCACCGGAACGCCCCGCTTTGAAGTGAATGGCAAGGTGGAAGGCCACGTAGTGAAGACCACGGCATCCCTGTTCGGAGACTGCCTGCACACCTACCTGATCAAAGACGCGATCTTCGATAACAACGTCCTTGGCTTCCATGTCGAGTATATCCGAACCATAAAGGGCGATTATGACATCAACGACAAAGCCATGGTGGAGGGAATCGACGTCGGCGAAGTCATGGCATCCGACGAGCGCATGACCATGATTGCAAATCACATCATCGCAAATCACAAGTCCAAGACGCGAAACCGCCAGTATACGGCTATATTTGCAGTATGGAGCATTCCGGCGCTCATCAAGTATTACGACATCTTCAAAGGAATCGACCATGACCTGAATATCTCCGCCTGCTATTCGTACGGCACCAACGAAGACGGCGAAGGGAAGGCCGAGCACTCCCGGGACAGCCTGGACCGCATCATGCAGGACTACAACAAGCTGTATGACACGAATTTCTCCACGGACACCTATGAGGCGTATCGGAAAGACATCTCCGACCGGGTGAAAGGGAAAAAGACAAAACAACTCGATATTCTGATCGTCGTTAACCAGTATCTGACGGGATTCGACAGCAAACCCCTGGACGTCCTCTATGTCGATAAAAAACTGGAATATCACGACCTGCTGCAGGCTTTCAGCCGCACCAACCGGGTCGAGAAAGAAACGAAGCCTTTCGGCATCGTGGTTTGCTATCGCAATCTAAAGCGGGAGACGGACAATGCCCTCTGCCTGTTTTCCCAGGCCCGGGATACGGAGGGCATCCTGACCCCTTCCTTTGAAGAGTTCGTAGCCAAGTTCAATGAATTTGTCGTACTGCTGCGGGAAATAGCGCCGACCCCGGAAGCAGTCGATACGATGCAAGATGAGAATGACCAGAAGCGGTTTGTCGAGATCTTCAAGTCCCTGTCGAAAATCCTGACCTCCCTGCAGACTTTTATAGAGTATGCTTATGACCGGGACGAATTGGACCTGACAGAGCAGGAGTGGGAAGACTATAAAAGCAAATATTATATGCTTTATCACAGGCAGCAGAATGAACGTGAAAAGGTATCCATTCTGGACGACGTGGACTTCTGCATAGAACTGATTGAATCCGACCATATCAACGTCACGTATATCATGAACCTCATTCGCGGCGTCGATCTGGATGACCTCCATAAGCGGCAGAAACAGATCAGGTACATCCAGGAGCTGCTGGACCGGTCCAGCAATTCGGAACTCTACAAGAAGATAGACCTGATCAGGGCGTTTCTGCATTTGCTGGAGAACGGCCTTGTAACAGATGACATCGACAAGGCGTATGAGGAATTTGAAGAAAAAGAACGCCAGACGGACATCGACCAGTTCCTTGAGGAGAACAAGGAAATCAGCCGCGAGCAGCTGACGGAGTACATCTCGGAATACCAGTTTTCCTACATCTTGGATGAGGGCGCGATTCGGGACGGCATCATCGAATCCATGAGCCTGCTGAAGAAAAGGAAGCTGGTCAAGCGGATCACCGCGTTCATCAAGCTGTTCACGGAGAAATATCAGTAAGGGGTATGACTATGGCAAATGAAATCATGCGGCACCAGCAGGAACTTGAAAGCAAGCTTTGGGAGATGGCAAATAGTCTCCGCGGCACCATGGAGGCCTACGAGTTCAAGAACTACATTCTCGGAATGATTTTCTACTATTATCTCTCAAAGCGCCAGGAAGACTACATGGTGAACCTCCTCAGGGACGATGGGATCACCTTTAAGGAAGCCTGGGAAGACGCGGAATACAAGGACGCTGTTCTTGAAGAAACCCTCCGGGACCTGGGCTACATCATAGAGCCCGAGTACCTGTTCCCGGAGATGGTAAAACTTGTCGAAAACCACAATTTCGACGTGGAATTCCTGCAGGCGGCGATAAACAGCATCATGGAATCCACCATGGGGACGGAATCGGAGGACGCATTCGAGGGTTTGTTCGACGACATGCAGCTTGATTCCACGAAGCTTGGGCGGACGGTGAAGGACAGATCCCTCATCATGTCCAAAATCATCTCGACGCTGTCCGACATAACCATCAACACGGAGGATACGAAGATAGACATCCTCGGCAACGCTTACGAGTACCTGATCGGGCAGTTTGCGGCAAATGCAGGCAAGAAGGCCGGGGAATTCTACACGCCGGCCGGCCCTGCGCAGCTTCTGACCCTCCTTGCCTGCGACGGCTTGACGGACATCCAGGATGCCGCGGACCCGACCTGCGGCTCTGGCTCCCTCCTCCTAAGACTTCAGAATCATGCAAATGTAAGGCGCTTCTGGGGTCAGGAACTCACGGCGCAGACTTACAACCTGTGCCGCATGAACATGATCCTGCGCGGCATCAAATACCAGAATTTCCACATTTTCAACGATGACACATTGGCAAAGGACAATTTCGAGGGCCATTTGTTCCGCGTGCAGGTCGCAAATCCGCCCTACTCTGCCAAAGTAGCACGCCCGGATCAAATGAAAGACGATCCCAGATTCAATTCTTACGGAAAACTGGTGCCGAAATCGAAGGCGGACTTTGCATTTGTCCAGCACATGGTCTACCACATGGACGAAGACGGCCGCATCGCCGTCCTGCTTCCCCACGGCGTCCTCTTCCGCGGAAACGCCGAGGAAGTCATAAGGCGGTACCTGATCGAAAAGCTGAACGTCATCGATGCCGTCATCGGGCTTGCCCCCAACCTCTTTTACGGGACCAGCATCCCTGTCTCCATCATCGTGTGCAAAAAGAACCGCAACGGCAACTCCGACAACATCCTTTTTATCGATGCCTCCAAAGAGTACATCTCCGGCAAGAATCAGAATGTTCTCGGTGATGACAGCATCCAGAAGATCTACAAGGCGTATCAGGAGCGGAAGGATATCGATAAGTTCGCCCATGTGGCCTCCATGGATGAGATTATAGAGAATGGGTACAACTTGAACATCCCCAGATATGTTGACACGTCGGAGGACATACCGGAGGTGGATCTGGATGCAGTTACGGAACGGATTCAGAGCATAGATGCGGAGATAGGTCAGGTTTCGGAGGAGCTTAGGAAGTCTTTTGACTTGCTCGGGCTTGCGTTTCCGTTCTGAAGGAGATGAAAAGATGGACGAAAAAAGAAGAGTACCGAAACTAAGATTTCCGGGGTTTACGGAACCTTGGGAACAGCGAAAGTTGTCGGACATATACAAAGATATTGGAAACGCTTTTGTCGGAACTGCTACTCCGCATTATGTTGAAGCGGGGCATTTTTATCTTGAATCCAATAATATAAAAGACGGACAGATAAACCATAATACCGAAGTTTTTATCAACGATGAGTTTTATGAAAAACAAAAAGATAAGTGGCTACACACTGGGGATATGGTTATGGTTCAATCTGGACATGTGGGACATACAGCTGTAATTCCCGAAGAACTGGACTGTTCAGCAGCTCATGCACTCATTATGTTTAGGAATCCAAAGGTTAATATTGATCCTTATTTTTTAAACTTCCAGTATCAGACAGTAAAGGCAAAAAGGAAAATTGAGAACATCACAACAGGTAATACTATTAAACATATCCTTGCATCTGAGATGCAGGAATTTGTTGTTGATGTATCTTCATATGATGAACAAGAGAAAATTGCTGGATTTTTTAGGAATCTTGACAATCTTATCACCCTTCATCAGCGTAAGTTAGATGAAATAAAAGTGTTCAAGAAGGGAATGCTTCAAAAGATGTTTCCGAAAAAAGGTGAGGTGGTTCCTGAAATAAGATTTCCTGGTTTTACTGCCCCTTGGGAACAGCGTAAGCTTGGGGAGATGGTTCGGTTTTCGAAAGGAACAGGCTATTCTAAAGGTGATTTGAAGGACTCAGGAACACCCATCATTCTTTACGGGAGACTCTATACAAAATATGAAACCGTGATATCCGAGGTGGATACATTTGTCGATGCAAAAGAAAACTCAGTATATAGCAGTGGTGGAGAAGTAATTGTTCCTGCTTCTGGTGAGACTGCAGAGGAAATTTCTATCGCTTCTGTGGTGGAAAAACCGGGAATTTTGCTTGGTGGAGACCTTAATATCATTACTCCTTCTTCAGAACTTGATTCTGCGTTTTTAGCATTAACAATTTCCAATGGAAAACCACATGACGATATGGCTAGGGTGGCTCAGGGAAAAACTGTTGTACATCTTCATAATTCGGATTTAAAAAAGATTGATTTAAGCTTCCCGAGCCATGAAGAACAAGTTCAGATCAGTAACTGTTTCAATACCCTCGACAACCTTATCACCCTTCATCAGCGTAAGCTTGAAGCTTTCCAAGAATACAAAAAAGGTCTGCTTCAAAAGATGTTTGTATAAAATAAATGTCAAGAGACATATTAATCACAGACTCCGTAATTATTAGGCAAAGCCTAGCGTATTAGGTAACATGCTCTGGAAAAGTAGCGATTTATGGCATAAAAAGTGAGGTTTCTCTTGACAAATATAACCTAATTAGGTATAATAATTATAGAAATATTAGGTAATTAGGTTATATGCGACAGGAGAATCACCCATGCCCAGACCAACTACATCAGGCAGATATGCCGTCCCTCCCCACGTGCTTGCGCTAAAGCCCAAAGACATCCCTTGCACCGTCAAGGCCATAAGCGCGCCCTCAAAGGCGTTCGGAAGCACGGTGCATTATTACGTATACGAGATCTTCACGGTGCCCGACCCGAGGAATCCCGGAAAGCATAAGAAGAATAGCGGGCCTTGCCTTGGCAAGATCGAGGATGGGATGTTTTGCCCGAACAAGCGGGGCATAGCGCGCCTTGGCGAAAAACGCACCATCGGAAGCACCTCCGAACCGGTGTCGGAAATGGCTGTGTTTTGTCAAGACTTTTTCCGCATTTTCAGCGTATAAAAATCCCTATTTT
>JAUMWM010000318.1:0-1821 GCA_030529705.1 Lachnospiraceae bacterium
CTTCAGCCCGCGGGGACGGTCCTTTTGGGTCGAAAATTTTCGACCCAAAAGAACCGTCCCCGCGAGCCGAAAATCTACGACCCAAAAGGACCGTCCCCGCGGGCCGAAATCCTCACACGGCTCTGACCTTCTCTAAGAAAGCGACGTAGCCCCGGAAAGCCTCGTAGACATCCGCCTTGGACGTTGCCTCCCACGGCGCATGCATATTGAGGACCGCCACGCCGCTGTCGATGACATTCATGCCATACAAGGCCAGGATGTAGGCAATCGTCCCGCCTCCCCCGAGGTCAACCTTCCCGAGCTCTGCCGTCTGGTAAACAACGCCCTCCTCGTCCAAGACTCGGCGCAGCTCGGCGATGTACTCCGCATTTGCGTCATTAGACCCGGACTTGCCCCGGGATCCCGTAAACTTGTTAAAGACGATTCCGCCGCCCAGCACGCAGGCATTCTTCTTTTCAAATGCCGACGCATAAGTCGGATCAAACCCCGCAGAGACGTCCGAGGAGAGCATGCAGGAATTCGCAAGACATCTCCGAAGTTTCAGTTCGCTGTAGTCGCCGAGCAAATTCATGACCTCGGCTACCGCATTCTCAAAGAAATGGGACTTCATGCCCGTTGCTCCGACCGAGCCAATCTCCTCCTTGTCAACAAGGATGCAGCAAGACGTGCGCTCCACGTCGCCGACCTCGCAGATAGCCCGCATGGAAGGATAAGAGCAGACCCGGTCGTCCTGCCCGTAAGCGAGAATCATCGCGCGGTCCAATCCTGCGTCGCGCGCCTTGCCGGCCGGCACGACCTCAAGCTCCGCCGAGATAAAGTCATCCTCCTCCACGTCATACTCGTCTTTCAGGATGGCCAGAATCCCCCTGCGGACGGCCCCCTTGATTTTCTTTGCCTCTGCGCCCTCTTCCTTCTCGGCCCGAACCGCATACTGCTGCCCGCGCGTCAACGTCTCGTCCTCTTCGTCTTCCTCATCGTCCTTGCCGCCTTTGATGACAAATGGCTTATGTCCGATGATGATGTCGAGCGCCTCTCCGGCCACGACTTCGCTGGCCTTCTTAGCCATCAACTCCTGGGACAAATGAATCAGCAAATCCGATACGAAAAACACCGGATCATCCTCATCCTCCCCGACGTTCAGGATTGCCGTGCTGCCATCTTTCCTGACGATTACCCCGTGAAGCGCCAGCGGCATGGCGACATAGAGATATTTCTTGATGCCCCCGTAATAGTGCGTATCGAGGAAGGCAAATCCCCCATCCTCATAGAGCGGGTTCTGCTTCACATCGAGGCGCGGCGAGTCGATATGTGCGCCTAGAATATTCATCCCCTTCTCCAGCGGGTCGGTGCCGATCTTGAAGAGGACGATGGATTTGTTCATCCATACGGAATAAACCTTGTCGCCGGGTTTCAGCGTCTCCCCGCTCTCCATAATCCGGCTTAGTTCGCGAAAGCCCTCTTCCTCGGCCTGGCCAACCAGGACGTCCACCGCCTCTCTCTCCGTCTTGGCATCATCCAAAAACTTCTTATATCCCTCGCAGAATTCATAGGCGGCTTTTGCCTGCTTGTCTGTATACGTTGCCCATGCGTTTTTTCTGTTCATACTTCCATCTCCTGTTATTTCTATAAATGCTTGTCACTACTCAGCGAACTGCCTGAATCTGCGTCATCCTCCGCACAATCCATGTCACCCTGAGCATAAATCTTGTCATCCGAATAAAATCAATGTCGTCTGAGTAAGATCCATGTCGTCCGAGTAGAAACTTGTCATCCTGAGCGTAAGCGAAGGATCTTTAAACGTAAAACTTATGCTTATGCTTA
>JAUMWM010000318.1:1831-2827 GCA_030529705.1 Lachnospiraceae bacterium
TGGTAAAGATTCTTCGCTTACGCTCAGAATGACAGAGGGTGCTGAGCAGTTACACGATAAATGTGTTATTTACAGCGCAGCCTTGATAGCCGCCAAAAACTCATCAAATTCCTCAAATGCCGGCAAGTCCGGATTCTCCGCCTTAATCGCCTCCGTACTCCTGAAAAGGAATCCCGCTTTCGATGCCCGAATCATGGCGAGATCGTTGTGGCTGTCTCCCGCCGCTATCGTGTCAAATCCGCAAGACTGCAAAGCCTTAACGGTCGTGAGCTTTGACGCAGCGCAGCGCATATGATAGCCGATGATTTCCCCGTCCGGCGCAACCTCCAACGTGTTGCAGAACAATGTGGGCCAGTTCAGTTTTTCCATAAGCGGCTTCGCGAACTGCGTGAAGGTATCGCTGAGAATCAAAACCTGCGTCTCCTTACGCAGCTCGTCCAAAAATTCCTTCGCCCCCGGCAGCGGGTCGATTGTTGCGATTGTCTCCTGAATCTCCTTTAATCCAAGCCCATGTTCCTTCAAAATTGCAATCCTGAACTGCATAAGCTTGTCATAATCCGGCTCATCGCGGGTCGTCCGCCGAAGTTCCGGAATCCCGGTCGCCTCGGAAAATGCAATCCATATCTCAGGAACAAGTACGCCTTCCATATCAAGGCAGACTACATTCATGCCCATTTCTATAACCTCCTCTTAGGTTTGCTTCTCGCCTAAACCGACATACTGTGCCGCTTCCAAGCGGACCACAACTTTCTCCCAAAATCGGTTTTCAAGTGCTATAATGATACCAAAATCACAGGAAGAATGCAAATATGTTCGCAGGGGAAGAAGCGCCACTCTGCGTTACTCTTCACTCTTCTGCTCTGAAATCGCCTGTTTTTGCGAAAAAAACGGATGTCATCCTGAGCGCAGCGAAGGATCAAAGGTGGATGTCATCCTGAGCGCAGCGAAGGATCTTTTACATAAAGCCGCTGCAGATGGTAAAAGATCCTTCGCTAC
>JAUMWM010000319.1 GCA_030529705.1 Lachnospiraceae bacterium
AAAAGGACCGTCCCCGCGGGCTGATTTTTTTCGACCCAAAAGGACCGTCCCCGCGGGCTGAAAAACAGCCAAATTCCCGTCACACGACGTTCACCCTGTCTTCCCTGGTCAGTATCCTCACAAAGCACAAAACCGAAACCGCGAAAGCGATGCCGAGGAAAATCATATACGGAACGTCCGGCACGTCGATCTTCGAGAATAAATAATTCTCGATTGTAGCAAACAGATTATTGCTTATATGGGCTATAATCGACGCCCACAACGTGCCATAGTGCTCGTAGACGGCCGCAAAGAGCATGCCCATGATAAACGCAAAAATCCCCTGCGTAATATTGCCATGATATATCCCGAAAAACAGGCCGCTGCTCACAGCAGCAAAAACAAACCCGGCATAATCGCGCATCCTTCTAAATATAAGGGCCCTGAAAATGAGTTCCTCCGCAAATGGCGCCAGAATGCCGATCACGATAATCTGGATTATGAAAGGGGTTTTCGTGAACATCTGCTCCGCCAGCCCCTGATATGTTTCATCTTGGATCGGGATATACGATATCAGAATATTCAGGATGCAGGAAAACCCGATAACCAGCCCGATGATGCGCAAGGCCTCGGTTACGCCCAGAACATTCCTGTTCAGGATTCTTTCTGCAAATGCATTTGCCTTGCGCCTCAACTCGTCCGCCCGAAAGAAGAACCAGGCTGCCGGAATCACGGCCGCATCGGCAATCCCGGTGATAAGGACCGCCTGCGCGGCGTAAACATTTGCAACATCTGCCGTCCTGCCGCCCGTCGCCAGCAAATAGAACAGGATGAGCATGTAGGCCGAAATGGCGATGACATTTGTAAGGCCATAGTGCAGGAGGACCGGATACAAGAGGCGCCAGATCATAAAGGCCGGATTCCCGTCGGCCGCCCTCCTTAGAGCCTTCCCTGCCGGCGATTTCGGGGAGCGGATGGCCTCCCTCTCCGCCCGGACCTGCCCTATCAGGACGTTCCGAAGCTCCGTCACGCTATCCACGATACAGTCAGGCCACACGTCTTCCAGCTCCTCCCGGCTGCCATATCCGTAGGATACGCCGATGGAACCAATGCCGCACTGCCGGGCGCCTTGTATATCGTACTTTCGGTCGCCTACCAGGACGACCTCGTTCCGGCGTCCGTCCATGCCGAGCCGCCTTACCACGTCCTCCGCAATTTCGGCCTTGCCGGTATGCCGCCCGGCCATATCGCTTCCGCAGATAACGTCAAAATACTGCGCGATGCCGAACGCCTCCAGGACCTGACGGCAGAATTCCACCGGCTTCGATGATGACAGCGCTATCGTGAAGCCTTCATCCTTCAGTTGCCCAAGAAGCTCCGGAATCCCTTCATAGAGGCTGTTTTCAAATATCCCGACGGATCTGTACCGTTCCCTGTACCTCTCCACGGCCCGCTGCCCGGCCGCCTCGTCACAGCCGGTATAGATCATGAACTGTTCCCTCAGGGGCGGTCCGACAAATTCAATCAGTTCTTCCGGTTTCCTGATGATTCCGAATTCCTTTTCCAGCGCATATTGGACGCACCGGGTGATTCCCGGCGCAGAATCCGTTAATGTGCCGTCAAGATCAAATAATACTGTATTCCACATATTTTACCCTGCAAAAAACGCATCTATTCCGTTTGCCAGCCCTTCGGCGATCTGGTTTTGACCCTCTTCGCTGGCCATAAGGAGGTCTTCTGTCTCATTGCTCATAAATCCCATCTCCACAATCGACACGGGCATGGTCGCCCAGTTAATGCCGGTCATGTCGTTCTGATACAGGTTATTGAGAGCCTTCTGTCCTGTCACGGCGCACTGGTTATCCCTGAGCAGTTCGCACAGTTCCTGGCTTTTCAGGATAAGATCCTGCGTCAGATAGGGGTTGTCGCTGGCCGGGCCGTAGCAAAGCACGCCCGCCACTTCTCCTTCCTCCACGTCATTGCAGTGCAGGCGAACGAAAACGTCTGCATTTGCAGTCGTTGCCATCTGGGCCCTCTCGACATTGGAGATGGACACGTCGTCCGTCTCCCTGGTCATGACGACCGTATAGCCCCTTGAAACAAGGATATCCCTCAGTTTTAGGCCAATCTCTAAAACTATCTCGTATTCGTTCTTGCCGGAATACTCTCCGTAGGCTCCGCTCGTAACCATCTGCTTCATTTCAGAGGACCCGGGACCGTTCGGCTCCGTGTCCGTCATCTCCTCGGCCTGGTGTCCGGGATCAAGGCAGACGATTCTGGAAGGAACCGGAGTGGGCGTTGGCGTGACTTGCCCTTCCGCTGAAGCGGCCGCCGCCTCCTCGGCCGGTTGCGTATCCAGGCTGAGGGAGATTCCCGCATTCTTCTGGGCATCCGCATAGGCGAATACTGTTGACGTCCCGGCAGTTCCCACGCCCTTGATCGCCTCAGCCGCCGCCGCGAGTTCCTGGGCAGTCATATCTTTGTCAGCGGGTATCGGAGTGGGAGTAGGAGTCTGCGATGCGGCCGCAGCCTTTGCCGCTTCCTCTGCCTCTTTCATGGCCTGTTCCCGCTCGGCTGCCGCCAGCGCTTCCTCATACTGTTTTTTTTCAGCGAGTTCTGCTTCTATGGCCGTCTGCCTCGTCATGTTCCCCGCCTGCATTCCAATCAAGATGCCGAACGCAGCCAGAATAAGCACGCCAACCAGAACCATGGCGATAGAAAGACTGCTCCTGCCGGAATTATTTTTCATGTGAGCCTCCCAGAAAAGAGATTGTTTTGAACATTCATCGGACTAGTATAGCATATCATTTTCAAAGCTTCAACTTTAAAAATAACGTAAC
>JAUMWM010000320.1 GCA_030529705.1 Lachnospiraceae bacterium
GAGTGAGCCGGAATGCCCCAAAATGTCAAAAATTTGAAAATGTTAAAAAAAGTCTTTCCCAAATAGATATCTTGTGTTATAATGCCCCTTGTGAAAAACAAGGGGGCATAGCTCAGTTGGGAGAGCGCCTGAATGGCATTCAGGAGGTCATGGGTTCAAGTCCCACTGTCTCCACTTGATAGGGCAAGAAGAGAGCACGTAAGAGCCAAAAACGGCTGTTTTACGTGCTTTTTTCATGCTTTCCATCCCCCTGATGCTACCTGATATACAAATTTTTGCTACCATTTTGCTACCATTCTTGCGCTATCCGAAGACCCGGATTCCCATGATAGCCGCCTCGTCCTGCTTCCTCTGCTGGGCGGTCACGTGGTAGTAGATGTTCCGGGTGACTTCGGACGTGCTGTGGCCGAGCCTGCGGCTGATCGCGTCGAGCGGCGCGCCCTGCGCCGCGAATATGCTCGTCATGGTGTGGCGGCAGGCGTGGGGAGTCAGGCCCCTTCCGATGACCCGCTCCGTGGTTTCCTTCAGGTACTTGTTGTAGGCGTGGTAATGCATGTATTTCCCGCTCGAGTCCGGGTAGAAAAGACTCGACCTCTTTCCGGAGCGGAGCAGGAGCTTCGCGCGCTCCGTCCGCATCTGGCTTATGCATTCCGCAAGCTCGGGCTGGATGTAAACGTCCCTGTTGGAGGAGTCCGTCTTCGGGGTTTCCGAAAGCGTCCCCGTCCGGAGGTCGTAAGTCTTGCTGACGTGGATGTACCTGTCCCCCACGTCTGAGTCATCCAGTGCTATCAGCTCGCCGATTCGAAGCCCGGACAGGCAGAGGAACTGCGTAAGCAGCCGCCAGCGTTCCACGGTCATCGCGTCCATCACGGCTTCCAGCTCGTGACGCTCCATGTATTTGTCCGAAAGCCGCTCCTTCTTCCTGCGGTCGGGCAGGTATTCCAGCTTGTCGGCGATGGCGGGCGAGGCGATCAGGTCGGACTTGTAGCCCCATCGGAACATCGCCTTGATGAACTTGATCCGGGCGTTGGTGCAAGTGGCGGTCTCCCCTGCCGCCAGGAGCTTCTCCATGACGTACGCAACGGTGAGGCGGTCGACGAGGGTGTCGGGGCCCAGCATGTCAAGAACGGCCTTGGCCTCGAAGGCGTTGCGGTCGGCGGTGGAGTCCTTGACCGTCTGCGACTGGTGGGCCGCATAACACTCGACCAAATCCCGGAGCGTGAGGGCTTCCGGGACCGCCGCGCGGGAGCATTGCGCCTCTATCTTCTGCCGGAGCAGGGCGGCGGCCTTTTTGTTGCTCGCGCGGGACAGCGTGCAGGATACGGTCTTCGTCTTGCCGGTCAATGGGTCTACGTACCGCTCGAAGTACCTGATTTTGTTTTCCCTTTCTTGTGACCACATAAAAAAACACCTCCTTTTATTGCAAAGTTGGGGAGGATGCTGTACAATTACGTTGCATATGTTAGGGTTGTAATTGAGCATCCCTGTGAAAACGCCCCCGGAAAGGCGGCCCGGGGGCGTTTTTTCTGTCCTATAATAATTGCGCCGGCGCAATTTGCCGGGCATTTCACCACTCAGACAGCACAGCTTTCATAAGCGTAGCTGTTCTGGTATACCATCTCAGGAGCAACGTCAATCTCCCGGTTATTCCATGTTATCACTCCGTGGAACAGCTCTATGTTTTTAAATACTTCTTCGTCCTGCAGCGGCTGGAATACGGGACCTTTCAGCTGTGTCACGTCAAACAGCCGTTTCTCCCCGGTGGAGAAGGTCACCAGAAGCATCATGCCGGCAAGCGGTACAGCTTCCGTTACCGTTATTCCATCCTCCATTTTTCCGGCGTAGCAGACATCATCTTTGATATACATTCCGATCACCTCCCTTACATCGGCGGAATTGTTACAATACTAAAATCGCAATTTCCCCCTCTTTATAAGCTCGGCGGTCAGGCTGTAACGCCTGAGTCCTTCTTTGACCCGTCCTCTTTGAGGTCAAGCTGCCTGTCCAGTTCTGCGTGTAGTTCCTCCCTGGTCATGTCACCGGGGTTCTTAGCGATGGCAGCGGTCGTGTCGGGCTGATCGGCAGCGGTCTGGATTCCGTTCAGTCCTTTCAGCACGCTCTTCAAATACTTGCAGAAAACGTCACGGTCTTTATCCGTAAGATTCAGGTATTCTCGGATCAAAATAGCCTCTGTATCTCCCAGATTATGTTCTGCCGCAAATCTGGCGGCATCGTCTATCGGGCTTTCTTCAAATATGATTTCGTCCCCATCAATCTCACCTCTTAACCACGCTTCTGATACTTTGAACTCACGGCAAATAGATTTGCTCATTTGGTCAGTGAGTCCATTTATACCATTTTCGATTCTTGACATAGCGGCTTTGGTAACACCTAAACGTTCGCCGAACTTTTCCAAAGTAAGACTTGCATATTTGCGAATCTTTTTTACTCTTTCACCTTCCGTCATTACGTTTCCTCCTTTCAGTGTTTATATATACAAAATACCACGCAAAAATAGAATAATCAATAAAAAAAGTAACCGTAAGTAACAAAAAGGGATTGACAAAGTTGCGTATAGTAATTACAATGTAACCGTAAGCAACAGAAGGAGGTGAGGACAATGCTTGACAAGCAAACGGAGCAGAAACTCAGGGAACTTCACAGCGACCTGAGCGAGATACAGGAGAAAGCCCCTGAAATGATGGATGTCCTCCGTGGGGTAATAAAGGGCATCCGCATCGCATCAGAGGCGGCAGCGGCTCAGACAACGCCGCCTCAGGCTACGGCCTGAGGCGGCATCAAAGGATTCATGAGCA
>JAUMWM010000076.1 GCA_030529705.1 Lachnospiraceae bacterium
TCTTCCGTAGCTGCCTTGTCATTAACGATGTTGAACAGGTTGTACATGGAGGATTTCTTCTTTGCAGCGTTGACCAGCTGGAGGAAGAGATCTTTCTTCATGATGTAGCTGTTCATGAAAATGTTCTTGTTCGGCTTGCCGCCGATATTTGTCTCGATTGCGAGCACTGTCTTCTCGTCATCGAGCTTGAGGGCTTCCGTATTCAGGAAAGCCTTGTCAGCGTTGTCGACCTTGTGATACAGCAGAGTGATGTCTGCGCCGGAGGCGATGTGCTGCTTCAGAAGAGCGTCATAATCCTGTGCGAATACCATATAGGAAGGAACAATGATGACGTACTCGCCCGGAGCGCGCTCGATGACGTTCTCATTGTAAAGGAAAGCGGCGATGTCCGTATTGTAGATCTCGTTTACTTCTTCATCATCGGAGAAGAGCAGGGTGACTTTGCCGCGCTTGCTGTTGATGCCGTAATGGCGGCCGGTGCCTACATGCTCTGCGAGGGAACGCGGATTGTTTCCAGCGAAGATCTGGATGCGCTCGATGTTGGAGTTGCTGAGGTTGGACATCGGGAAGTCGATCATTCTGTAACGGCCAACAAATGTAAATGCGGAAACCGGACGGAATTCCTGCATGCCTTCTACTTTAATACGATTGCCGGAAGTGACAATACCTAATGCTTTAATTGCCATCTTTATTCATCCCCCTTTACACATTTTTTGCAACAAGTACGATTTCTTCGCTGTCAGCGGAACCTACAACAGCCCCTTTGCCGATCACGACGCCGTCAGCAACGAGCGCGCGGTTAACAACAGCGCCTTCTTCGACAACCGCACCCGGCATAAGGACGGAATCAATGACCTTGGCTCCGGCGGCAACCTTGGCGTTCGTGAACAGGACGGAGTTCTTGACTTCGCCTTCCACTTCGACGCCCTGGGTGATGTAAGCGCAATCGACAACGGCATCCGGTCCGATGTACTGCGGAAGGGCCGGGGCATCGTCCGTGTAAATCTTCCATGTCTTGTCGCCGAGATCCAGCTCGTTCTTCTTGTCAAGAAGATCCATGTTGGCTTCCCAAAGGGAATCAATCGTTCCTACGTCTTTCCAGTATCCGCTGAACCTGTAAGCTACAAGTTTGTCTCCCCGGGAAAGGTAAGCCGGGATGACGTCGTTGCCGAAGTCATGGCTGGAATTCGGATCGACCATATCTTTTACAAGGATCTCGCGCAGCTTCTTCCAGGTGAACATGTAAATGCCCATGGAAGCCAGGTTGCTCTTCGGCTCCTTCGGCTTTTCCTGGAACTCAATAATGTTGAGGTCTTCATCCGTGTTCATGATGCCGAAGCGGGAAGCTTCTTTCCACGGTACCTCGCGGACAGCGATGGTTGCGTCTGCATTCTTTTCCTTGTGATACTGCAGCATCTTGTCATAGTTCATCTTGTAGATGTGGTCGCCGGAAAGGACAAGGAGATATTCCGGATCATACTTGTCGATGAAGTCAATGTTCTGGGAAATAGCATCTGCCGTTCCGCGATATACGTCGAGATCTGCATCCGCTTTTTCACGGGGCGTCAATACGAAAACGCCGCTGTCCCGGCTGTCGAGACCCCAGTTTCCGGACTGGGCAACATAGCTGTTCAGCTCAACGGACTCATACTGTGTGAGGACGCCGACAACGTCGATTCCGCTGTTCGCGCAGTTGGAAAGCGGGAAGTCAACGATACGGTACTTTCCACCGTATGATACGGCTGGCTTGGCAACTTTGTTGGTAAGGTCTTTCAGACGGCTACCACGTCCGCCGGCCAGAATCATTGCTAACATTGAGTTTTGCATAATGTGAAACCTCTCTTTCTTTTATATTTGATAATAATAAAAGCCTGGTCTGTGCCCGCAGGCGCGGAACCGTTAGCTGAAATCCCGGCCTGCAAAACTACCCGGGAGCTGGAAATAAACTTCCCAAACCGGATAGAAACCCGCCTTGGCAAATATGCCGAAGACAGATTTGAACACGTTATATGTATTGTAGCATATTGTGGGGTATTTGGGTAAATTATTTCTTGATTTTGTGTATTTTTTTAAATTTTTTATTTTCTGCCCTCGCTTTGCCCGTCTGCCTTCAACTGAATATAGCCATTGAAACGCTCTTCACTTTCTGTTATAGTAAAGTGACATATTTTATGCGAGGTAGATTCCTTATGTATTCAGGAAGAACGTCTACATGGCTGAAACACTGGGACTTCATATTGCTTGACCTTATCGTTTATGAATTCTCATTTTATGTTTCGCACTTTATCCGAAACGGCATTAAGTTCAGAGCCTACGGAAACATGTATTTTAACGTGGGCCTGGTGATGGGCCTGTCCATGATAGCGATATCCTTTTTTATGGAAGCCTATTCAGGGATTCTGAGGCGGGATCATTTCAGCGAGCTGAAAAAGGTATTTGCCCAGGTGATGCTGGTCATAGGGTTCATGAGCATCTATATCTATTTCAGCGGCTACGGTCCGGCATTTTCAAAATTCGTATTCGTATTCGTGGCCGTGCTTACGATTCCGTTGGACTTTATCCTGAGGACGGCCTTGAAGCTCTACCTGCGGAAGAATAATAAGCATCCGAAGCGGGCGATGCTTCTCGTGACGTCCTCGGATATCGCGGAAAGAGTTGCAACCAAGATGATGAACAACCTTTACAACGAGTACGAGGTAAAGGGCGTCATCCTGGTCGATACGGACAAGTATGCAAATGCCTACGCCGCCAGGAAAATCGTTGCCGAAGGGATCGGCGGGGCAGTCGTCGAAGGCACCGGAATCAAGGCGGAGGATGTCGACAACAACGTCGTCCTGTCCGGGACAAATATTGAGATTCCCATGATGGACGGCACGGAACAGGATTTGCTGGAGAACGATGCGGATAACATTTGCGGCATACCGGTCGTGTGTACATTTACGGACATTTTCAACTTCATGCAGAACCGCTGGGTGGATGAGGTGTTCGTGTATGTATCGAACCGGTACGAGGTGCCGGAAGATTTCTTTGACGGCTGCCTGGAGATGGGAATCACGACCCACTTGAACCTGTCCTCCGTGGAAGAACTCAGCCGGAACCTGGCTGTGGAGAAAATCGGCGGTTACGTTGTCCTGACCAATACGATCCAGGTTGCATCGACCAAGCAGATTGTCGCAAAGAGGACGATGGATTTCCTGGGTTCCCTTGTCGGGCTGGTTTTCTGCCTCTTTTTTGGAATTCTGGTCGGGCCGCTCATATTCATCAAGAGTCCGGGACCGATTATTTTTTCCCAGGAACGCGTCGGGAAAAACGGGAAGAGGTTCAGGCTGTATAAATTCCGGAGCATGTATCTGGATGCCGAGGCCCGCAAGGAAGCGCTGATGGACCAGAACAAGATGCAGGGCCACATGTTCAAGGTCGACAACGATCCCAGAATAATCGGTTCGGGCCCTGACGGAACAAAACACGGGATAGGGTGGTTCATCCGAAAGACTTCCATAGACGAGTTCCCGCAGTTCTGGAACGTCCTGAAAGGCGACATGAGCCTGGTGGGCACGAGGCCTCCCACGGTCGATGAGTGGAAGCAGTACGAGGCTCACCATCGGGCCCGGCTGGCAGTGAAGCCGGGGATCACCGGCCTGTGGCAAATCAGCGGGAGGTCGGACATAACGGACTTCGAGGAAGTGGTCGCCCTGGATCTTCAATATATGAAGAACTGGTCGATTGGGACCGACATCGAGATATTGTGGAAGACGGTTCTTGCAGTTTTGCAAATGAAGGGCAGCGAGTGAATTCTAACCAGGAAAGCTCATAAAAAGGCGCAGTCGGAAAAAGGCCGGCAAGATGAATCCTTTACAAATGGATGAATTCTTACTGCTTCCCTGAAAGGAGGTGGAAAATTGCATGATTTTATCGAAAAGCCCAGCAGGCTGATTCTCTTTATCATCGGCATTATCGCGCTGGTAACGATTATCATTCTGCTCTCAAAGAGCAGCGCGCTGAATCTCGGAGGCAAGCCGCTTGTCGACGCAAACGGAAAACTGATTGTAACGCCCACCGCGGCTCCCCCAAATAATACGCAGACTGAAAATCCTGTCGCTGACGCAGATGACGAATACCAGGAGGTTTATATTGAGGACGATGCCGCAGGCGGGGAGGCTGACGATTGGGAAGAGGCGGAAATTCCCGATGAGGGGGAGGATGCCGAAGGAGAGGATGCCGCAAATGGCGGAGCGGATGACGAACCCCCTTTAGATAATGGCGAACAGGCGGAACCCGGAGAAGGAGTCGAAGACGGGGGCTACGAGGCAGACGGCGAAGAGGAGACTTGGGACGAGGCTGACGAAGAGTGAATGCAGCCAGCAGCTTTGTCATTCATCGCACGGGAAGGAAGCGGACCGAACGTAAAAGCTGACGGCGAGTGAATGCAGCCAGCGGTTTTGTCATCCTGAGCGTAAGCGAAGGATCTTTAGCATGGATGTTTCCTTCATATAAGAAATGTTTTATATAAGAAATGTTTTCAGGAGGAGAGATTAGGAAGTTATGAAAAAAATTGTTCAGGTAATGAAAAAGAGCGCGGCGGTATTTCTGGCCTCGATGCTGCTCATAGGCTGCGGGAGTTCCGAAAACGATGCGGACCAGATTGAGATGGCTCCGATTCAGGGGAATACTGTAGAGAAAAAAGCTACGCCGACCGAGGAGCCGTCCCCGACTCCTACGCTGATGCCTACGCAAGTGCCGCTGAGCCAGCTGGTCTTTTGTAGGCCGTCCTATTCTATCGTCGCAACCGGCTCCCTTTCGCATGCTGACGAGAGGGGATCGTTCACGGTCGTTGAGAAGTCGCTGATCGCTATCCTTCCCGTTGATGACGGGGCGGGATATTCCTGGCGCTGCGTGGACCACAGCAAAGACGGGATATTCACCGTTTCGGAAGGGGAACTGCAGGGCTACCCTTATATATATGCGAGCGGAAAATACGGAGGGGATGAGACTCCGGAGAGCGAAGTAAAAGCGGCCGAGGACAGATGGAAGCAGATGAAAGCCGAAGCTGAAAAGGCGCTTTACACGCCTACGCCGACACCCACCCCGAAGCCTGAGACAAACACGGGAAACGGGGTGACTTACAACAACGGGGGATCGACAGTCATATACGAGTATGTGACTTTGCCGCCGGAAGAAAATACTGCCCCGGATCAGATCACGGAATCTGACGATCCGCTTAATGGATGGGAAATCGATACCGGCGGAGTTGGTGGAGAAGGCGAAGAGCAGGACGATCTCTCCGGATACGAAATAGAGGACGGAGGAGATGCGGGCGATGATGCCGGCGAAGTGGATCCCGGCGTCTATCCGGACGACAGTTCCCTCGTTTATGAGGGCGAGGATGATTTCGTGGGTTCAAACGGAACCGGCGGGGGAATGGGACTGATGTCGGCAAAGATGGGAGGATCCAAGAAAAATCGGACGCAGACGATTCCTCCCGCGACATTTGCCGGCGCAAAGCTGACGAAGCTTTCCTCGGCCACGACGCCTGCAGCCGTGAAACAAGAGAAGGTTACGTATGTCTACGCGCCCGCCAGGGAGCAGTATACGTTTACCCCCAACACGCCCGGTACGGACACTTTTTACCTGGAGTACGCGAAGGGGGAGGGAACCGAGCAGGCGCTTGACTCCGGATATATTCTTTTTGTACATGCCGATGAGGATCTGGCGGTTACATATGATCTGGTCCACTACTCTTTCTCTACAAATATAGCGGCTCCGAACGCAATTTCCGAGATGGCTTCCGAACTTCTGCAAGAAGATGCGATTCAGCAGGAAGAGGAGGCAAGGGAAGCTTTCGATTCTTGCGTGAGGGATAATAATACGATTGGAGCTTCCGCGATAAGGGTCGAGGGAGCATATTGGGAAGTCTATTCCACGGACGAGAACATTGCCACGGTGACGAGCAACGGCGGCGCGTTTTTCCATGAGGATTTTCAGGATTATACGTGGGATATGTTTTCAATCAATCCCGTATCGCCTGGCAGGACGACCCTGTATTTCTATTACAGAAATGGGGATGGCCAGCCCATACCCAGGATGCAGGTCGCGGATGTCAAAGTTGCCGAAGACCTGTCCCTGGACGTGCATGTCAGGAGGTTTGACCTCGGCGTGGAGTTCGACTGAGCGGATATGCTAAAAGGTTATCATGTTGAAAACTTCCCGGCCACAGCCGGCGAAGCCCTCCTGATGCTCCGCCATAGCTTATGGAATCGGGAAACGAGGGATGTTCTTTTGACGGATGCTGCCTGGGCCTTGCCGGGACCGTTGACATTTGAAACGGTACACAGGATACATAATTCTGCCGTGCATACGGACGGCAGCAGCGATGACTTTCGGAAAGCCGCGCGCCGGCTGTGCGACGCAGCGGACTTTCGCGAACTATGCCGGATTTTCGGAGAGCGGTTTTCGGCGGCAACGGCATTTGACATCCGATATGAGCTCTCCTTCTCGCCAGAGGCGCGGGATGGCCAAGGCCGGACCGGCAACAAACTTGCATACATGAGGGTCGAGATTACCTGTAGGAAAGCCTATGGGGAAGACGTCACATCCTTTTTTGAACTGCTAAGGTACAGGGACGGGGATAATTACGAGCTGTATTGGGATAATATGCCTGACGTCTCCCTTCATTTTTCAAATGGCCGCGCCCGCGGCTGCAACGCTTTCATGCGGGGCCTCATTGTCTATGACATGCAGACGGACGGGGTGGGAGAGGGGGCGGCATTTGCCCTGCTCCTTCCGGTCATCTGTGCATTTTCGAGGATAGCCGCTTCCCAGTTCGACTATATCATTCCGTTTGGGGACAGGGTAGGCGAAAGCGGCCAGGCTTTGGAGGGGCGCAGCATCTGGGCGTCGCCGGACGGCCGGGTCATGCACTCTTTAGCTGGTGAGGCCTACCGCGCCTGGGAGGAGCATTACGGGGGATGGATAAGTCCGGAGGACGCGGCCTTGGCGCGGGGAGTCCTGCTGGCATCGCCCGGCGAGACGCTGGTTGTCAGCGGGGAAACGCCAAGAGGCGGGCTTTCGGAGTTCCTTGCGATGCAAGAGCGCGTATACAAGAAGGCGATTACTGACTGATTTTTGTACAAGAGCTGCGGGAGGGGATTATGAAGGAGTTACAAACGAAGAAGAGACGCACCAGAGCAGCCATCGCTATCGTGGTGATTCTTGTCATTATCCTGATTGCCGCAATGCGCCTTCTTCCCGGCAACCGCCTGAAACGACTCATGAAGCAGGGAAATGAATACCTCCTCCAGCAGGAATATGAAAAGGCGGTCATCGTGTTCACGAAAGCCCTGAAAATTGATGACAAGAACGCAACCGCCTACTTCGCAAGGGGCGACGCCTATGCGGGACTCGGCCAGACGCAGAAGGCCAGGTTGGACTATATCCGGGCAGAAGAGCTGAATGCGGGAATGGCTGCGGCAGTTGAACAGAAGCTGGGCGAGATGAATGAGAGGGATCTCACAGGCAACGCTTCCGGTCAAAACGAAATGGAAGGCGTCTCTTCCGGTGGAGACTCCCCGGCCAAGGCGCAGGGGTCAGAGGAAACGCCCGGAGAGAGTGATTCCAGGACGGCGGACGAGGGGCAGGATTCGGCGGAAACGTCCGGAGGCAGTGACGTAAAGCCGGCGGCAGATGCTGGGGAAGAGCCGCAAGTTGTTTTTAATAAGGAGGCGATGAATGCGGCATCTTATGCCGGAGATCCCGGGACTTTTCCTTCCAGGGAGGAAATGATTCTGGCCATAGTGGATGTCTATAATACGTATCAGGCGTCTTCCGAGGCATACCGGGAAGAAAGAAGAGGTCCCATGACGGTGTATTATGACAAGGCTGACGACCATATAGCCTGCATCATAGCCCCGGCGGGAACCTACGAGGATCATGCGAATGCATTTGAACATACTCTGGACGCCCAGTATTACTATCGTCTAAAGGACGACGGGAGCGTTGAACCGGCATTCATTTATCTCGCAGACGCGAATCATACCGAAGTCCACATGATTTATCTGTGGGAGGGAAGGGTGATTCGCTATGTCGGACCGGTCGACTCATCGGACTATCGGCAGGATTACGACCCCGGACTCACCATAGAAGAGTTTGCCGGCCAGGTGCCGCAGGGAGTATTTGCCGCAAATGCCTGCCTAGAGCTTTCCTGGCTTGCGGATATCTGACAGGGGCGTTATAACGCATCAGAAGGGGGGATAGTACCCCCTGTCATTCTGAGCGTAAGCGAAGAATCTTTTTTTACAATGCCATACACCAGGGGGGAGCGCCCCCTGTCATTCTGAGCGTAAGCGAAGATTTTTTTACAATGCCATACACCAGGGGGAAATATGCAAGGGATATTTGACATGCACTGCCATATTCTGCCGGGCGTGGACGACGGAGCCCGGTCGATGGAAGAGGCAATGGCTATTCTTTATGACGAGAGGGCAAATGGTGTGACGGACGTCATCATGACCCCCCACTTTCGAAGGGAAATGTTCGAGACGGACCGCGGCGTCGTCTATGAGAGGTATCTTGAAGTGCTAAGGGAGGCCAGGAGGGAGTTTCCGGAAATCAGGCTGTATCTCGGGTGCGAATTCCATGCGAATATGGATATGGAAGAACTGGTTTTGTCTGACCCGTTGTACAGGATGCCCGATACAAGGCATGTCCTTCTTGAGTTTTCATCAATGCATCCCAAGTCCTATATAAAGGAGAGGACGTATGCCCTCCTGTCCAGAGGGTTCATACCGATACTTGCCCATGTTGAGAGATACCCGCCGCTGCATAAAGACATGGGCCTTATCTCCGAACTCAGGGATATGGGGGCTTTTATCCAGGTAAATGCCAATGCTCTGATCGGCAAGGACGGTTGGGGCTGGAAGAGGTTTACCGGCAAGCTTTTGAAAAACAATCTGATAGATTTTGTCGGGAGCGATGCCCATAATACGTCTGATCGCACCTGCAATATCAAAAAAGCTTATGATTTGGTCGCAAAGAAAGCCGGAAGGGATACTGCTGACAGGATTTTTATTGAAAATCCATATAAAATAGTAAAAAACTAACAAATTTTTCTTTCTTTTAATGCGATATTGAATTATAATAGACAAAGAAGTATGTACTTGCAGTTTCGGGGTTTATCCTCGGAATCAAAATCTTATAAAAAAAGGAGCATAAAGATGGAAAATTTCACTGGCAAAGCAGCTTATCAGGGAATCGCTATCGGCAAGATTGCTGAGATGGTCAAGTCGGACGGAGCCATCCGCAGAGAGCGCATCGAGGATGTGGCGGCCGAACTCGATCGTCTTCATGCCGCAAAAGAACAGGCCCTTGGAGAACTCAAGGCGCTGTTCCAGAAGGCATTGAAGGACGTAGGTGAAGCACACGCTGAGATTTTTGAAGTACATCAGATGATGCTTGATGACGATGATTACAACGAGTCAATCGAAGAAATCATCAAGGAACAGAAGGTCAATGCGGAGTACGCCGTTGCGACGACGGGCGACAACTTTGCGGACATGTTCGCTTCCATGGAAGACGAGTACATGAGAGGCCGCGCTGCGGACGTCAAGGACATTTCTTCCCGCCTTGTAGCGGACCTGATGGGCGCCGGCGCTGATGCCAACAATTTCACGGAACCGGTTATCCTCGTAGCTGACGACCTTGCTCCCTCGGAGACGGTTCAGCTCGACAAGGAAATGGTCCTTGCATTTGTCACAAGAGCAGGATCGACGAATTCCCATACGGCCATCCTTGCGCGCACGATGAACATCCCGGCTCTCGTCCAGGTAGATATTCCGAAGGATGTTGACGGAAAGCTCGCTATCGTAGACGGCATGAAGGGCAAAGTCATTGTTGATCCGGATGAAGAAACGCTTGCAGCATATCAGGTTCTTCAGGAGAAGGAAGAAGAGAAGAGAAGGCTTCTCGACGAGATGAAGGGCAAGGAGACGGTTACGAAGTCCGGCAAGCACGTCCATCTGTATGGCAATATCGGCGGCGTCGGCGATGTCGGCTATGTCCTTGAGAACGATGGCGAGGGCGTAGGCCTCTTCCGTTCCGAGTTCCTGTATCTGTCTGACAACGATTATCCGTCAGAAGAGAAGCAGTTCCAGGCTTACAAGCAGGTTGCAGAGCTTATGGCCGGCAAGCAGCTCATCATCCGTACGCTGGATATCGGCGCTGACAAGCAGATCGACTACTTCAAGCTTGACAAGGAAGAGAATCCGGCTCTCGGCTTCCGCGCTATCCGTATCTGCCTGACTCGTGAAGAAGTATTCATGACGCAGCTCCGCGCGCTTCTCCGCGCATCTGCATATGGCAACATCGCAATCATGTTCCCGATGATCATCTCCAAGTGGGAAGTCGAGACCTGCCTCAAGATGCTCAATCAGGCCAAGGCCGAGTTGGATGCCCATGACGTACCGTACAAGAAGGATATCTCCATCGGTATCATGATTGAGACTCCGGCTGCCGTCCTCATCGCTGACGAGCTGGCAGAACTGGTTGACTTCTTCTCCATCGGAACGAACGATCTGACCCAGTACACCTGTGCGATCGACCGCCAGAACCAGCACCTTGAGAGATTCTTCGATGCGCATCATCCGGCAGTCCTTAAGGCTATCCAGATGACCATTGAAGCCGGCCACAGGCACAATACATGGGTCGGCA
>JAUMWM010000321.1 GCA_030529705.1 Lachnospiraceae bacterium
GTCGAAAAAATTCGACCCAAAAGGACCGTCCCCGCGGGCTGAAGCGCGAAAGTTTAAACAGCAACAAATGAGTGAAAATCCTATCAAATTTTCCGTTTCCTTCCTTTACTTTAAATACTTCGTGAAGTAAAATAGAGGTAGTATCAGGCATGTTTTATGGCTACGCAGTTCACGGAATAATACCGCAAAATATTGTGGAATCGACTGGCAGGACATACGCCATGTAGCATAAGTAACGCCACTTACTCCATTATTCCATATGTATCCGCGATAGCCTGCATCCTTAAAAAGAAAAGGAGACATTATGAGCGACAAGAGACCAACAGTATTAATGATCCTCGATGGCTACGGACTTTCCGACACGGTCGAGCACAACGCCGTAGCTCTGGCCAACACCCCGGTCATGGACGAGCTTAGGGCAACCTGCCCGTTCAAGAAGGGCTATGCGGCCGGCATGGCAGTAGGCCTTCCGGACGGCCAGATGGGCAATTCCGAAGTCGGCCACATGAACATGGGCGCAGGCCGCATCATCTATCAGGAACTGACCCGCATTTCCAAAGCGATCGAGGATGGCGACTTCTTCAAGAATGAAGAGCTGATCGCGGCAGTCCAGAACGCTATCGACAACAACACTGACCTTCATATGATGGGTCTTCTCTCTGATGGCGGCGTTCACAGCCACATCACACACATCTATGGCATCCTGAAGCTCGCAAAGCAGATGGGTCTTGAAAGAGTCTATGTGCACTGCTTCATGGACGGCCGCGACACGCCGCCGGAATCCGGCAAGGGCTTCATCGAGACGCTCGAAGCCAACATGGCTATGATCGGCGTCGGCAAAATTGCGACCGTTGCAGGACGTTACTATGCAATGGACCGCGACAACAACTGGGATCGCGTAAAGCTCGCTTACGATGCGATGACCAAGGGCGAAGGCGTCCCGGCGGCAACCGCTCCGGAAGGCATGGCCGCTTCCTACGCTGACGGCAAGCCGGATGAATTCGTTCTTCCGTTCGTCGTACAGAAAGACGGCGCTCCGACCGCGACGATCAAGGACGGCGATTCCGTGATCTTCTTCAACTTCCGTCCGGACCGCGCCCGCGAAATGACGCGCGCATTCTGCATCGATGATTTCACCGGCTTTGACAGGGGCCCGAGGCTCAAGACCAAGTTCGTCGTCTTCACGGACTATGACGCAACCATCCCGAACAAGGAAGTCGCTTTCAAGAAACAGGTCATCACGAACTCCTTCGGCGAGTACCTCTCCAAGCTCGGCTTGAAGCAGCTCCGCACGGCTGAGACCGAGAAATATGCTCACGTAACATTCTTCTTCAACGGTGGCGTCGAGGATCCGTTCCCGGGCGAAGACAGAGTCCTGATTCCGTCCCCGAAGGTTGCCACCTATGACCTGAAGCCGGAAATGAGCGCATACGAAGTCTGCGCGGCCCTCTGCGGCGCAATCAGAAGCGGCAAGTATGACTCCATCGTCGTCAATTTTGCAAATGGCGACATGGTCGGCCACACCGGCGTCGAAGCCGCAGCTATCAAGGCTGTTGAAGCTGTTGACGATGTTGTCGGAAAAGTCGTCGAAGCTATCAAGGAAGTCAACGGACAAATGTTCATCTGCGCCGACCACGGCAACTGCGACAAGATGGTCGACGAGAAGACCGGAAAGCCGTTCACGGCCCATACGACTAACCCGGTTCCGTTCGTCCTCGTAAACGCTGATCCGAAGTGGGATCTGGCCGAGGGCGGCCGCCTCTGCGACATCATCCCGACCCTGATTGCCCTCATGGGCCTTGAGCAGCCGGCCGAGATGACAGGAAAGAGCCTGCTTGTAGAGAAAAAGTAATTTTTTAATCCATACGAAAATCAGAGTAAATAAATCGTCCTGTACGGCTTAACTGGCGATTTTGTCATCCTGAGCGTTAGCGAAGGATCTTTATAAGAATAGTCCTGTGCAGTTGGAACGACAATTATGTCATCCTTAGCCTAAGTCAAGGTCTATTATGTGTACACAGATGCCGTTGGTATAAGAGCCTTCGCTTCGCTCAGGATGACAAAGTGCAAGAAAACAGCTAAAGTGGGGCAATTATCCAGTAGTCAAGAGAAAACTATGAAGCAGCTATTTTCTGAGATTCCCTTTATAGAAGGTAAGGATTTAAGTTTGCGGGAAGTCAGCCCGGATGACGCTTCCTCTCTCAAGGAACTGGTAGATAATCTGGCGGTATACCGATATCTGCCCACGTATTTATTTGAAAAAAAGTATGACGACGTTTCTTATGTAATCCGCCATCTTTACGACGAGTGTATGAAGGAATCAATCATTCTGGGGATATATTTGCAGGAAAATAAAGTTGTCTCGGAAGAGGAAGAGCCGCACGGGCAGATTTGCAGGGATTTGGTAAATTCGGGAATGAGCACCTCTGAAACATCGTCAGGCGGATGCTTCTGCGGTCTGATTGAATTATACAGCTACCGCAAACACATACATAAAGTCAGCCTTGGCTACCGCCTTTTGGAACGCTTCTGGGGGCGCGGCATTGCCACAGAAGCGGTAAACCTCATGACGGATTATCTATTTAATGAAACCGACATCAGGATTATTACTGCGAGCACCATGATGGAAAACAAGGCTTCCGCCAAGGTCCTGAGAAAGAACAGATTTGACCGGATCGCCAGCGGCATACCGGAGGACTGGGGCTACAGTACCCTGACGGTAACGGACAAATGGATTCGCTTAAAGTAAATCGGCCCGCGGGGACGGTCCTTTTGGACTAAAAAAATTCGGCCCGCGGGGACGGTCCT
>JAUMWM010000013.1:0-23275 GCA_030529705.1 Lachnospiraceae bacterium
AACTTTTTACTGCACGTTTACTATCTTTGAAGTCATCTTTCTCTGATATACATCAGTTAAAACTCCGCCAATTATATAGTCACCATCCTCTATTGCTTTGAATTCAACCTTCGGACTGCCGCTAGCTGGTACAACAACAGGCCTTCCTTCTGTTGTAGAGCTTATTAGCTCACCATCCTGTGTGTATCTGTCAAATACAAACTGCAGAGTGTCTCCGGCCTCCAGCTTTCCCATTCCCTTTGAATCAAGGATCGCTCCTACAGCTTCAGAGAAGCTGTTGTCATATCCGACAATAGTTCCTTCTGTCGGTAGATCGCCTTCATTCTGAACAGGATTCCACTCAATGTATAAAATAATATCTTCACCGGCAAGCTTTGCTTTTACTCTTCCATTATATACATAGCCCTCATCCGTCTTTTTTACAGGCTCTGCATCGTAGCTTACAAGCTCACCACCAATATAGACCCAATTTCCTGTGACACCAACCATTGGATGGCCCTTTGAATCATTTTTGCCAAAATGGCTTGATCCCAGATACTTCATTTCACCAGCATTTTCTACCTGATAAAGATTAGTCTTACAGTCAGCTATGATTTCCCAAATACTCTCATCTAGCTCTAGACTGTACCCTTCACCTTCTTTGCTCAAAGGAATATCCACAAGTGCCTCGCTGTTGTCATAATCTTCAAAGCCTTCTATATACCATTCTTCTTGTGTGTCATCCTGCATTTTTATGACGAGATTACTTAACATTTCTGTAGTACTGGATGAAGATAAAAGGGTTTCCAGTAGAGCGTTGGAAACGTATTCCTCGCTTTCCATTGCCTTTTTCTTCTGAGCTGCCATGATACTGAATGCATCATCATAGAGCCTGTATTCATTCTCATTTCCTAAAGCCACAAGCTGCTTTCTGGTATCTGTGTAGGCAAACGTGAATTTATACGGGAATGCAAATGCTTCACCATTTATGCCGTCTGCAGAATTCTTATTCCTATATAAGATACTGGCTCTGACTGAATCTATTACCTCATCAATATCTTCATCTGCAGCAATGGTATTGTCATAATCTGCTTCTTTCAGCTTAGACAAAAAGTCTATTAGGTCAATCTGAAGGTCACTGCTAAATGCATATGCATCATTAGCTGCTACTGCTACATCCGCAAAATCCTTTTTGCTGTTCTTTACTGCGTCATCTGTTTTAGCGAATAGGCCGCTAAGCTTAGCATATGCTGGTTTTGCCAGGGATGTATCTATTAATGAAAGTGTTGATCTTGTATCAGTTTTTCCATCTGCTACAGCAGTATTAAGCTGATCAAAACAAGAAATAATATCAGTAGCAAGGGATTCGGTTGGCATAGTAGTATCCTGAGCAAGCTTACCGAAAGGTGATACATAGTACCATCCGCAGCCTCCCTCAACTTCTTCAGATGCAAGATAATAATCCGTATAAGGCTCAAGTGCAGCTGCAATTTCGATGTCCTGCATCAGGCAGGCATCAAACCCAATAAGGTCAAATTTGATACCACTATTATCTATTGCGCTGATTAGCTCGCTGACCGGCATCGTGCCGTTACCTTCTTGTCTCTTATTCAGATCATCCTGACCATACCCCATGAATACTCCGCCGCCATGATCCCAGAATAACAGCATATATCTGTCAGCCGGGTACTTCTCTTTTGCCCAGGTAAGAAAATCTGAAAGAGCTTCTTCCCGGCTCATACATGTATCATCAGGCACGTCCTCTACCATGGTGAGATTGCCACCTTTTATTTCATATCTGGCCACGGTTTCATTTTTTATTCCTTTTGTAAACCATCTGCCGCAGCCGCCTGCCTGCATGACAAATGTGACTCCATCTCCCTGCTTTGTTGCCTCTTTTATCTGCCTTAAATTAAGGGAAGCAAGTCCCGCCTTGTCCTCAAGGTTGGATCCTATTACATAAGTAAGAACCACTACATTTTGAGCGTCTGAATAGTCTGTGTAAAAATGTTCTCTACTTGGATCAAACTCTTTAATCCTTGCAGAACCAAGGTAATCCTCTCTTTTTATTACATCTGAGTTTCCTTCAATACCACTAAGGGCGCTGCTAATTTCATCTAGTTGCTTATAAATCAAAAGAGAAGGCGGTGTAGTACTCACAGACTGTTTACCAACTATAAAAACGAAGATTCCAATCTCAAGAACAGACACAACTACAAGTCCGGCTTTAAGAAGGAATCCAACTACTTTTCCATGCTGCTTTACAGGTCCAAGGTCAGGATGCGCGAAAGTGGCCTTTCCAAGCCCTAAAACAGGAAGAAAGACTACCGGGAAAAGAACCAGTAAAAGCGTGAAAAATTTCTTTTTGCCAAATGCCTTTGAGAGCCTGACATAAAAACGTATTAAGAATAACTCATAAACTATTGCTGCGATATTGGTAAACATCCAGCCCTTGCTCTCCTTAGGCCCTAAGTAAATGGCTCCGAGCATAAGAATCGCCGCTATTGCAAAGGATCTGTAGAAGGTTCGCATTCTCTTAAACAGAACAGTTGAAAGCTCCCGCTCTGCAAGAAATGGCACCACAGCTGTCCATTTCTTTAAACCTGCCTTTTTGAGCACCAGGAAGTACCCAATGGACATGAGTATCCAACCTATCAGTAGAAGGGGAATATTTGAGAATAAAGCAATTATTAACCACATATGTTTTCCTCCATTGCTGTAAATAATACGTACACATTAATTATCCGATAAAAATACGCGGCCCAAAAGAACCGTCCCCAAGGGCTGGCACCAGAATAGGGCCGACGCTCTCACGTCAGCCCCCTCTCAATCACCCTATGCACGCCGAAAATGCAAATCCTTAAGCACCTCGTACAGCCCGTCGTCATCCGCATGCGGCGCCACCACGTCGGCCATGTGTTTCAACTCCTCCGGTGAATTCCCCATCGCTATGCCAAGCCCGCAGGCTTCAAGCATGGAACGATCGATCATCCCGTCCCCGACCGCCACGGTATCCCAAGGAGTCACCCCGTAATAGTCGCACACACAGCGCACCGCGTTGCCCTTCGAAGTCTCACTGTTCGTAATCTCCAGATAATCCACCTTGGAGAACAGCATCTGCATTCCGTCGAATTTCTCATCCCTCATACGGACAAGCTCACAAAGTGCCTCATGCTCTCCAATACATAATATTTTATGGATATATTTCGTAAGCGTGCCTATGCTCTCAAAATCACACTCTACCGGTTCGCATCCTGTAATCTCCGCCTCGCGCACGATCATGGGATGCGTCTTCTTGTCAGTCATCCAGACATCATAGACGAAAAAGCTGACACTGATATCATATGGAAGGCTGCAAATGAAGCGATATAATCTCAGAGCATCCATCACCGGAATTCCGCACTCGGCAACGATCTGGTCCCTGTCGCCCACGACAAGTCCCCCGCCGTAACAAATGCAGGGGTTCTTGAGCCCGGTCTCTCTGCGGATCTCCAGGCTGCCGGCAGGTGATCTGGAAGTATTAAGTACAATCGGTATTTCATCCCGATTCAATTTTTTAAAAAGCTGCTTCAGGTTCGCGGAAATTCTGTTTTGTGTATCCAGAACGGTCCCGTCGATGTCCAGAAACAGCATCGAATACTCCTGCATTATGAACCTTCCTCACTCTCTATTGCGTTGAGTATCTTGCGTACATTGTTCCTGCCGTTCCTGATTCCGAGCCCGATCGTAATGACTGCCGACGCCCCCAGAAGCAGGATCAGCACTCCGAGAACAATGAGCCAGATTCTCTTCACCGCCGATGTGACGGCAAAATATATTAGAACTACCCCCACTGACGAGACTGCCATGCCAATCGCAGCCCAGTGTCCGAGACGCTTAAGAGCTGCTTCCTGCAGCTTTGCCTCTTCAATAAGAAGTTCCCTGTTCATAAAAACACCTCTTTATGCAACAGGGACAGGAATCAAATATTCCCGTCCCTGTTCGGTCGTTCCAGTAACATATGTCATCAGGGCTTGATAACGCCCTGTTCCCCGCTGGCGGGAAACGAGACTGACTGATTAATATGTAAGACCCGGATCGAAGAATCCGATCAAGCAGCCGATCAGGGCAACAGCTACGAGAATCAGCATGACCTGAATCGGGGATCTCTTCTTCTTTGCCATGAGCCACCAGCAGATGATAATTACAACTGCCGTAAGGAGTCCCGGGAATACTTCGTCCAGCTTGGACTGAAGGCTCAGGTAGGTTTCGCCCTCAGCATTGACCAGCTTGAACGCTGTCGTAACAGAGACCCATGTTGCTGAAACTGCACCGATAACAAATCCACCGAGAGTGGAGACTGCGTCACGGATAGCTTCGCCCTGCGCTCCGACCAGGAATTCTACCGCCTGACCGCCGAGCTTATAACCGGTATTGTAAAGGTAACGCATTCCGAAGTAAGCGAAGAGGTTCCATACAATGATATAGAAAATTGCGCCGATCGGCGAGCCGCCGCCGGACATACCCATCGCGATACCGAGGAGAATCGGAATAACCGTTCCGACTACCAGAGAGTCACCGATACCTGCGATAGGTCCCATAAGACCTGCACGGAGGCCGTTGATCGTCTCATCATCAACTTCTTCATCGCCATTTGCCCTTGATTCTTCAAGACCGGCTGTCATACCTACGATAACGGTACCGAGCTGCGGCTCTGTGTTGAAGAACGCGGTGTATGTATTCATGGCCTTGGCCTTGGCCTCATCATCACCCGCATACAGTTCCTCGCAGAGAGGAAGCATGGCGTGCAGGTAACCGAAAGTCTGCATATGCTCCTGTGAGAAGCAGGTCAGATGTCCCCAATACCAATTGTGAAATGACTTACTTAAAGCCTTCTTGGAAAGTTTCTTTTCAGTACTCATCGTCAGATATCCTCCTCCTCATCGTCGTATGCGTCTCCTCCGGCTGCGGCTGCAGGTCTCTGAACCTGGATCAGTTTCAGCCTGTAAACAAGGATTGCGAACATTCCGGCAACTACTGTGGCTGATACAAGGTTGATTCCGATACTTCTGGCGAAAACAAAACCTGTCAGATACGGAATGAAATCCGTAACATTGCGAACGATCTGCTTCAGAAGGATTGCAATACCTACACAGGGAAGAAGGGAACCTACTGTGAACAACGTCTTCATTGCAAGACCATCCATCGGGAGATGCGTCTTGATCATTTCAACAACAGGAGCGCCAAGCATACACATGATAACAGTCGGAATCATGGAGAAAGCAATGTGTGAAATCCACGGATATACGCGGTCTACAAGGAAAATCTGCTTGTAGTTCCTGTTTTCGATTGCCTTCCAGCCGATGTGCTGCCAGACAAGGTTGAGTGTTGCTGTTCCGTAGAAAAGAACTGTACCGACTGTACCGACCATCGCGCCGAAAGATGTAGCCAGAGCCATGCCCTGATCCGATGCCGGATCAAGACCCTGAGCCTTTATAGCAAGCATTGCCAGCGGGATACCGATATAGGAGACGGCACGTACGTCGGCTGAAACCGTTCCGCCCGGAGTAACAAGGGCGATGTAAACGATCTGCATAGCTACACCGACGAGAATACCGGTCCTGAGATCTCCGAGAACAAGTCCGCATACCAGACCGCCGACAAGCGGACGACCCAGTGTGTAGTTACCTATAGAGGAACTTCCCATACCGGGCATGGATGATAAAGATGCGAACAATCCCAGAATGATTGCCTGAAATAAATTTATTGACATGACGGATCTCCTCCTTTTCAGTTAAATCCGAACTGACCTCTGAACTTCTTCCAGTTTCCGATTGCCGCTTCTTTGATCAATGCAAATTCTACTTCGTATCCCTTCTGCATGATTGCCTCGAGAGCTTCGGCCTCTTCCTGAGTAATGGACTGGTTATTTCCGAGCTTTGTAGCGCCCGGTCTGTCGTTGCACGGTCCGATAATGACGGTCTTTACGCCCTGCGGATCGAAATTGCCGTCAACAAGGATCTTTTTCATGTCGACGGGGTTCTTGGTAATCAGGAAATACTGATCTTTCGATGCCAGGACCTTCGCTGACTTGTCGAGGAATTCCTGTACGCCCCATACAAATGTCTTCTTATCGGAAGCGCTCTTATAAGCCTGCTTCAAGACCGGATTTTTTGCAGCCGCGTCATTCACTGCAATAAGGCCTGTGCAGGGATACTCCAGAGACCATCGTGTGACTGTCTGTCCGTGAATCATTCTGTCATCTACACGAATAAAACTAATTGCCATTTTAATATCCTTTCTCATCTCCTTTTCGGAGTTGCGGCGGTTAATTTTTCTCTGTCGAAAAGAATAACCGTTCCATTGATACAGCTGTCAAAACCATTTCAGCTTATTTATAGCAGACGGACAAAATTTTTGCGTTTTGTTCGTTTACTGCGCCGGATTTTGGCCGCGTAAGCGGCAAATTTCCTTACAAAATCCGTGTGCGTCATTATAGTAAACGAATTTATTTAATTCGTTTACTATAGATCCGAATAACAGACACACCGCAGCTTTTCAGCCGCTGCGAATCCCGTTATCAGATATCGTCATCGGCATCTGCTTCCGCCGCAACGGAGAACACTTTGAGCCCTGCCGCAGCATCTTCAAGGATTTCTGTCTTGATTTCATCAAAGCTCATATCGTCCTTGGAAAGAACGCCCGTCAGAACGAGCGGCAGATTCATACCGCCGATCATAAGAGTTTTGTCGATCAGTCCTTCTTCAGCGATGACATTTGCTGCAGTTGAGAGCGGTGAACCTCCTACGATATCAGCAAACATGATGATCTCGTCATCCGGTCCCAGTTTCGGAAGAATCTTCCTGAATTCGACCGCGAACTCGTCCGCGCCCATATCTCTCAGAAGACCGATTGACCTGATCTCATCACTCTCATTTCCGCTGAGCATTTTGACCGCGTCATGAATGCCGCTTGCGAACATCCCGTGACTTACAAGTATTACGTATCTCAAATTCTCTCACCTCTCCTTCTCCTGGATTAGTTATCAGCTCGCCGGCAGAGCTTTGATGAGTTCATTTTATGCAAAAGGCATTCTTCGGACAACTGAACATCGTCATAGATTCGACATGACATTTGTCATATTTTTCATTAAAAATGTGTAAAAAAAATATGTATGGCAACACATTTTCCGGCATGTTGACCATACATATTACCCTGATACACTCACGCGCCCAGCATAATATTTATATCGCGCTGTGAACTGACCAGAAACTCTTCAATCGCCTTTCCGCTCTTCATGGCAGTGTCCACCGCGTTTTCCGCCATGATCATAGCCTGATGATATCTGCGGAACCTGGGAGCGGACACCCCCGTACTCATGATGTCATGTATCACATCAAGATTGATCTCGTAATCACCCGGTACACCCCTGAAAAGAGTATTAAGAAGCTCTTTATCTTCCGCCACGGCGATCATCGGAGATATTCCCACCGAGGATGAATACATCTTTTTCTGCAGTTCCTCATCACCGCAGAGAAGCTTCATAAAGTCCCATGCAAGCTCCTTGCGGTGGGAACGGGCATTCATGCCGATCAGCGTCGATTCAATTTCACATACATTTCCGCCTCTCGGCCCGGCAGGCATCTCGACGCAGTCCCATTCGAAGTTGGAATACTTCTTGACCCGCCACGGATAAGGCTGATAGACCTTATAATCAGAATACAGGAACGGCCGGAAAGCCACTCTGCCCTCATCAAAATCCCTGGCCGTGACAGTAAATCCGTTATTAAGCTCACGAAGCTTCTGATCGAACAGAACAGCCTCGCGTACTCTGAGACTCCCCAGGTTGCACTTTTTGCCGTCTTCCGAGAACAGCTTCGCTCCGTTTGCATAAAGCATATCTGTCCAGCTGTAATTATAGACGGCATACGCCTTCTTCTCGGTCTGCGCCTCCGATCCTTCCGTTATCTTTCTGCAGATATCATAGAAGTCGTCCCATGTCCAGTTGTGTTCCGGCATACTGATACCGTATTGCTTGAGCAGGCTTTTGTTGACGAACATCAGAGTCGGAACACTCTCGAACGGCAGTGCATACTGCCGGTTCTCCATCTGACCGGCCATCTGACATGCTTTATAGTAAATCGACAGATTGAATCCGTCATCCTGCCTGATCATATCGTCCAGCGGATAAAGAGCTCCCGATGCGGCCAGCAGGGAAAAGTCCTCCGGAAGGACCAGAAAGAGATCCGGTCCCTGCCCTTTCATATACTGCTGGGCAAGCCACTCGCTGTAGCTGTCGATCCCGATTCCGCTTTCATAGCTTACCTTAGTTCCGGGATGATTTTTCTCGAAAAAATCAATGACTTCATCAAGGAACTCGTACCGGTCTCCGATCGATGTTCCCCAGTAACTGCCCGCATAAACGCCGATGGTAAGCCTGACCGGCTGCATTGTTCTGTACCAGAACAGGCTGTATAGGACAACTGCAGCAATTACAAGGCCTATTCTTAATAACAGTTTTTTCATGTATCAAACAAATCCTTATTTACTATTCCCGTTTGAACTGCCCAGATAGCAAGCTGCGTCCTGTCGCGAAGATGAAGCTTATTCAATATGCTGCTTATGGAATTCCGCACAGTCCCCTGTGAAAGCCACAGCGACTCCGCAATTTCCTTATTGGACATACCTCTCGCGACGGCATGGATGATGCACCACTCGCTTTTCGTTATTTCTTCTGTATTCTGATCCGTTATTTCAGGATTGACTATGTTCTTCGCCATAGTGGAGAACTGGCGAATAACCGTACTGGCTACATTCGGGTTGAGCATGGCGCCTCCCGTATAGACCGTTCGTATCGCTCCGGACAGTTCCTCCAGGCTGCTTCCCTTCAGCAGATAACCGCTTGCCCCGCTTTTAAAAGCCCCGAACACAAATTCCTCATCATCAAATGTCGTGAGCGCAATCACCTTTATATCAGGATATTTCTTTGAGATCTGGGCTGTACATTCTACTCCATCCATCACCGGCATCCTGATATCCATCAATATCACATCCGGTCTTTTCTCCGGACGAAGTTCTTTAAGCTTCTGAAGCGTTTCAGTTCCGTCCGCTGCCATAGCGACTACTTCCATATCGCTATTCACTCCAAGAATAATCTTCAGACTGTGCCGGATCAGTTCCTGATCATCCACTATCATCACTTTAATCATTATTCATCCTCCGGATTCCTGCTTCGAATAGGTATTTCCGCTTCCAGACAAAAGCCCTGACAGCCATCTTTTCTGTTGCCGTAACTGAGGCTTCCTTTTAACACTTCGATTCGTTCGCGCATATAGTCCAGACCGAAACCGGGTTCAACCTTCTGGCTTCCGATCCCGTTATCCCTGATACTCACTTTGAGAGAATGCTCCTCCATGTAAATGATGACAGAGATCTTGGTCGCATGTCCGTGCCGGACGGCATTTGTCAGACCTTCCTGCACAATTCTGTACAGTGTGTCCTCCTCATCCTGAGCGAGTATAAGCTCTCCTGCCATCTGTTCGTAACTGATTTCCGTCCCGGTGGTCTCACGTACATTCTCTATCATCTTTTCGAGGGCGGATTCTATATCATGGCTTTCCAGAGCGTCAGGACGCAGCGCATGGATGGAGCGCCGCACGTCCTCAAGGCCCTGTCTGGCTGTGGTCCCGATAACTTCAAATCGGGTTTTTGCCTCCCCCGGGTCAGTATCCATGAGTATCCTGCCCGCATCCGCACTGACGACTATGCCGGTCAAAGTATGACCCAGCGTATCATGAATCTCCCTCGCCAGACGGTTCCTCTCTGTAATCTCCGTCATACGTTTTATTGTCTCGCCGTATTTCTTAAGCTTAATGTTTGCTTCCTGAAGCTGCACATTTTTACCGGACAGAGCAGCGTTCAGCAAAAGAATTCTTAAATTTTCGTCCCTCTGACGCATGATCATCAACAGTACGAATATCACAAAGAGAAAGATATTTATAAAGGTCATGCTGCTTTCCACCGCGACGATCCAGCTTCTCACCACGGGATGGAAACAGTAGAGATAAGATGAGAACTGAATATTATTATAAAAATATCCGAGTATTTTATCACTCCCGAACACAAATTCCAGAATTTGAATAACAACATAAGCCACTCTGGGCGCTTTTTTCCCCTCATAGTAAAGAAGGTCTGCCAGGACAACAAGCGCAACGCCGCTGTAGTAAAAATTCAAGGTGCAGATCAGCTCAAATGAAAGCAGCATCTCACCAACGCTTGCCAGATGCAAATTCATTTTGTTTTCTCTGCAGACATCTTCTTTGAGAAGGATAAGGACTGACAATGCTCCGTACAGCACGAAAGTTTTCAGACACAGAGTGACCGTGTCCGCCGGTATTCCTTCCGCAACCGATAAAAAAGTATATGCACCGTTCATATCACATATTATTTTTTTCGATGCTGAGGTTACCGCGAGATAATACGTCAGAATGAACCCGTTGACCAGCAGCATCGTATACAGAACACGCTTCGATGATTCCCTGTTTTCCATCACTGCCACCCGTTAATACTGAAACGATCGATATTATCAGCAGTAATCAGTTCCACCGGAACAATGACCTCCTCGTTATGCCTGACCGGCCCTTCTTTCAGAAATCTGTATCCCTGCTCTACCGTCTTCTCCGAAACGATAAGCGGAAACTGCGCGCAGGTGGCAGTCATCATTCCGTCTTTTACCATACCTTTCGCCTCGGGAGTTCCGTCAACGCCGTAAACCAGGAACCGGTCCGTCAGGCCGGCGCCCCGAATAGCCGCCATTCCGCCGAACGCGCTCGGATCATTGAGCGCCATCAAGGTGTCAGCTTCAGGATGCTCTTTCAGCAGCTTTTCCATGACCATCATGGCATTCTCGATCTGGCCGTCAGATTCCCCTTCACCGAGGACATTGAAACCCTCATGGCCGCGAATCGTGTCCAGAAAACCCTGGATTCTTTCTTTGCCGCTCTCGGCGGTGACATGCTCCAGAAGCAATATATTGGCCGAATCCCTGATGGAGAGCAAATGCCTGCCGCACAGCACTCCCGCTTCATAATTATCAGACAGAACGGAACAGGATACCAGTTCACTGTCTTCCACGGGTGTGTCCACTACAATAACAGGGATGCCCGCGGCATTTGCCAGTTCCAGGGCAGGCTTCACACTGTCCCACTCGACCGGCGTAAGGAAAAGGACCTCAACTCCCACATCAATCAATTCCTCAACCTGCTCCAGCTGCTTGTCCTGATGCATGCCTGCGTCTCTGGAGATCAGCTGGTCTCCGTTTGCTTCGATCAGGATTCGTATCTGTTCATCCAGAAGCTGATAGTAGGGATTGCTCATAGTCATATATGTTGCGCCAAAGATGTGCTTTTCATTCACCTGCATCAGGGATATGTCGATGCCCGACACCAGAAAAATGCATACAACGGAGGCCATCAGCACAAAGCAGACGGACGGGCAGACGGTTACGATTATTCTTATCAGCTTCTCTTCTTTCATACTTGTGATTATGTAAACTGTTTCCGCAATCCTTTTATCGGGAGCTGCCTGCGCAGCTCCCGATTAGATATTGTATCACGAACTGTCTTTATATGCATTATACTATCAGTTTTTAATGACAAATGTAACACATTTATAATGACAATTTTCAGATGTCTTATTTTTTGCGTTTTTATATACTTTTTCTATGATACATTAATGCAATACTTCACTGTAGAGCAGGCACAGGAAGCAGCGAAACTCTGTACGTGAAGAAATTGCGCGCGATTACCTGCAGAGCAGTCAAAAAGAAAGGAGAACAGGATGAAAAAGAAAAATGTAACCAGACTGATGTCATTATTCCTGACATTCGTCACGGCGTCATTCAGCGTATTCGGATCAGTTCCTTCGGTACTGGCAGCTGAAGAGAATTCTGTCGTGACAGAGTCTTACGCGGCCGACAGCATTACGTCAGAGTCAGATGCCGTTCAGTTTCCGGAATCACAGGAAATCCCGATGCCGGAAATTTCCGAAAATTCCGGGCTGATAGAAATACCTGCGAATCTTAATGCCGATCCGGAACCGGAATCCCCCGAAGCAGTGATCGGTTCCGGCAGCGGCCTGACCGACTTCACTTCCCCCACGGATGACCTGATCATTGATGAAGAAGGGCATTCGGTCACTCTGACCAATACCGGCGGTGATCATTTCGCTGTCTACAACGGTCTTGAATCCGAGGTAAACTCCTTCACCCTGGAAGCGGATGTATCCTTCAAACAGGGACAAAGTATCCACTCCGCTGCCCTTATCTTCGGCCTTTCCAGCAAAACCGCTCCCGGCATTCACTGGAACGGCGCAAATGTTGATTCAGGGCGCCTCGGCAATAATGACGCGTTCCGTATGTTCGGTCCCGACGTAGGCGGCGAAATTGCCTGCGGCAACGGAGCGGACGTCGATTTTGCACTTCCGGTCCATTTCAAGATGCAGGTCAATGAAAAAGGCGAGTTTACCTACAGCTATGGGAATAACGACAAGGATTTCAGTTCCAAATCCGGCACTCTCGCCTCATGGACCGGCGGTTACGTCGGCCTTCTGACCTGGAACTCCGAAGCTGTATTTACCAACATCTCTTTTGAAGGCGAATATATCGAAAAAGGCGGCGACAATAAAGACCTTGAGGCCGACGACCGCTATAAGACGAATCTGACCGGTCTTGCCTCGACCAGCGGCGTATGGGAAGTCACGGATGACGGTCTTCACAGCAACGCAGTCGGGCTCGGAGACAGCTTCCTTTACTCCGAATCATTTGCCGGCGATTTCGTCTTTTCCACAGACGTCAGATTCCTTTCAGACGGCGGTGCTGCTTCTCTTCTGTTCCGCAGCGGCTCCTCCCGGAGCAACCGGAACAGCTACGCCGTGAACTTTGACATCGGCAGCAAAGCCGGCAAGTTCTGGAGATGGGTCGACGGACGTGATATGGTCCTCGGCAATGAGAAACCGGCGCCCGCCTCAGCTGACGGTTCCTATAACCTGAAAGTCGTCGCCATAGGCAGCTGGGTCTCGTTCTATGTGAACGATACGCTCCTTGCAAGCTCCGGAGATTACACCCTCCAGCCGGATGACAGAGGACAGGATACCTGTGCGTTCGACGGTTATCTCGGTCTTCTGAACTTCAACGGCGATATAGTATTCCAGAATACATACTTCACTCCGATTGAGGGAGCATTTGATCCGAGTCTTGAGGATATCACTGTTTCTTCCTCCGGAACTGTCGAGAAGAAGGCACAGTTCAGTCCGGGCGAACCCATTTTTATTCAGTATGTTGAAAATGACGCCTCCACAGTGGACATCATCGCCTCCCCGAAAAACAATGGCACCTCCGTTACGGTAATCGGTCCTGACGGTGAGACTTACGCGGACGGCGCAGGAATTCCTGTCAGCGTGGGAGTCAATTACATCACAGTAGTCAGCACAGCCGCCGCAGATGACGGCACGACCGCTTCTCTGACCTATCGTGTCAACGTACATCGCAGACAGCCGGCAGCCATTTATTACAATGAACCTTATCGCGACCAGTATCATTACTCTGTAAAGGACGGCTGGGCCAACGATCCCAACGGTCTGGTCTACTATAAAGGAACCTACCACTTCTTCTATCAGTTCTATGACGCGAAGCAGTGGGGACCCATGCACTGGGCGCATGTCACCAGCACGGATCTGATTCACTGGGAAGAGCAGCCCATCGCATTCTATCCGGACGCAAACGGAGCTATGTTCTCAGGCTGTATCGTAATCGATGATACCAATGCTTCCGGCCTGTTCTCGTCCCCGGAAGGCGGCCTTGTCGCCCTCATCACCTGCGACGGCAACGGACAGCGCATCAAGCTGGCTTACAGCGAGGATGAAGGCTGTACCTGGACCAAGGTGGACAATATAGCCGCAGACTGGACACGCGATCCGCTCGGAACCGACGCGTTCCGCGATCCCAAAGTCTTCCGCTGGGAGAACAAGTGGTTCATGGTACTCGCAGGCGGCCCGCTCCGCATTTACTCCTCCGATGATTTGCTCACATGGACGTGCGAAGCAACTTACGCCAATCTCCACACAGAATGCCCGGATCTCTATCCGATCAAGGCTGACGACGGAACCGTCAAGTGGGTCCTCTCCAGAGGCGGACGTTTCTACAAAGTCGGTGACTTTACCGAAGTAGGCGGCAAGTGGAGATTCGTTCCGGACAGCGATTATGCCGACAGAGACGGCGTCATGAATTTCGGTAAGGACTCTTACGCCGCTATGACTTTCTATGTACAGGATTTCGGCACAGCAGCAAACCCGACCCTTCCGGACATCCTTGAGATCAACTGGATGAACACCTGGGATGACTACTGCAACGCCGTTGCCAATAAAGTCGGTCAGGACTTCAACGGAACCTTCAACCTTGTCCTGAAGGAAGGCCTCATCAAGGAAGACGGAACCTATCTTCTGACACAGACGCCTATCGACGGTTACGAAGCTCTTCGCGGCGATGCGGTTATAGACCTGAAAGGTGCGGAGGTGACCCCGGATAATGATATTCTTGACAGCTTTGCGGGCGACTGCTATGAAATCGTCTCGACATTCTATCCCGGCAGCGATACGACAAAGGTAGGCTTCAAACTTCGTGTGAGTGAAGAAGAATCCACGGACGTTCTCTACGACCTGGACAGCGGGATACTTTCCATTGACCGCAGTAAGTCCGGTATCCAGATTTCCAGACGGTTCACGGATGTGGACAGCCAGCAGGTCAAGCCGAACGCCGACGGCAGCGTAACACTCCATATCTATATGGACAAAGCCAGTGTTGAAGTATTCACGAAAGGTGATACCGCCGCGGGCGGCAATCAGATTTTCCCGTCAGCAGACAGCCTCGGAGCACAGGTTGTAGCCGAAGGAGGCGCCGCGACAGCTGACATCACCATCTACCCGATGAATACCATCTGGGACAAAACGACCAGTGACGTTCCTCTGGTCATCACATCCGGTACAGAAGATGAACTCTTCATGTATGCAGGCGACAAGAAAACGATACGAGTCACCCTGCTTCCCACCAATGTTGCTCAGGATGTGGAATGGAACGTTGAAGACGATTCCGTAGTCTCCATGCAGATAAAAGGCGCGGCAGCCACTGTGACCGCTCTCAAGAAGGGAACCACGACAATCACAGCATCCTCGACAGCCGTTCCCGAGCTGACAAAATCCTTCACGGTAAAGGTTCTCGAAAATAATTTTGAAACCAACCTTGAGGACTGGAGAGCTGTCAACGGAAGCTGGGTAGTGGACGATAAGACCCTCAGCTGCTCCAATGTCGGCTCCAACGATTTCTATATGTCAGCCGTGCCGATTGACTTCGAAGAATTCACTTTGGAGACCAAAGTCGCTTACACCCGCGGACTCATCAATGTCTTCTTTGCAGGCAACTCGATTGACCCGTTTGACAGACAGGCTTACGCCATTCAGCTCGGAGACAGCCCCAACGTCCGTCTGTTCCGGTTTGCAGGTGATACGATTGCCGAGGGCAGCATGGGCAAGACCATCAACGACGGACAATATCATGACGTTAAGATTACGAAGACTGTCGATAATATTTGCATAGAGATCGACGGCGCAGAGTGCCTGAATCGCAAGATGGACAATGTGGAAACCTTCTTTAACACAAATCCGTATGCGGGCATCGGTCTCTGGGATGGTGCTGTTGACGTACAGACCTTCTATGTCAACGAACTGAAACCGGAACCAAAGAGCATCTCGAAAGCGACTGTCGCCGGAGTCAGCCTCTCTTACGGCTATTCCGGAAAAGCATACACTCCGGCTCTTACCGTTACTCTTGACGGCGAAACACTGACTGAAGGAACCGATTATACGGTTCAGTACGAAAATAACAAGAATCCGGGAACTGCGAAGATCACCATCACAGGTATCGGAAACTATAAGGATTCAAAAGTAAAGACCTTTGAAATCGTTGAATGCGCGACCACCATCAAATCCGGAAAGACCTATACCCTGATTCCGAAGAACAATTCCAAAACGGCGGTCTGCTCTTTATCCGGTAAGATGGTCAACAATACCAAGGTTTATATTACAGACAGAAGCACTTCCGAAGCGATGCGTTTCAAAGCTGTCAAGAATTCAGACGGCACCTGGAAGTTCATCAACGCCAAGTGTGAACTTGCTCTGGCGGTCCAGCAGAACAGCCCGCTTGTCGGAAAAGGACTTGTACTGTACGACCAGACAACGAGACAGGCACAGAACTGGAAACTTTCAAAGAAATCAGATAATTCTTTCGCAATTATCAATTCCGTAACCGGTTACTCGATTGCCATGTCAGACTCCTCCGCAGTGAAGGGAACGACGCTGAGCATGGCCGAGACGGCGAGCAGCGGCCTACAGAGGTTCTACATCGTAGAAACGGACGCGGTGAAGGCTCCTTTCGACGGAACATATGCTGTCAGGGCTTCCGCAAATAAGAAGTTCGCTCTCAATATTGCCTCCTCCTCCAAGGAAGACGGCGCAAATGTAAACCTCTACGCTTATAGCAACACAAACGCCAGGAAGTTCAAGGTAATATACAGCGGCAGCGGTTACTATCGTCTGGTCAATGTCAATTCCAGCCTGTGTGTCTCGGTGAAGGGCAACACGAAAAAGGACGGCACGAATGTCATCCAGAGTAAGTGGGCTGCCGAGAGCGGACAGAGATGGAAGATCACAAAGAATTCCGACGGAACAGTGACCTTCACAAATGCCCTTGGCACAGTGCTCCACCTCGTGAGCAACCAGACCGTGAACAATAAGAACGTGCTGGCCAGGACCGCGGCATCGACGAAGGCACAGAAGTGGTATCTTGAGTAACGGCCATTACGGTTCACGCGGAATGAGCCTGTAACAGATTCAGACGTCAGGAAAGTATTCTTTCATATGGGGCTGTCGCTTCAGGTGATTAATTCATCTGGGCGAAGCCCCCTTTTCATGTCTGATATTGCGTTATTATGTGGATAAGATGGGATTAATTCAGATTAGATATGGTTCATTGCCCTTTTGCATAATTATCTGCTGCCTTAAAGTACCTGTAAATGGACACCATGACGTTCCTCGTCACGTCATCCACGTTATTGCCACCTTTTCCCAGTCCTATTGATGCTGTTCATTCTTTAGAATGCATTTCATTCGGCAAAGTTGCGTTTACCTTGAAAATTAACCCTTTTTTCCTTTCTTAAGCAGGATAGATAAGATCATCATAAAGCCCCCGGACAAGATAAATGTGTCCGCAAAATTGAACACAGCTCCGGACAACTTTCCAAATCTCTTTCCAAGCCTCAAAAAGTCTGTAACGCTTCCGCGAGCCCAGCGGTCATACAGGTTTCCTGCCGCTCCCGCTATCAGGAGGGACGATGCAATCTTCGAGAGAGGCCGTCCCTTTCTGGTCAGCTCAATCAGAAAGTTCAATCCTATTATCGATGCGGCTGCCGTGGATGCCTTACGGATTTCATCCGATTTCTCGGACAGGGTGCCCCCGGCCATCCCCTTATTGCTCATCCTCTGAAGCAGGAATTTGCCGCCCAATACGGGAACGGGCTGGCCGCCCTTTTTCAGCTTTTCTTCTGCCCTTCTTTTTGTTTTGTTGTCAACCTCGAAAAGAAAATATGCTAACAAAAACCATTTCATGACACTACCTCATTTTTCCCATGTAATTTTAGCATTTTGGGGCAAGCCCACCAAATAGAGTCATCCGAATCTTACTGCCCCCGCAGCATAATAATCGGTCCTCCCGTATGCTCGATATATTCCTTTGTGATGATGACCCGCCCGATGCTGTCATCCTTCGGGATCTCATACATGATGTCCATCATGAACTCCTCGATAATGGAACGAAGAGCGCGGGCTCCGGTATCCCGTTCAAGCGCCATTCTGGCAATCGCCCGCAATGCATCGTCCGCAAATTCCAGCTTCACCTCATCCAGCTCCAGCAAGGCCTCATACTGCCGGAGAATTGCATTCTGCGGTTCCTTAAGAATCCTCACAAGCATGTCCTCCGTAAGGCTCTCCAGAGAAAAGATGATCGGAAGCCGCCCAAGGAATTCCGGAATCATTCCGAACTTTCTGAGATCTTCCACAGCGACTTTCTGCAGGATATTCGGGTCATCGTCGTATTTATCCCGCAAGTCCGCCTGAAATCCGATAGAACTTCTCTTGTTGAGCCGTTCCTTGATGATTACGTCCAGATCCGGAAAAGCTCCTCCGCATATGAACAGGATGTTTTTCGTATTTATCGTCTTCATGGGAACCATTGCATTTTTACTGGTAGCGCCCACCGGGACTTCGATTTCCGCCCCTTCCAAGAGCTTTAACATACCCTGCTGTACCGCCTCGCCGCTGACATCCCTCTGGTTCATATTCCTCTTCTTCGCTATCTTATCAATTTCATCAATAAAAATAATCCCATGTTCGGCGCGTTCCACATCGTTTCCGGCATTTGCGAGCAGCTTCGAGACAACGCTCTCGATGTCATCACCGATATAGCCGGCTTCTGTCAGGGACGTCGCGTCCGTGATTGCAAGCGGCACGTTGAGAAGCCGGGCCAGCGTCTGCACAAGGTACGTCTTCCCGCTCCCCGTAGGACCAATCATAAGCATGTTGGATTTCTGGATTTCCACCGGCTGCGGGACGTTGGGATCCGGAATCTTCCCCTTATCTTTTTTCGCCTGTTTCTCCGCCTCCTGCTCGGCAACAATCCGTTTATAATGATTGTACACGCCGACAGAAATGATCTTTTTCGCCCTTTCCTGGCCGATTACATACCGGTCAAGCTGGGCTTTTATCCTGTGGGGCGGCTGTATATCCCGCATGGAGTAATTCGGGTTTTCCTGTTTCTCCGCTTTCTTTTCCTTAACCGGTTCCATCTTCATGTTGCCCGGATACAGGAAAGAAAGCCCCGGGATTCCCGAAAGACCCCGGAAAATGCTGTTAAAGTCTACATTGCTGTTTTGCACAAAATCTACAGCCTTGTGCATGCAGTCATTGCAGACATACGAATCAGGTGTCAGATTCACAAGAGGACCGGTTACGCTTTCCGCCCTGTGGCAAATGCTGCAGTACCGCTCCTTTTTCTCCTTTTTCTTGTCCTCGTTGGACGTATCCGTCGTTTCCGATACGTCTATAACCTCGTGGTCGTTATTATCAAAATTGTCTGCCATCAAAACCTCCGCTAAACATATAAAAAGGCCGTTGCAAAATACAGCATACCAAAGATGTCTGATATTATGCAACAGCCTTTCCCGTCATTTCATAGATAATCCTGAATATCACGTAACAGTTCACCCTTTGCGTCATAATAACTGTTTTGAGCATGAAGACTTTGTCATCCTGAGCGTTAGCGAAGGATCTTTCACCTTCACTGACTGCCTGCCTTAAGTAAAAGATCCTTCGCTTGCGCTCAGGATGACAAGCCGTTCATATCCAAAAGGCTATTTTGCTCGAAAGGTGAACTGTTACAATATCACCAATTTCCAGCCTCAGGAAGGAACGGGAAACCTCCGTCCCCGATCTTCCACCCCGAATCCTCGGAAGCCTCTCCCTCTTCCATTACAGAATCTGCGCCCGAAGCATCTTCTCCCTGGTCTTCGGAAGGTGATTCGGCAGGCTCCTCGTTCCCCTGGCCGGCGGGGGCTTCATTTGTCCCCTCCTTAGGACCGGCAGGCTTTTCATTTGCCCCTTCCTGCGGAGAGGCGGGTTCCTCGCTGCCGTTATTTTCCAACAGCCCGGCCTCCTTCTTGCTGCCGAGCGTAATCGGCATCTTGGAACTGTCAAATGCCGTATTGTCTTTATTCAATCTGCTGACAGAGAAATCAATCGTCTCCCCCGCCGCATAGTACTGAAGGTAATTGACCAGCTGCGAAGAGGACGTGACGCCGATGCCGTCGATAGCCGTGATAATATCCCCTTCTTTGAGGCCGGCCGCATCCGCCGGGCCTCCCTTTGTCACTTCGCTCACGTAGACGCCGGAGGGATATCCGGACTGCACGTAATACGAAGGAACGTCGAGGCATTTGATCCCGATATAGGACGCTTCGTCATCGCTGACTTTCTGCCTAGACGCCTTGCTGCCAAGACTTCCCAGAATAGGTTTCGCCGTCGACATGGGGATGGCGTAGCCGACGCCCTCGACCGTCTCATCGACATACTTCACTTCGTTAATGCCAATCAGTTCGCCTCTCATGTTGATGAGGGCCCCGCCGGAATTGCCCGGATTAATCGACGCATCCGTCTGGATCAGGGCATGAGCCTGCCCGTCTATCTTCACTTCCCGGCCGAGCGCGCTGATGATTCCGGCCGATACAGACTGGCCATATCCGAGGGCGTTTCCGATTGCCACGACGGACTCCCCGACTTTCATCGAGTCCGAATCGCCAATCGTAATAACTCTGATTGCATCCCGGGTATCCTGCGGTATTTGATCAAGGCTCACTGACAGGATTGCGAGGTCATTGTCCGAATCCATGCCCTTGATGCTTCCTGTGATTGCCTCGTCATCGATAAAGGTCACCGTGATGTCCGTGGAATTCTGGACCACGTGATTGTTCGTTGCAATCAGCAATTCCGTTTCCGTCTCCCCGACGATGATGCCGGACCCCGCGCTGACGCTTTCCTGCTTGGACCTGCCGCCAAAGAAATCCCAGTACTCCTCCATCGTGGTATTCGTTATCGCCACCATGGATGGCATGCAAAGTTCCACCACCTGAGGTACCGTAAGCTCCGTCACTTCCGCATCCGTATCGGGAGTCCCCACCGTCCTTCCCGGCAGATCCTCGTCTTTCTCACTCTCATTTTTGCCAAATTCAATCGTCGGAGTCGGTATCGCCTTAATTGTATTTTCCTCGTTCTGGGCCGGAGTAGTGACTTTTTTGTTCGCAATAGATGTCACGCCCAGGAAGACGAGCGAGGCAACAAGGCCGAACAGGACCGCAAGCCCCGCAACCAGCCCCGCTTTCTTAGCCGTTGAATTCCCTCCTGCGGCTTTCTTTTTCCTGACGTTTTCGCTACGCTTTTTCTTCATCTCCCCGTCCTCATTCTCAGGACCAGGAGACGTGGGAGACAGCGGAGTTTCGAAGCGGTAAGAGTCATATCTGCTGGAGTAAGCTTTCTTCCTTGCCTCGTTCCCTCCATGAGGTACATACCGGTTACCCGGCCCGTTCTGGCCATATGCGCCATGCCGGGGATATGCGCCATGCCTGCCGGGCGCGCCGGTCGGATGGTAGGCTCCGCCCTGATTGGACGCGCCGCCCGGATTATAGGCTCCGCTTTGGCCTAGCGCGCCGCCCGGATTATAATTCCCGCTCTGATTGGACGCATTGCCCTGATTATAAGTTCCGCCCTGGTTGAATGCGCCGCCAGAGTTGTAAGTTCCGCCCCGGTTAAATGCGCCGCCCGGATTATAAGTTCCGCCCTGGTTGGATGTTTCGCCGGCTGCGATATTCTCTTCCGAATAGGACGGCGCTTCGCCTGATGCGTCACTTTTATCCGGGTATGTCGCATCCTCATCCAAGGACGGCGCGGTATCGTTCAAAGGAATATTTTCTTCCGGCTTAGGTGCATCTTCCTCACTGCGAGGTGGTTCCGCCTGATACTCCTGCTCGGAATCTGCCCCATACACTTCTTCCATCATCCCAGGAACTGCATCCTGACTGCCCCCATCATAGTTTTCTCTATTCATATCATCCATAAAAACAGCCTCCGGCTCATATTTCGTCATACTTGCTTAAACTATAAACAGCAAATGTGACAAAAATGTGATTATCTTATCCCTAAGAACATTTACTCAGTACAATGATAGGACCAGAAGTCCTTATTCATGGTGCAGGCGGCCACTACCCTGTCCGGAAGGATTTTGTAATGCTTCCCCATTCTGAACCCCGCATATTTCCATGCGCTTTGGGCAATGAGGCCCGGAATCATGTAGGATTTGCCTATGTCATTCAGATAGGCGGCCGTACTCTTCAAGAGGCGGAGCCCCTCCCCCTCCGACCGGATGCCGGCGAACGTTTCAGGGTGCATGGCCTGGGAGACTCCGTTATCAAAATTCCTGCAAAACTGCTGATAGTTCGAATAGTTATGCGAATGTACCACCCGGGCATCCGCCGCATAGGCGATTTTGTAGCCTTGTTTCAGCACTGTGGAGGCAAATATCATATCTTCATTGAAAATGCAAGGTTCCGCGAACTTGCCGGCCTGCCTGAAATACTCCCTGTCATAACAGGCGCAGACGTCCGAGCAGAAAAAAGCCTTGATCCCAAGGGTTTTTATATCCTCCGCGCTCTTGACGCTGCTCTTTTTGGGATAATTGAAATTGCGAATATACCCCTCGATAAGATGGCAGTCCTTCCTGGGAAGCTGCCGTCCATAAGAAACCTTTACGAGAGGGTCTGCAAATGGAGCGAGGAGGTTCCATATCAGCTTCCTATCCTTCGGCATGGCATCCTGGGTCATGAATACGATGTAATCCGATGTTGAAAAGCCGACCCCCATGTTCCTCGTCGCGCCATGGTCAAATTCCTGTTTTGCTATATGGAAGACTTCCGCCCGGGGTATCCCGCGCGTCAGTTCCGGATTCCAGTATTTTTCTTCCGTATTTATAATCAGGATGTTAGAGACAGGGAAGCTCTGTTCCGAAAGCCTTTTTAGCAGGACGGAAAATGAGTTGTCCGGCTTATAGGTTGGAATGATAACATCAACAGTTGCACAATTCATCGCCTTTCACCTCCCCATGTGATAGCCTGGTTTTATGAAAAAAATAGCAGGAGAAAGAACCGTCCCTCTCCTGCGAAGTTTTTAATTATATGTCCGGAGCCTACTTGGCCAGGTCCGCCTCGCTGCCCGTATCCGGCACGACGCCGTTTTCTATCGCCGCCTGCCTGGAGGCCGCGCCGAATCCGCTGTCCTTCTCGATCCGGTCGCTGTACTCTTTGACGTTCTTGGATACGACATAGCCCGTATCATCGAACAGGAACTCGTGCAGCTCGCTGACATTGTCTGCCAGCGTGACAGGAACGACCACGTCCAGATCCCCGATATCCGTCTCGAGATGCGCAAATGGAAAGCCTCTCGTATACTCGATGTTATAATGGAACATCTGGCTCGCCATTTTGATAAGCTGGGAACTGGAGAAATTGGTCTTCACCTTCGGGAAAACGTCTTCAATAATCGCCGTGACCGAAGACAAACCTTTGCTTTTGGCCTTGTCAACGATTTTCTCGATGACAAGCCTCTGGCGCTG
>JAUMWM010000013.1:23375-27072 GCA_030529705.1 Lachnospiraceae bacterium
AACCTTTGCTTTTGGCCTTGTCAACGATTTTCTCGATGACAAGCCTCTGGCGCTGCGTCCTCTTGGGATCATTGCCCTCCGTATAACGGATACGGGCATAGGATACTCCCTGGACGCCGTTCAAAGTATATTCCCTCGGCTCCATGCCATGTTCATATTCAAGCGGCGTATAAGGCATGCCCGTAACTTGCGCCGTCTCGACGCAGTAGTTATTCAGGTGGACCACTTCCTGTTCCGTCAGGGTAATATCAATTCCGCCGAGATCGTCGATCAGCGTGGCCACCGCGTTAAAGTCCACGATAACGTACTGCTGGATGTTCAAGTCAAGATTCGCATTCAGCATATCGAGGAACTGGTTGACGCTGCCGTAGGCGTAGGCTGCATTTGCCTTATTATAATTCCCTTCCGGACGGCTCGGATCAATATTGACATAAGTATCCCGGTACAGGGAAATCATGCGGACGCCCCAGGTATCATTATTGATACTGGCCACGAGCATCGTGTCGCTGTTCGCATAGTCGATATCCTGCTCACGGGTGTCGATGCCGACCAGGGCGATATTCGTATAGCCGGTCAGCCTTTCGCTGGATGCGACTTCCTGGTTGATGATGACATCATCCATATTGTCATTTGCAACCTGTCCGTTCAGATCGACGCCAAGGTTCTCGTTCAGGGAACGGTTGATTTTCGCAAATGCAAATATCCCGCCGACCAGCACGATAAGCACGATAATCTCAACCACAAACAGGGCGATATTTCCGCCCTTCTTCTTCTTTTTCTTCCTTCTTTTCCTGTTATCAGCGCCCATATGAACCCTATCTCCTTTATGTTGATTCAATACGCATTTTTATTGATAAAGCCTTTAAAAACTGTCAGAAGCATAATTTTGACATCCAGGCCGATCGTCCAGTTTTCAATATAATAGAGGTCATAGTCAATCCTTTTCCTGATTGACGTATCCCCCCTGTAGCCATTGATCTGGGCCCAGCCCGTCATGCCCGGCCTGACCTGGTGTTTTATCATATACCTCGGTATTTCTTCCTGGAACTTCTCCACGAAGAAAGGCCTCTCCGGACGGGGGCCTACCAGCGACATCTCGCCCTTTAGCACGTTAAAGAGCTGAGGAAGCTCGTCAATGCTGGTCATCCTCATGAATCTTCCGACCGGCGTGACCCTGGGATCGTCCCGCACCGTCCAAGCTTTCCGCTCCGAAGATTCCTCCTGAACGACCATGGACCGGAACTTGTACATCATAAAAGGCCTGTTGTGAAGCCCAACCCGCTCCTGCTTGTAGATAAGCGGTCCCGGGGAAGTGGCTTTCACGATAATCGAGCACACAATCATCACCGGAGATGACAAGATGATCGCCAAGATGCTGCCTACGATATCCATAATCCTCTTTACGGCGGCGCGGAAGGGGTTCGATAACGGCACATACCTGATATTGATGACCGGCATCCCCATAATGTCTTCCGTGTAAGGCTTCGTCGGAATAATGTTGTTATAGTCCGGAATGAACTTCGTGTGCACTCCCGATTTCTCGCACAGGGCCACGATTTCTTCCAGGCGCGCATACTCTTTCAGGCCAAGCGTGATGGCAATCTCGTCCAGGTGGTTCTCGGGAAGGATAATCATCAGGTTATCAATCCGTCCGAGGACTTTAATTCCCCTGTATGCCGTACCTGCCTCGACCCTGTCATCTAAGATGCCCCTGATATTGTACCCCCACTGAGGGTTCAATACAACCCGGTCAATGTATTCTTCCGCTGCGCGGCTGTACCCGACGAGCAGGACGGACCTTTGGTTCATCCCTTTCTTTCGAAATCTCTTCACGACCGTCCAGAGCAGGAAGCGGGTGGCCGTATCCAGCACCACGTTGAAGCAGAAGAACAGGATTACGAACCATCTTGACCAATAGGTCTGGTGCAGCAACTGCAGCACGGACATGAAAATCAGCCCGCCCACTATATTTGCCTGCAAAATGGAGGCTATCTCCAACCTTCTCCCCTTCACGCGGTTTGACGTGTAAAGGTTGCAGGCGGAATAGATTATGAGCATAGCGGGCACGATGATATACAGGGCCCGCATATACACCCTTTGGGGCACCGCCTCAAAAGAGCTGCTGAAAAGAAGCCGGCTCCTGTATCGAAAATACCATCCAAGCCTATACGAAACGCAGAGGATTACCGCATCCAGGACGGCCTGAAAGCGGTTATAAAACTTCTGATTTTCTTCTATCAATTCCGAATACCTTCGATCTGTCGTCTGTCCGTATTCCGCGCCATTTTAAGGACCCTTCCATAAATAACTGTTTCGCCTTGAAGCATTTACTTATGTCAGAATCCTGAGGCAAAGGAATCCGCTGACATTTCCCATCAACTATACTATAGAGATGGCTTTTATGCAAGGCGCAATTCCTGACAAAAATTATAAAAAAAAGAGAAAGTTATTGGCTAATTCACGAGCCTTCTCGGACAATTTGCCCATAATTCAAACTGAATCCGTATATAATTCACAATATTCTTCTTTTTGAACGAAACTTTTTTTCCTTCTTTCTTTCCCTTGCCGCAAAGGACGAATCCTTTCCGTATGCCCCCGATATATTCCCTGCCGAATCCTTTCGCCGTAAAAAAAGCGGCCTTGATCAGGAATCCCGGCACAAGAAGGGGGAGATTTAAGATGATCTGGACCGTCGGCATATTCTTATAGACCAGATATATGCTGTTCCTGGACGTGTTCCTGACTTTGAAGTCATTGTAGACGGACCCCGTGGAGGCGCTGCCGACATGCAGCACCCGCGCCTCCGGCAGGAAAACATTCCGGTAGCCGCATATCCTCGCCCTCCAGCCGATATCCGTATCCTCCAGGTATGCGAAATGGTTCTCGTCAAACAGCCCGATCTCCCTCAGTATCTCCATGTTATAGATGGCGGCGCCGGCGCAGCTTGAAAAAAGGCTGACAGGCTTCGCGTAGGCCGATTCAGGCTTTCCCCGTCCCCTTGCAAATGCCCATCCAAGCGAGCAGTAATAATCCCCCGCATCATCGCACAGGTCGGGCGCATCCATTTTCAGCATCTTCGCCTGACAGGAAAAAACGTCCTTCTTCCCGGCGATTCCCCGAAGCATCTCCTCGACGAAATGCGTGTCGGCTTCCGTGTCATTGTTCAGCAGGATAACATAGTCGCAATCCCAAGAGGCCTTGATTCCGGTATTGACGGCCCCGCAGAACCCGGTGTTTTCAGCAAGGCGGATGAGGTCCGCCTCCGGGAAGTCCCGCCCGATTGCGTCTGCGCTCCCGTCAAGCGACCCGTTGTCGACCACGATGATCCTATCCGGAGTCCGGGACTGCGCCCTCATGGAGGAAAGGCATGGCTTGTAATAATCCATTCCGTTATAATTCGGTATGACGACGGATACTCTGTAATCCATATCGTTGCTCTCCTGTTGCGGTATGTCTAAACTCCTGGATACTGTTCACATCTCTGCTCAGAAATCGCTTGTCCTTGTAAAAAGTTGGTGTCATCCTGAGCGCAGCGAAGGATCTTTTATATGAAACCGTTCCAGATGGTAAAAGATCCTTCGCTTACGCTCAGGATGACAAGGGCGACACTGAAGGTGTGAACAGTGACAACTCCTGAGGCCATGTCATCCGGATATTATGGTTTCAGGGAATAATTCCATTTCTTTAGAGATAGGTT
>JAUMWM010000013.1:27172-29156 GCA_030529705.1 Lachnospiraceae bacterium
TGTCATCCGGATATTATGGTTTCAGGGAATAATTCCATTTCTTTAGAGATAGGTTCTTATTGTAATTCGGATCCCCGTTTTTCAGGATATTCGTCCAATGCGAGCGCATATATTCTATCTCATCCTGAAAGCGCCTCACCTTCTCGGGCGAATCCTCCGGACCGCGCGTCCTCGACTCGTCATGATAAAGCTCGGCATATGGGTCATAGACTACCCGATACCCCGCCTCCCCGACTTTCAGGCAGAAATCGACGTCGTTAAAGGCTACCGCAAGGTCCTCCGTGAAGCCGCCTACATCCTCAAATGCATCCCTATCCACCATCATGCAGGCCGCTGTCACCGCTGAGAGATCCTGCATCAGGGCGGCCTTGTGCATATAACCGCTGCGCCCTTTCGGCAAATCCACGAACATCGCGCCGGCCACGCCTCCCATCCCGACAACGATCCCCGCATGCTGGATGCGGCCATCCGGGTAATAGAGCCTGGCTCCCACTGCGCCTACATCCTCCCTCTGGCATACGCCTAGCATTTCCGAAAGCCAATCCGGAGAAATCGTCGCCCTGACGTCATTATTGAGGAACAGGAGATACCGGCCGCGGGCGTGTTTCACGCCGTAATTGTTGATGGCAGAATAATTGAAAGGCCTCTTCCAGCGGAGCAGGCGAACCCGCGAATCATCGGACAGTTCTTTGTAATAGGCGAACGTCTCCCTCTCTAAGCTCCCATTTTCCACGATGATAATCTCCAGATTCGAGTAGGAGGCATTAAGGACCGACTCTACGCAGCCACGCAGCGCATCTGCCTGGTCCCGGTTTGGGATAATCACGGATACAAGGGGCTCATTTCTGACCGGATAGCGGACCCTGTAAAAGCCAAAGTCCGGCAGGAGTTCTACCTTCCCTTCCGTCCCGCATCTTTTCAGATGATCTTCAATTGCCCTCTTGCCGGCTTCATAGGCATATCGCTTGCTCATCGGGTTGTCCGCCGTCGATGAACTCGAGGTTCGCCAATGGTAAAGTATCTCCGGAACATGGGCTATATGGCCGGCCGCTTCCGTGCAGCGGAAAATGAAATCATAGTCCTGCGCGCCGTCCATCTCCGGCCGAAAGCCTCCGATGGCATCCGCCAGGGATTTCCTGACGGCTACAAAATGGGTGATATAGTTGTTGGAACGCAGCAAATCCAGATTGAAATCGGGCTTGAAATGAGGCTGGAGGTGCTTCTTCCCATCTTCCGTCACCTTGTCCTCGTCCGAATAAAGGAAATCTGCGCCGCTCTTTTTTATTTCCTTCGCATACAGGTAGAGGGCCTGGGGAGCGAGCAGGTCGTCATGGTCAAGGAAGCAGATATAATCGCCGGAGGCCATTTGCATTGCGGCGTTCGTATTTGCCGAGATTCCTTCATTTGCAGGCAGCTTCATGTAACGGATTCTGGAATCCTCCGATGCATAGGAGGAGGCGACATCCTTGACGGTGCATTTGCCAGCTCTCTTATTGAAATGGGCCTGTTTTTCTGCCGCCCTTTCCTGCTTGTCAAGATTGCCGTCAGCCGGACTGTCCGGCTCCCGATCGGAGGCATCCGCGATGCACAGTTCCCACTTTCCGTATGTCTGCGCCCTGACCGATTCGATCATCTCGCGGAGCGCCCTCTCGGGGGTGCAGTAGGCCGGGACGACCACGGAGAACAGCGCCGCTCCCTCCGCCGCATCCAATCCGGACTTGCGCTGCCGTACAAGTTCGTCTTCCTTGGAGCTATGGGAGGCGAACCAGCCGTCGTACGGGACGTCCTCCGGCTCCAGGCGGTCGAGGAGATGGTTCCAGAATTCCTTCGGCCCGAAGTGCATGAAATACAGAAACGCTTTTTTGATTTTATATGGTGTGATTGGCAGCACTGCAACCTCCTTCTTCGGCTCTTGGGTTCGACCCTTGGGGACGGTCCTTTTGGGCCGAAATTTTTTGACCCATGGGGACGGTCCTTTTGGGTC
>JAUMWM010000077.1 GCA_030529705.1 Lachnospiraceae bacterium
GTCCTTTTGGGTCGAAAAAATTCGACCCAAAAGGACCGTCCCCGCGGGCCGAACCCGGAAGCTGGACCGAAGGCCAAACCCTTACAGATTAATCTTCATCTCCCGGTTCGTGCGGTTGTATTTGTAATATCTAACCCCGGCGGCATCAAACATCCTCTTGGAGGCGATGACCGAGGGGGTGTCCGCATATTTGTCACAATCATAGATGACGGTGCGGATGCCTGCCTGTATGATTGCCTTCGCGCACTCGTTGCACGGGAACAGGGATACATATATTTTTGACCCCTCCAGGCTCCCGCCCCGATAATTCAGGATGGCGTTCAACTCGCTGTGCGTCGAATAAAAATACTTGTTCTTTAACGGATCATCGCCGTCCCGGTTCCAGGGGAAGTCATCATCCGAGCAACCGTTCGGAAACCCGTTATATCCCATGGAGAGGATCTTGTTGTCATTGCTGACAATGCATGCGCCGACCTGCGTATTCGGATCCTTGGACCGCATGCCGCTCAAGAAAGCGACGCCCATAAAATATTCGTCCCATGTGAGATAATCCTGTCTTTTCTCGCTCATAAATTCCTCCTCTAAGGCTCATTGTAAACAGCCCGTGGGGACGGTCCTTTTGGGTCGAAATTTTTCGGCCCAAAAGGACCGTCCCCGCGGGCCGAAATTACCCGATTGCCGGCCGCCTTCAAAAGCCTGTTCATGATGGCCCCGCCCATCCGCGGCGTTTCAAATGACTCCGACAGAATCACGTCCACTCCGTCCCGATCGAATTCTCTTAGCGCCTTAAAAAGCCCCCTCGCGATCTCCTTGTCGGTTCGCCTGCTGCCTATATCCCTCACTCGGTAATCCGAGTAGGCTCCCGCCGTCTCATCGGCGGCAAGAATGCCGACTGTCTTTCCGGCTTTGCGGGCATTTGCCGCAAGCTCGAGAATCTTCTCCACGACCGCCGCCTCATCACCCTCGACAATCGTAAGCTCAGCCTTCGGCGCATAGTGCCGATACATCATCCCGGGAGCTTTCGGCCGCATGTTTCCATCTGCGTTCCCGCCGGACAAGGCCGGATCGACCAGAACCTCGCCGAGAACCTCCTCCAGCTTTTCCATATTGATATAGCCCGGCCGAAGTAGCATGGGAACCTCGTCCGTAAAATCAACGATCGTCGACTCCAGGCCAATCCTCACCTCTCCCGCATCGAGTATCATATCAATTTTCCCGTCCAGGTCCTCCCGGACATGCTCCGCAAGGGTCGGGGAGGGCCGGCCGGAAGTATTTGCCGACGGAGCCGCTATGTATCCGCCGGCAGCCCGAATCAATTCCAGCGCCACCGGGTGGTTCGGCATCCGCACCGCGACAGTCGAAAGCCCTCCGCTCGTCGTATCCGGCACGATATCCCTTTTGTTAAAGACCATGGTGAGAGGACCGGGCCACCATACATTTGCCAAAGCAAATGCCTTCTCGGGAATCTCCGTCACAATGGTTGGCAAATGCTCCATATCCGCAATATGCACGATCAACGGATTATTGCTCGGTCGCCCCTTTGCGGCATAAATCCGGCCCGACGCCTCCACGTTCAGGGCGTCGCCGCCGAGCCCATAGACGGTCTCCGTTGGAAATGCGACCAGCCCCCCGTTTTTCAAGATATCCCCGGCCCTTCGAATCACTTCCGGATCCGGATGCTGCGGATCAAGCCTGACATATTCTGTTTTCATAATCTCCGCCTCATTTCATCAGGTTGCAGCGAAATCAAGAACTTAGATGGCGGAAGATCACGTCCCACACATCCCCGGTCTCGAATCCCAGCTTCCACTCAGCCACTCCAGCGCAGTCCGACTCCGCGACGATTTCCATCTTCGCCTCGACGGAAGCCGCATCCTCGATCCACATCTGGTAGAACGTGCCTCCATCCTGCTTCTCGACATAATTCTGTGCCGCCTCATTTTCCCAGTTCACTTCCGCTCCGTTTTCCGCAATCCAGCTCTGCGCGTCCGTCATGCCAAGAGCCCGGCTCTCCGGAGCATCCTGGCTCGTCGTCATCCAGAGCCTGGTATAGAAAGGAATGGCCGCGATCATCCGGGATGCGGGCACTTCCGCAAGCGTATCCCGGATCCCCTCCTCCACGAACGGAAGCGACGAGACCGATCCGGCCTTAGGCGACCCCTGCCGATGTTCGTCATAGCACATGCAGACGACGTAATCCGCCACCCGGACCTGCTCCGCCCGCCCCATATATTTCGTAAAGGTGGGGACATAGTTGCAAATGGACAGCGCCAGGCCGGCATTCCTGCACCCTATGGACATCTCCCTCACAAATTGGAGAAAATACGGCGCGCACTCCTCCGTCACATTCTCATAATCGATGTTGATTCCATCGGCTCCTGCCGCAAGAACCTGCCCCACCGTATCCGCGACGAGCCTCTCCCGCACGGAATCATTGGAAAGGGCTGCCTGCGTGGCTTCGCCGCTATTTGCCGCCCCGTCAAAGTCATTCATGACTGCCCAGACCTGCATGCCCAGGCCATGGGCCGTTGCGACATAGCCGCCGTCTGCCAGAATCGTCTGGTCGCCCGCTTCGGAGTCAAGGAAGAACCAGGTCGGGGCGATAACGTTCACGCCCCAGACATCCATGAAGCTCTGGGCTAGGGCGGCATTTGTCGCCTGATTCGTGACCTGATGGAAAACCATGTTTATCTTCTTTTCGCGCAGGATGTGGGTGTACTCCCCGAGCTTGCCCGACGACTCGCCCTGCTTTTGCACGACCCTGCCATCCAGGTCCTTGTCCTCGATGTAGCCGAAAAACCCGTCTTCCGTCCGGACCCGGGTCCACCCGTCGGTTTTGTTGCTGCCGGGAGTGCCGTCGGAGCCCACGTCAAGGATTTCCACCTCCGCGCCCTCCAATATTTCCGTTAAAATCTTGCTTTTCTTGTCCGCCCCGTAACGGACATGCGTATCGTTCACGACCAGCTCCGCCTTGTACTCCCGTTCGTCCCTGACTACTATGCGGGCCGGGTCCTCCAGCAGGGCGATTTTTGCATTTGAATAGTCATTTACGAGGCCGTAGGCGACATATTCCATGCCGTCTACCTCCCGGATTTCATTTGCTGCATCAAATCTAATCTTTTCCGTAGGAGTCGTGACGATCATCGTCCCGGTCGGCCTGTCATAGAAGATGCTGCCGCAAATTTCCCTGGAGACGGTCTCGTAGGGCAGATAGATTTCCCCATCGATGCGCTTGCCCCGCATCTCGGAAATGCCGCTGTCCGTGACGATGGCGACGTCATCCTCCGAAGTTATCTTGTAATAACTTTCCAGGTCCATTTTCTCTCTGGTGGGCAGCGCGCGGCTTATTGCAAATGCCGCCCCTCCGAGGACCGCAACAATCACGGCAAGCGCCAGGACGAATTTAATCGGGGCTTCGTCTTTCTTCATAAACACCTCATATTCCTAACCTGCATAAAGCAGAACCATCGCTTAAGCGGGGGCGTTTCTTTTCCTGCGATGTATTGCCATCTTAACACAGAAAATATTCCCCATCGCCTAAATAGTATTGAACATTTTAACACTATTCTTCCGTTTCGTAAATTGGAATATTTTCCTTCGGGGACGATCCTTTTGGACCAAAAAAACTCGTCCCAGAAGGTCCGTCCCCAAGGGTCAATTATACAAAAGTTGGAACTTTTGCGATTTTATTATCTTAGATTACGGACTTTCGTCCGAACCGTTGACTTTTTTTCCTGAAACTACATAATGAGTTACAAGAGGATCCTCACCGGGCATTATTCCTATGCCCTGCAACCTGCAGTTCATGTTTTTCAACACAATCTCACGAAATCGGAGCGCAAAGTTATGTCCAAAGAATCAGGCCGCAAACGTTATAAAGCGTACTTCAAGGAGTTCAGGCATTTACGGGAAGAAGGCTGCCGTTTCTACTATCCGGACGGCACTGAAGTCTCCCCGAAGTTTCTGGCCGAGAAAATAGCCTACGATACCGATGCGACTTATATGAGGGACCATATCTATGATCAGGAAAGGAAGGTGATGCGCATCAGTTTTACAAGAATAGCCATTCGGAATAAGGACTGACGGCTTTTGTACCGCATCCCGCCTGAATCAGGTTATCACAGAGCCAACATAGTTGGCCTAGCTGTTTCAAAAATAGGAAGCACCGCCCGGCAAAGACAATGTCTCTGGCCTACACACCCGGGCGGTGTGTTTTCATGCTTTTTTCGGCCCGCGGGGACGGTCCTTTTGGGCCAAAATTTTTCGGCCCGCGGGGACGGTCCTGTTGGGCCGAAATTTTTCGGTCCAAAAGGACCGTCCCCGCGGGCTGAAGTTTTCTCCTTGCAATCAAAAGGATTTCGCGTTAAAATGACAACACTGCACTGTATAGTACAACTAAATTTGCAAATGCATTATCCCAAGGAGGAAATAAAATGGCACAGATTACCAAAGATATGACGATTGGAGAAGTGCTCTCCATTAACATGAATGTAGCGCCGGTATTTTTCGGCATGGGCATGCACTGCCTCGGATGCCCCGCTTCCCAGGGCGAAACCATTGAGGAAGCAGCCTGGGTTCACGGCATCGATCCTGAAATCGTGCTGGCGGAGCTGAACCAGTACATCGAGGCGCATCCGGAAGAGAACAACGTACCGGCTGAATCTTAACTATGTAAGCATTTTGGGAAGAGTGTAGCCGGCAAGAAGGCCGGCAAGCTGAATCATTTATGGGCTGAATCCTAATGCACATGAAAAGAATGAAAAAGCAGGTTGGGGCGCAAATGCTGCCCTGCCTGCTTTTTTGTAAGATCCTTCGCTTCGCTCAGGATGACAAGCCATCAGATTTTTTCCTTATAGAAGCGTAGCCAGTTCCTGGAGCGCCTGCCCCTCTATGACCACATCCTCGTGCTCTGCCATATGCGCCTCTTTAGTCTTGGAAAACGGGACGATTTTCCCATACTCCGAAAGGATGTTGCACACCTTATTAAACTCTTCGGCCGAATGGTCTCCCTCATGTACGACGAGCTGATACTTTCCTGACTTCCTCAGCTTATACAGGGTATTCTCCCCATGATAAAAACCGCCCAGGCCTCCGGCAGCTTCGATAACGGTGTCCATATCGGAAAAACTATAGCATCGCACCAGATCTACGGCTTCATCGTTCTCGCTTTCAGTTTTGATGGCGTCCGCTCCCTTCAGACGGGAGGACTCCCGCGCCATGTTCTGTTTCGCCGCCTTGATTTTCGATTCATAAATCCGATGAATCGCATCAAGGATATCATCCGCTCCGGAAAGTTCCTTCTCGTCCCTCCCAGCCTCGCGGGGCATGGTGAATCTGGAAAACCTCGTGTCCAGTTCTTCCGGATCCTCCACTTTGGTGATGACCATGACCAGGCCTTCCGAACTCATCGGAACCGCTTCTATCATGAGGGGGATGTTATCCGCAACAAATCCAAACTGCCTGTGAGCCTCAATCATCATGTCCCTGAATAAATTTCGCGCCTTCTCGCTGCCATAAGCCAGCTCGCTGAGCCGTATATTTCTCTCTTCCAAATCTGCCGCGGTGAGCGTGCAGCGAATCTGATTTTCATTGATTTTCTCTAATTTCATCAAATCACCCTTTCCGGACCTCATCCGACTTATAACCAGTACAGTGTCTCATAAGTAATGGTGCATGAAAATGCCTGGATTTTCCGCCATTACTTCGTTGTCATCGTATATGTGTATTATTTGCCGAAAATGTATATATCGCTTTAACCTTTTCCCTAGTATAACCCATCTAATAGGTTTCTGTAAATGATGTAAAAGTCAATCTTTTGTGTTCAACCTTGGGGGCGATAAATTTTCAATAGGGCTGCTATAAGTTTGTCTTGCTTAACTCATATTGCAAGTCTTAAAATATCCATAACAAAGCAATTAGCTTACAAAACTAGGAGGTTTTTATTATGGCATATGTTATTTCTGATGAATGCTTGAGCTGTGGAACATGCGAGCCGGAGTGCCCGGTAGGCGCTATTTCGATGGGTGACGATCACTATGTCATCGATGCGGATGCATGCCTTGACTGTGGAACATGCGCAGGCGTATGCCCGGCAGAGGCTATTTCTGCTGAATGAGATTTGCTTCTGAAAAAGAAAGCTGGCGCTTATGCGCCGGCTTTTTTCGCCTTTGGGGGACGGTTCTTTTTAGTCGAATCATTTCGCCCCAAAAGAACCGTCTTGTGCAAAACATAGTTGCCAACGTTTCGCTTATATTGAGTCAAATCCTTTTGACCCAAAAGAACCGTCCCCAAAGGACGAAAAATAAGAGGTCGCATGGCAGTGCGGCCTCTTAATTTATAAAGGGAAGGAGTTCCGTCTCTCGACGGATAATGAAAAAGAAAAAGGTAATTGGCTTTTGCGCAAGCAATAATTGCTTTACATGTTATATCTTAATCACATTTTATGAACTCTGTATGTCCATATTCCCAATAAAAAATGAACGAATTGTAACACTTGGCAGCGGATTGATGCGAATCGAAAATAGCTTCCCATAAAAATCCTAAAGTATGGGCAAGCTTTGACAAATGAATCAGTCGCCCAAGTCAAACAAATCGTGGATGGCTTCCGCCGCCCTTTCAGCTTCCCTCTCCCGAATGAGGACCGTCACGCGAATCTCTGACGTGGAAATCATGTTGATATTGATTCCGACGTTATAAAGGGCTTCGAACATTCTGGCGGCGACGCCCGGATGGGACATCATGCCCGCCCCGACGATTGAAACTTTTGCGACATCTTCGAGCGTGTCAAGCTTCTTGTAGCCGAGCCGGTCTTTGTTAGCCTCCAGCGCTTCTATCGCATCATGAATAGCGCCGTCGTCACAAGTAAAAGAAATGTCCTTCGTCCCGTCGCGGCCGATAGACTGAAGAATCATGTCTACATTGACGTTGGCCCTTGCCAGAACGTCAAACAGCCTGAAAGCGACCCCCGGTTCATCCTTAAGCCCTATGACGGAGACGCGATCCGCATTCTTATCCACCGCTATTCCGCTGATTAACATTCTCTCCACCTTCGTATCCTCCTTCACAAGCGTCCCTTCCGAATAATTCAGGCTGGACCTAACAACTAACGTCACGCCGTATTTTTTCGCCATCTCCACGGATCGATTGTGAAGAACGCCGGCGCCGAGCGTGGCAAGCTCCAGCATCTCGTCATAGGTAATTTCTTTCAACTTCCTGGCATTCCTGACAACCCTCGGGTCGCAAGTATAGATGCCGTCAACGTCCGTATAGATCTCACAGGAATCCGCATGGAGAGCCGCTGCAAGCGCTACCGCCGTCGTATCGGAACCGCCGCGCCCTAAAGTCGTAATGTCATCGTACTTATTAACGCCTTGGAATCCGGTCACTATGACAATCTTCCGGTCTTCAAGCTCATGCCGGATCCTGTCCGAGTCAATCCTTTTCAGCCTGGCATTGCCGTACCGGCTGGTTGTATGCATGGCAACCTGAAAAGCGTTGAGAGATACTGCGCGGACCCCGAGCGATGCCATCGCCATCGCCATCATGGCTACAGATACCTGCTCTCCGGTCGTCATAAGCATATCCAGTTCTCTCTTCGGCGGATTCGGGTTGACCTTGTGAGCCAGGTCAATCAACTCATCCGTGGTCTTCCCCATTGCGGAGAGCACAACGACCACATCATTACCCTTTTTATAGTCCTCCACGCAGCGGATTGCTACATTCATAATCCGCTCCGGCGATCCAACGGACGTTCCGCCGAATTTCTTAACAACAAGCATCTCTTAACCTCCGGTCTCCATGCGACAAATTTATAAATTATCTGGTAACTACTCAGCAGGATTCCTTAATATTCCCTCTAATCAGGCTCTCCGAATTGCCTTGATGACTTTCCCGCTCTTCTCAGCGGCGTCCCTGAATTCCTTCTCGGTCATTTCTGTCGTGAAGAAACCGAACTCGCCCTCCGCCTCAGGAATCATGACTTTCTCAATTTTTCCAAATGCAGCCTCCGCCTCATCCGCAGTACCCGCGAACCTGACGAAGAACACGTTCCTCACATCATCAATCGGAATCAGCGGGAGCGCGTCATCCGACCAATCCGAAGGAATGGGCCTGCCATGATTCCTTGCTGCAGAGATAACGTCGCCCGCCACGGCGCTGGCCGTTGGAAGGCTTCCGGCGCCGCTGCCGTAGAGGATGCAGTCCCCCAGCGCGTTCCCATGTACGTACACGGCGTTCAGCACTCCGTTTACATGATAGAGCATGTTTTTGCCATCGACAAGCTTCGGGGCGACCATGAGCCATGCGCCCTCCTCGGTACGCCTGCTCGATGCCAGTAGTTTGATCTTAAAGCCCATTGACTTCGCATACGCGATATCCACCGTATCGATATCCTTTATGCCCTCTGTAAAAACATCTTTATAGGACACGTACTTCCCGTATGCGAGGGAAGACAATATGGCAATCTTACGGCAGGCATCCCATCCCTCAATATCCGCTTCGGGATGAAGCTCGGCATAGCCTTTTTTCTGCGCGCCCTTCAAGGCTTCCGAAAACTCTTCGTTCTCCTCCGCCATCTGTGTCAGGATATAATTCGTCGTCCCGTTCAGGATGCCCGTCACCGCATCGATCTCGTCAGCCGTGAGGGCATTATCGAGCGCATGGATGATGGGGATTCCGCCGCCGCAGCTGGCCTCAAACAGATAGTTGACATGGTTGGCCTTTGCGATATCGCGGAGTTCCAACCCTTTTTCTGCGACCAGTTCCTTATTGGACGTGCAGACGCTTTTTCCCGCCTCCAGAGCCAGCTTTGTGAATTTATAAGCCGGATTCAGGCCGCCCATGGTCTCAACAACAATCATGACATCCGAATCCGTCAGAATATCATTGTAATTATGAGTCAGCACTTCCTGTGCCGGATCGCCCGGGAAATCCCGCAGGTCAAGAACATATTTCACATAGAGTTCCTCGCCTACGCGGCGCGCAATCGTTTCACGGTTCATGTCCAGGACTTTGTACACGCCGGCCCCGACTGTGCCATATCCTAATATTGCAACATTAATCATTTTCTTCCCCCTGCATTATGAGATGCGTCTGTAACTTTTCAACTGTCCGCATACGATGATATAAGTCATCGGATAGCGGTGGCATCCGCAGCGGCCTCTTTCGCCCGGCCTCCAAGCGCTTCCCATTTGAGGAACGCATTTATGAATGGGTCGATATCGCCGTCAAGCACTTTCTGGGCATTTGTCTGCTCTTCATTTGTCCTAAGATCCTTAATCAGCTGATATGGCTGCAGGAAATAGGACCGAATCTGGTTGCCCCATGCGATTTCCGTCACCTTGCCGCGGATATCATCAAGCTTATCAGCATTCTGCTGCTTCTTAAGCATGAAGAGCTTAATCTTCAGTTCCTGGAATGCCTTGTCCTTATTCTGGAACTGGGACCGCTCGTTCTGGCAAGTCACGACAATCCCCGTCGGGAAATGCGTGATCCGGATTGCAGAACTCGTCTTGTTGATGTGCTGTCCGCCGGCGCCGGATGAACGGTACGTGTCAATACGGATGTCCTTCGGATCAATCTCAATATCCAGATCCTCCTCGATATCCGGCATGACTTCGCAGGCCGAGAAGGAGGTCTGGCGCTTGCCATTTGCATTGAAAGGCGATATGCGCACGAGCCTGTGGACCCCATGTTCGGACTTCAACATGCCGTAAGCGTTTTCCCCGTTGACCTGGAACGTGACCGACTTGAGGCCGGCCTCGTCTCCTTCGAGCATATCGAGAACCTCATAAGTGTAACCGTGCGCCTCGCACCACCTGGTGTACATACGGTAAAGCATGTTGGTCCAGTCCATGGCCTCCGTTCCGCCCGTTCCGGCGTGCAGCGTGACGATCGCGTTGCATTTGTCATATTCACCGGAAAGGAGCGTCTTCATACGAATCTTCTCGAACTTGGCCTTGAACTCTTCGAACATCTCCCCGACTTCCGGAACAAGCGCCGGGTCCGGCTCCTCGTCAGCCATCTCAATCATATCCCTGATGTCGTCACGGGCGGCTATCAATTCATCATACCCGCTCACGTCGGCTTTGAGGCTGGCCAGCAATTTCGTCTTTTTCTGCGCCGCATCCGGGTCGTCCCAGAGATGCGGGTCTTCCATCTCTCTGTTTAATTCCTGAATTCGCTTTTCTTTGATAGCGAGGTTAAAGTGAATCCCTCATTTCAACTAAAGGTTCGTCGTAGGAATTCAGTTCGTATCTGATCGGATCTAACTCTACCAATAGTCTCACCCTCTTTCGTTCAGATCCTCTCCCATATGGGAGGCGTATGCCGCTGCCCCGACGCAAGGAAACGGCGGGGAATTCTGCTTGAAACCTGCCAAGAATATCACAGGTTTCACTTCTCTGGCGTTCCCTAAGGCAGCAACGTATCATTATGACTTTTCCACGTGTACTATACTAGAATTTTTGCAAGGTTGCAAGAGTTAATCCTCTACCCTTATGCAGCGCACCGCGCAACGCGTCGCGCCTCCCGTATTACAGGTG
>JAUMWM010000322.1 GCA_030529705.1 Lachnospiraceae bacterium
GGTCCGCGGGGACGGTCCATTTTGGAGAAAATTTTTTGACCCAAAAGGACCGTCCCCACAGGCCGAAATTTTTCATCCCAAAAGGACCGTCCCCGCGGACCGAAATTCCGACCTCGCTCAAGTCCCGCGCTGCCGCACGATCTCATACAGAAGGACGCCCGCCGCAACGGATGCGTTCAGGGAATCTACCTCCCCCTTCATCGGAATGGATGCGATGAAATCGCATTTCTCCTTCACGAGCCGGCTGACCCCGTCGCCCTCGGAGCCTACGACCAGGCCGATCGGACCCGTGAGCGAGAGGTCATACATCCTCGTCCCGTCCATATCCGCACAGACGAACCAGAGTCCCTTCTCCTTCAGCGCATCAATCTCCTTCCCGATATTTGTTACGCGGGCGACCGGGACGTAATTTACCGCGCCGGCGGAAGCCCTCACCGCTGCCGGCGTGAGGCCGACCGCCCTCCTCTTCGGCAGAACTACTCCATGCGCCCCCGCAAGGCAAGCCGTGCGGATGATTGCGCCAAGGTTATGCGGGTCCTCTATCCCATCCAGGAAGATTACAAATGGCGCCTCCCCTCTCTCCTCCGCCCTTTTCAGGATGTCATCCACCGTGGCGTAAGCAAATGCCGCCGCCTGTGCGATGACCCCCTGGTGATGGCCGGTCAGGGACATTTCATCCAGCCTTTCCTTCGATACAAAGCTGACAATCGTATCGTACTTCCTGGCCTCCCTCAAAATCGTGCTGATCGGTCCGTCATGCAGTTCTTCCTGCACGAACAGCTTGTCAATCTGCCTCCCCGATCGGAAAGCCTCTATCACGGCATTTCTGCCCTCGATCCGGCCGCTGAGCTCTTCTTCCGTCATTTCACGATCCTGCCGGTAATTTTTTAGCTTTCTGGCATTTCCCATAGTGTGAACTACCTCGTCTTCAATTGCCGTCTAGTACAGCACTTCATAAGTCCTGTTTCATCAAAACATCTGTCTTTTTCGTCATTGCTTCGTTGTCATCGGTTGGCAACGTTAGATTCAGCCGTTACCTGTCATCCTGAGCGTAGCGAAGGATCTTTTACATAAAAGCCGCTGTAGGTGGTAAAAGATCTTGTCTAACGCCCAGTATGACAAAGGCAATATCGGGAGCGTAATCTGTAACGGCAGCTACTGCCCGTTTACGTTCACCGCTATCTCAATCAGTTCCAGGACCCTCTCCCGCTTTCCGGCAAGATAGAGATACCCTATCAGGGCCTCGAACCCGGTCGCCCTCCGATAGTCCCCCACCGTCGCATTTTTGGCCATCGTGTTCGATTTCGCATTCCGGCCTCGCCGATAGATATCCGCCTCCGTTTCATCAAGCAGCGGCTCTATCTTTTCCATGGCCTGAGACTGGGCATGCGCCCTGGCCAAAAGCGAGGACCTGCGGTTCAGCTCGTTCGGCCGCATATCCCCCCGCTGCACGAGCATGGTCCTGACAGCTAGCTCATAGACGGCATCGCCAAGAAATGCCAGAGTGAGCGGCGCATAGGTCCTTGCCTCCGCCTCGGACATTTCCGGCAGAAACCGATAATCTACGTCCGCATCCGCATTCTCGCTCCCCGTTCTCTTCACGGCCTTCATGCTATCGAGCATGGCCAGGAAACCTTCCCTTACATTTGCCTTATTCGTATTCTTCACTTCCTGCTCCACTTCACGCCGTCCTTCGTGTCCATGAGCACGATACCCATGTCTTTCAGCTTGTCGCGAATCTCATCGGCCTTCGCGAAATCCCTTGCTTTCCTTGCGGCCTGGCGCTCTTCAATCATGGCTTCAATATCCGAATCAAGAACCTCTTCCTTCTTCAGGGCGATGATGCCCAGGATATCGCACAGTTCAAGGAGCGTGTCAAATGCCGCCCTCGTCACTTCCCCGGAACTCTCCTCCGTGACGTTGATATTTGCATAACGAACCAGGTCGAAAACCACGGACAGGGCATCGGCGGTATTTGCATCATCATCCATTTTCTCGTCAAATCTTTCGACAAATGCCCGAATCTCCCGAATTTTCATCTCATCATCGGAACCGGCGGCATTTGCGGCATTCGATTGGACAAGGTCTTTCAGGCGGTCGGCCGCCCTGCGAATCCTCTCGAGGGAGTTGCCCGCTGCCTCCATCAGCTCTGCGCTGAAATTGAGCGGGCTCCTGTAATGCGCGCTCAGCATGAAGAGGCGCAGCACCTGCAGGTCATACTTCTCGGAAATGTCGCGAACCGTGAAGAAATTGCCGAGCGACTTGGACATTTTCCGATTATCTATGTTCAGGAACGCATTGTGCATCCAGTAACGGGCAAATTCCTTCCCGGAAGCGCACTCCGACTGGGCGATCTCGTTCTCATGGTGCGGGAAAATCAGGTCCTCCCCGCCGGCATGGATGTCAATCTGCTCCCCGAGATACCGCTTCGACATGACGGAACACTCGATGTGCCATCCCGGCCGTCCGTTGCACCATGGCGACTCCCAGAATGGCTCCCCCTCTTTCTTCGGCTTCCAAAGGACGAAATCGAGCGGATCTTCCTTCTCGTCCTCGCCGGAAACCTTGAGGTCGCGGAAGCCGGAACGAAGGTCGTCAAGATTCTTCCCTGAGAGCTTTCCGTAGCCGCTAAAGCTCCTCGTGCGGAAATACACCGTGCCGTTTTTCGGATAGGCGTGCCCATTGTGGATGAGCGTGTCGATCATATCAATCATGTAAGGAATCTCTTCCGTGGCTTTCGGGTGGATGGTCG
>JAUMWM010000323.1 GCA_030529705.1 Lachnospiraceae bacterium
GGATGCCGATCCTTCCGCGTCAGAGACAGGGACGGATGGAGATGCAGCACTGTCAGCAGCTGCGGAATCCTTTTCCTTGAGTGAACCTGAACCGGTCGGGAAGTCAAACGCCGTTATGTATGATGCCGCCGATTTCCCGAATCTGAAAGGCAGGACGAAGAAGAATATCATGGACAGGTATACGGCGGCCACGGCGGCCGGGGCTACTTATGTTGAATCCAACACAAGTACCTATTACGATGTGCCTGCATCGACCAGGGCCCCGTATGCGCAAGGCGTGCTATCATCTGATACGTTAAAAGCAATGGGAGCGATGAGTAATTTTTACAGATGGCTTGTCGGCGTTGAAGAATATGATACGAATCTGAAAAGCGACGCGTCTATGCAGGCGCAGGCATTTGACCGGAACTTTGAGTTCAACCATTATATCTCGCCTTCCAGTAAGCCGAAAGACATGGATGATGCTCTCTGGGATGAAGGCTTTGCATGTACGCACAATATACTTGCGATGGGATATACTCCTGTTGGCGCTATCACAGGATGGCTTAATGAAGGGTATAACATTTTCAGAAAAACCTGGGATACAGTGGGACACAGGGGTGCTATTCTGGCACCCGATCTTGACAGCATCGTTTTTGGCTATAGCGGCCATATTGCTATCGGTGATTACATCTATTATGACAGCCGGGCATTTGCAAATGCATTTTCCGCATTTCCGGCAGCCGGATATATGCCGGCGGATTTAGTTAATCCGTATAGATCCTCATGGACAGTTGATTTTAATACCGACATAGTCCGGGCGGATGATGAATCGAAAGTAGTGATTAAGGTAAAGAACCTGACGACGGGGCTCGGCTATTCGTGTACCGAGGCAAATGGAAAGGCGGATGTATACTGGTCCGGCCTGAATTTTGTCCAACCGTCTGATACGGGGGATTCAGGCATCTATCAGGATTCTTACAAAGTCACGGTTACCGGACTTTATGATGTAAAGACGGGGAAAGAGGCGTCCATTACGTATACAGTGAACTTTTTTGAATTACCTGAGCTGGGATGGATAACACTTTCGAAGACGCTCTATTCCTATACAGGGAAGGCTGTTAAGCCAAAAGTCAGCGTCAGCGTAAGCGGCAGCGGAGTCGCGCTGAAAGAAGGACGTGATTATACTGTCACGTACCGCAATAACGTGAACGAAGGATTAGGTATTGTGGAAGCCACCGGTATCGGTAATTACTGCGGAACCGTAAAGAATACATTTACAATCAGGAAACTGATAAATATAAAAAAAGCTTCGGTCGGCGGAGTCAGCCTTTCCTATGGTTACTCGGGAAAAGAATACACACCGGCACTGACTGTGAAAGTGAATGGCGTAACGCTCATTAAGGACAGGGACTACACGGTCAAATATGAGAATAATAAGTATCCGGGAACGGCGAAGATTACGATCACGGGGAAGGGAGATTATACGGGAACCAGAATTAAGACATTCGAGATTGTGGACTGCGTGTCTTCTGTAATATCCGGAAAAACCTACCAGCTTATTCCCAAGAATAACTCAAAGACAGCGGTCTGCTCATTTGCGGGCAGGATGGTGAATAACACAAAGGTTTATATCACGGACCGAAGCAATTCAGAGGCCATGAAGTTCAAAGCCGTTCAGAACGCTGACGGCACATGGAAGTTCATCAATGCCAAATGCGAACTGGCGCTTGCTGTACAGCAGAACAGTACTGCGGTTGGAGCGGGAACCGTCCTGTATGACCAGACAACGAGGCCTGCCCAGAACTGGAAGCTTTCACGGAAATCAGATAATTCATTTGCCATCATGAACGATGTGACAGGATATTCGATTGCGATGTCGGATGCGTCCGCCGTGAAGGGAACGACGCTCGGCATGGCTGAAACGGCAAGCTCCGGCCTGCAGCGCTTCTATATTGCGGAGACGTCAGCGGTCGATGCGCCGTTTGACGGCACGTATGCAGTGAAAGCGTCGAAAGACACGGCATTCGGTCTCAATATAGCGTCTTCTTCCAAGGCAGACGGCGCGAATGTGAACCTGTACATGTACAGCAGCACGAACGCAATGAAGTTCAGGATTATGTACAGCGGCGGGGGATACTACCGCCTCGTAAATGTGAACTCCGGTCTCGTTCTCACTGTAAAAGGAAATACAAAGACGGACGGGGCAAACGTCATCCAGAGCAAATGGGCGGCTGAGAGCGGTCAGCGATGGAAGATTACGAAAAACCCGGACGGGACGGTGAGCCTGACGAATGCTCTGGGTACAGTCCTCCATCTGAACGGCAATAAAACCGCAAATGGAACGAATATTGCGGCGAGGATGGCGGCATCCACCAAAGCGCAAAGATGGTATCTGGGCTGAGTGCTGTCAGAGATTTACGGGACGGGGCTGCAGTGTGCCGGTTACTGTTCACACTTTTGCACAGAAGCGGCTGTGATTGCCAAATTTGGGTGTCATCCTTCGCATACGCTCAGGATGACAAGTATGATGCAGAAGGTGTGAACAGTAAAAGCGTAACAGTTCACCCTTTGCGTCATAATAACTGTTTTGGGCATGAAGACTTTGTCATCCTGAGCGTTAGCGAAGGATCTTTCACCTTCACTGACTGCCTGCCTTAAGTAAAAGATCCTTCGCTTGCGCTCAGGATGACAAGCCGTTCATATCCAAAAGGCTATTTTGCTCGAAAGATGAACTGTTACGTAAAAGCCGCGGCATCTCTGCTGAATAATC
>JAUMWM010000078.1 GCA_030529705.1 Lachnospiraceae bacterium
AGAGATATTGATAGGTGCATACCTACATCTCTTGAAATTTATTCTTCAGTGCTGGGATTGAAAATATGTGTTCTTGCATATTTGCCGCAAACTACATATAATGAAATATGTCTGTCCGGGCTGCTTATGCGGACAGACGGGCGCATTTGCCCATGAAAGGAGTTCAGTGTGGATAACAACAGAAATAATAATCAGAATGATAACGGTAACAAAAACCGTCAGTCTCTGATCATTTTTCTGGTATGCCTGATGGTCGGCCTGATCGGGATGAGCATGTTCTCGGGAATGCTTGACACATCAACGTCCAGAAAAATAACGTATGACAAATTCATCGCAATGCTAGAGAAAAACGAAGTCAAATCGGTCACGATCAAGGGAACATCCCTTGAAATCGAACCAACTGCGAAGGCGGAAAAAACCGGGACGATCACCTATCATGCGACGATGACGGAAGACGAGACTGCCTTGACGGAGAGGCTCGCCAAATATGACGTGGAATTCTCGAAAGAGGATACGTCCGTAATCAGCGAGATCGTTTACTCAATTCTCAGCTTCCTGATACCTTTCATCCTGTTCATGATCCTTATCAGCGTATTCATGGGCAAGATGAACCGCGGAGGCGGAGGCATCATGGGAGTCGGAAGGAACCGGGCGAAGACTTATGTCCAGCGGGATACCGGCATCACGTTCGTAGACGTGGCGGGGGAAGACGAGGCGAAAGAGAGCCTTCAGGAATGCGTTGATTTCCTGCACAATCCGGGAAGGTTTTCCGCGATTGGCGCGAAGCTGCCGAAAGGCGCCCTGCTCGTCGGCCCTCCCGGAACGGGAAAAACCCTCCTGGCCAAAGCGGTCGCCGGGGAGGCGAAGGTGCCATTCTTCTCCCTGTCGGGATCAGAATTTGTCGAAATGTTCGTCGGCGTCGGGGCTAGCCGCGTCCGCGACCTCTTCGAAGAAGCCAAGAAGAACGCTCCGTGCATCATTTTCATTGATGAGATCGATGCAATCGGCAAGACTCGTGACAGCGGAAGGTTTGGCGGCAATGACGAACGCGAGCAGACGCTCAACCAGCTGCTCGCCGAGATGGACGGTTTCGATGCGACGAAGGGCCTGCTTATCCTTGCCGCGACGAACAGGCCCGAGATCCTCGATCCTGCGCTGCTGCGTCCCGGCCGCTTTGACAGGCGCGTCATCGTCGACCGGCCGGACCTCAAGGGGCGAATCGCCATCCTGCGGGTTCACTCGAAGGACGTCCTGATGGATGATACCGTAGATCTGGAGGCCATAGCCCTCGCAACCGGCGGGGCGGTCGGTTCCGATCTTGCAAATATGATCAACGAAGCCGCCATTCTTGCCGTCCGAAACGGCAGGCACCAGGTATCGCAGAAGGATCTTCTGGAAGCCGTGGAGGTCGTGCTCGTGGGCAAAGAGAAGAAGGACCGTATCCTGAGCATCGAAGAGAGAAGGATCGTTTCTTATCACGAAATCGGCCATGCCCTCTGCTCCGCCCTTCAGAAAAACTCGGAGCCGGTTCAGAAGATTACAATCATCCCGAGGACGATGGGAGCCCTTGGCTACGTCATGAATGTTCCGGAGGAAGAGAAGTATCTTAATACCAAGAAGGAGCTGGAGGCCCAGCTCGTCATGACGCTCGGCGGCAGGGCTGCGGAGGAAATCGTATTCGACACGGTCACGACCGGAGCCGCAAATGACATCGAGAAAGCCACCAAAATCGCCCGCGCCATGATCACGCAGTACGGCATGTCCGAGAAATTCGGCCTCATGGGGCTCGCAAGCGTTGAGAACCAGTATCTTGACGGAAGGATAGTGCTGAACTGCGGAGACCAGACGGCCACGGAAATTGACCACGAAGTCATGATCCTCCTTAAGAGGTCCTATGAGCAGGCGTTAGGCCTTCTAAAGGCGCACCGCAACACTCTGGACCAGCTCTCCGAATACCTGATTCAGAAGGAGACAATTACCGGCAAGGAATTTATGCAAATATTCCGGCAGGTGGAAGGGATACCCGAACCAACGGGCGATGAAGAGACCCCAAGAATTTCCAACCGCATATCTGATAAAGCGCAGCCGTATCCTCCCGCCCAGTACGGGGACGGGGATTCGAAGCCGATGCCGCCACAGGGACCTGAATCCCCTCAAGGGGCGGACCGGACGCAGGACGGACCGCAGATTCCGGGCTACATGCAGAGGAAACCCATCGTCAGGCCGAGAACGGAACCGCGGAACCAGCCAACGGAGAACCCGAATGCGGAACCGGCGGATGTATTGAGTGAAATCTAAGGAATCGGCCCGCGGGCCGAATTCAAATCTTCGCAAGCGCGTCCGACACGTCCGCAAGCAAATCCTCCGTCCCCTCAAGCCCGCAGGACATCCTGATCAGGTTTCCGGGAACGCCGCAAGCGATCAACTCCTCGTCCGTCAACTGGCGATGGGTAGAACTTGCCGGATGCAGGCAGCAACTGCGGGCATCCGCAACGTGCGTCTCGATGGCGAACACTTTCAACTCGCGCATAAAGGCTTCCGCAGCCGCCCTTCCGCCCTTCACGCAGAACGAGACAACGCCGCAAGTACCGTTTGGCATGTATTTCTGCGCGACATCGTAATATTTGTCACCCGGCAGCCCCGGATAGGAGACGGACTCCACCTTGGCGCTGGCAGACAGGAACTTCGCGAGGGCGAGGCCATTTGTACAATGCTGCTTCATGCGCACATGCAGGCTCTCCAGGCCGATGTTGAGGATATAGGCATCCTGAGGCGACTGGATGGAACCGAAATCGCGCATGAGCTGGGACGTTGCCTTCGTGATGAAAGCCCCTTCGAGGCCAAATTTCTCCGCATAGACAAGCCCATGGTAACTGTCGTCCGGCGTGGTAAGGCCGGGGAACCGGTCCGCATAGGCCATCCAGTCGAATTTGCCGCCGTCCACGATCGCTCCGCCGACGCAGGAGCCGTGGCCGTCCATGTACTTCGTGGTCGAGTGCGTGACGATGTCCGCCCCGAACTCGATCGGGCGGCAGTTCACCGGCGTCGGGAACGTGTTGTCCACGATGAGGGGAACGCCGTGGCTGTGGGCGGCATTTGCAAATTTCTCAAAATCCAGCACCGTCAATGCCGGGTTTGCGATGGATTCACCAAAAACGGCCTTGGTATTCGGCCGGAAAGCCGCATTAAGCTCCTCCTCCGTGCAGTCAGGCGAAACAAATGTAAACTCAATCCCCATTTTCCGCATCGTGACATTGAACAGGTTAAAGGTTCCGCCATAGATGGAGGCGCTTGAAACGATGTGGTCTCCGGCATTTGCAATATTAAAAATGGAATAAAAATTCGCCGCCTGGCCGCTGGAAGTCAGCATGCCCGCAGTCCCGCCTTCCATGGCTGCGATTTTGGCCGCCACGTAATCATTTGTCGGGTTCTGCAGCCTTGTATAGAAATAGCCGGATGCCTCCAGGTCGAAAAGCTTGGCCATGTCCGCGCTCGTATCGTATTTGAAAGTCGTGCTCTGGTAGATCGGGACTTCCCTCGGCTCCCCATTTTTCGGCCTGTAACCGCTCTGCACGCACTTTGTCTCAATATTCCACTCTGCCATCGTTTTTTTGCTGCCGGGCGTACTTCAAAAAAGCGCCGCGTCCGGCAGTATCTCCTTTCTTCTTATTGGTGCGGGCATTCGCCCGTAAAAATCTAAGGCATAGTTTAGCACAGATTGAGGCAGAATCACAAGTTTTTTAGGCAAATGTCGCAACGGTCATACGAAAAGATGTTTCTGTCCATACTTGCGGTCATGGAAACCGTTTCCGCAGACGATTACGAAAGAAGTCTTTCATCCTTCTGCTCAGAAATCACCTGTGTTTTCGAAAAGGCAGATGTCATCCTGAGCGTAGCGAAGGATCTTTAACAATCAATATACGCTATATGTGAAAGATAAGGACAGTTGACGTAACAACTCCCTCCGAGTGCATCTTTAACAATCAACATACGCTATGTGTGAAAGATCCTTCGCCTACGCTCAGGATGAAAAGGGCGTTGCCAAGCGTGAACAGTGAAAAAGATCATTCGCCGCGCTCATCTGTACCGGCTCGGCTCAATCAGTTGCTCCGAAAATGGATCCGCATCATCCTCATACCGCCACACATACCCTCCATCGGATTTCCTGCGCCTGCGGCACACGCCGGAAACATGGGAGATGCTGTATACGGTCTCCGCCTCCTTGATGCTTTCGTACCGATGAAGCTCCGTCATCGCCTTGGTGTACTGGACTACTCCTCTTTTCTTCATAAAAACCCCCTTATTTCATTTTGATAGCTTGAAATGCATTTGTGCAAATGCAATCGCCCCATCAAGGCGTCCTGTTCCTGCCATTTCCAGACGCTGCAAAGACCGATACTCCCCAAGCAGTCTTTGCTATACTCTAGTACAGCATTTCATAAGTTCTGTTACATGAAAACACCTGTCTTTTTCGCCATTGCTTCGTTGTCGTCGGTTGGCAATGCCAGGTAGCAAAATTCTTTGCCTGGCAGCAAATGAATCAGGATGCCCGCCTGGCAGGACGACTCATGCCCTTCCTGCATTTTATAATAATGGAATACTTACGGCGAATGCCGTGACTAGGTATGAAAGAATTTTTCAGACATCCTGCGCATCTTCCAGAGCAGAGGAGAATAATCTCTCTATTCTCTCCCACTGGAACTACGCATGAATGTGCGGAAATGAAAGCGTTCTTTCATAATCATATGCAGAGATGGATTCCCATATCTGCAAAAATGAGAGTGCGAAAAAATCGCACTCTCATTCTATAACAACCGTTCAGAAATGTAAACAAGTTTTCTAACTTTTCTTGATATTTTTTCTTTTTCCCTGATTATTCTTAAAATATTACAATAAAATACTACGATTCGCAATCCCCCTACAGCATCTCACTCAAAATCTATAGTATATGACTTCTCGAACACGCCCGCCGGTTCAAGTTTCTGCTCGTACTCGCGCTCCGGCAGCTCTCCCGCAAATGTCGTACGGTCCAGACGGCCGTACCACGGCTCGAGGCAAACGAACGGAGCGGCGGCTTTAGGAGACCACACAGCCACTAGCGGAGCCTCAAAACGAACCGTGACATAAGGCTTCTTGTCCGCATCGCAAAGCGAAATCCGATGGACCTGCTCATTCTCGATAATCAGCGTATTGATGTCGAAAAGGTCGTCCGTGATGCGCAGATATCCGCCATCTTCCAGAGGATAGTCTTTCTTGTCATCACTCAGTCCCCCGTCCTTAAGATTCATCAGGCTGATTTCAAGTGGCTTTTCCGTATCAAAAGACAGGTAGCAAGCATTTTTCGGAGCTTCGCTGTCTGTCGGCGGCGTATTAAAGGCAGGATGAGCGCCTACCTGGAAATAGAGAGTTTCATTTGCCGGATTGATCACGCGCCAAGTGATTTTCAGGGAGCGACCAGTCAGATTGTAGCCGACCTCGAAGCGGAAACAGAACGGATAGGCTTCCAGCGTGTTCTCGCTCTCACAGAGTGCAAATCCCAGCTCGCACCCCTCCACGTCCGCAGGTACAAATTCGCTCCTGCGCCCGAAGCCGTGCTGCTTCATGGCATAGGCTTTGCCCTTGTAGCGGTACTCGTCATGCATGACGTTCCCTACAATCGGGAAAAGGTTCGGGGATCTCCAGCCCCAGAATGCAGGGTCTGCCTGCCACATATACTCCTGCCCCGTGGCATTGTCCTTGACGGAACGAATCTCCGCACCGGCGGAGCTGACAGTGACGGTCAGTTCGGAGTTCTTCAGAATGTAATCAGCCATTTGTAATCCTCTCTTTCTTATAATGACTTCAAAATACTGCTACCTGTATTGTAACGCATGTTGAGGTTCTTGGCACTAATTATTTCGCGCCGCCCGTCTGCTCCTTCGTCTTCCTGCGGATTCTCTGGATCGCATTGTCAATTGACTTCGGCGTTTTCCCCAGAATGTCTGCAATCTCCCGATAATCATATCCGCAGAGCTGGAGGTTGAACACCCTTTTCTCCATCCCGCTCAGCGCCTCGAATATCCGGTCATACGTCTCGTCGGCCACCTCCAAGTCGAGCAGAATCTTCTCCGGACTCTCCTCCGGACCCATATAACTCTCCCACTCGTCCTCCGTCAGCAGGACCGCTTCCGTCTGCGCCCTTCTCTTCTGCCTCGATGACGCTTCAATGGCGTGCATGAGCTGCCTGTCAATACATAATGCGGCAAATGTAAAAAACGACGCCCCCCTCTCATTCTCCGGCTCATAATCCCGGACGGCTTTATAGAGACCGATCATCCCTTCCTGAATGAGGTCGTCCGCCTCGCCATCCTTCAAATATTTCGTCATGGCCCTATTCTTCACGAGCGGCTTATATTTCTGTAGGAGAAAATCCACCGCCTCGGGAACCCCCTCCCGATAGCGGCGGACCAACTCCTCATCTGTCAGATTATTCAAATCACTCATTCCAGTCTCCCCCATTTTTCGGCCCGCGGGGACGGTCATTTTGGACCAAAATTTTTTGGTCCAAAAGGACCGTCCCCGCGGACCGAAAAAAGACTGCGCAATATTGAAAAAAGTCCTTGATAACGCAGGTGTTTTTTGGTATCATAGTATCGTTCGGAATGCGGCAGGAGCCGCTTCCTAGGCGGTCCTCGATAGCTCAATGGTAGAGCACTCGGCTGTTAACCGAGTTGTTGTAGGTTCGAGCCCTACTCGGGGAGCTTATGCGTGGCTGAGAGCCTCGCATGGCTGTGCGAAAAAACAGCTTGATGGATGCGCAGATGAATTACATTTGTTTTGCAAATGGCGCATCTCCCATGTTCTTGTACAGTTTTATGGATCTTTAGCTCAGTTGGTTAGAGCAACCGGCTCATAACCGGTCGGTCCTGGGTTCGAGTCCCCGAAGATCCACTTAAGGCGTTGGCTCAATGCCGATGCCCGCAGATTGTCCTTCAATCTGCTCTATATTTTGGGATTCTGGCATAAGTTGAATCATTTGCTTATGGAAGGATCCTAAGCAACAACAAGTTGCTATACACGGCTCTGTGGTACAGTTGGTTAGTACGCCGCCCTGTCACGGCGGAGGTCGAGGGTTCGAGTCCCTTCAGAGTCGCTTTTCTTTTTGCCGGCATGGCGAAATAGGCAGACGCAAGGGACTTAAAATCCCTCGAGGTAACACTCGTGCCGGTTCGAGTCCGGCTGCCGGCAGCCAATTATCTATAGTATTTCTTACAGAATGTAGTGGGGTTATGTATGGTGGGGTTTTAAGCAGATTTCATCATATGTAGCCTCGTTTGTGTTTTTATGGGACTATTAATGGAAGAAAACTAACCCACAAAAACAGAACGATGTTTTTTGTAAAGATCCTTCGCTAACGCTCAGGATGACAAGGACAGAACTTTTGCCATTTTGCGCAGGAAAACACCCCTAAGCACCTATTGTCACCTGCGTATGAGGGGAAAAGCTGTGCAATCCGTTCCCTCTGCCAGAGCCGTCTTATTGTCACCTGCGTATGAGGGGAAAAGAGACATGTTTGATACTTAGTTTCAAATCTGCCATTAACAGCGCCCGCGCATACGCGCGGGACCAGAAAAGAGGTGAAAATGGAAAGAAAGAGCCATATTAAAAGCATCCACCGTCAGACCGACAACCGATTTCTGAACATGTATCAATTGAAATTTGAAGACAGGGAGGGGAAGGATCGGGACTATTTCTTCTGCACGAGGAACTCCGACGATAAGCTCAAGGTCAGGACGCATGACCTGGTCTCGGAGGGTATCTGCATCTATGCGGTAACGAAGGAAGAGCATCCGAGGCTCGTGGTCGAGAGGGAATACCGGTTCCCTGTGGACGAGATGATTTACCAGCTTCCGGCGGGCCTGATTGATCCGGGGGAGACGCCCGGAGAGGCTGCAGTGCGGGAGATGAAGGAGGAGACGGGGATTACATTTGAAGAGTATTCCGGCGGAGAAGCTTTCTGTAGGCGGCCGTTTTTCCTCGTTCCGGGATTTTCCGACGAGCCGGGCAGCGCAGTGTTCGGCTACGTGACAGACATCGGAGAAAGGGCTCTTGAATCCTCAGAGTGGATAGAGGTTATTCTGGCGGACAAGGCGGAGGTTCGCAGGATTCTGTCCGAGGAGAAGCTGTCAGTCAGGGCGGCGTTCCTCATGATGCAGTATCTGGCGATGCCGGATGACGAGCCATTCCGATTCCTTGACTGCCGCCCATGATGAAAGTATTTAGGCTCTTAATGGATCGATTTCTATCTATCCCTAAAGGCTGAAAAATTCGGGACAATAATTTATGCCCCAATCCTTAGCAATTTTTCTGCATAAAATGGCAAAAATCGCATGAGAAGGAACGTCCTGTCTTAAGCGATATTTCTGCTTTAAATTCATTACACTTGGAGGAATTATGCTAAATCGCAGGAATATTATATGCCTCATTCTTTCGCTTCTGTGCATTGCCTATGTCTTCTTGATAAGCAGATCGCCATCGGAGCTGACCAGGCTTTTCCATAGGTTCAAATCGTCCCCGGCGGCAGAGAACTCCGAGGCAATAGATGCCAGCAACGTTCTTACGGACGAATCTGTCGGGGCTGGCGCAGAGGCTTTGGAGGGACAGGCGGCAGATGCCATCCCTCCTGCCGCGGATGCCTCTTCTGACGGCAGAAGCGAATCGGCTTCCGATGGGGTTGGCGATTCGCAGAGAAATATCATCCCGGAAGCCACGGAAAGCGATGCATCCCGGACGGCCGCGGAAAGTGACGATGGATCAAAAAGCGAGGCATCCGCAGACACTGACGCCAGTTTCTTCCAGAAGCTTGCGCAGCATCAGGACGTGCGGATTCTGGTCATAGGGGATTCTATCGGCCTGGGAGTGGGAGCGAGCGATGTCTCGAACAGGTGGGACGCCTTGCTGGAGGCTTATCTTGGAAGAAAGTATGAATCGGCGGTCACGGTACAAAACGAGTGCTTTGGCGGATGTCCGAGTTACGGGGTATACGTCCGGCTGAAACAGCTTGCAGAGCGGGAGGAAGATTATGACCTGACGATCGTGTGCTGCGGCCAGAACGACTCGGACGATGGTTTTGCCGAGATATATGAAGCCCTGTTAAGAAACATCAATATCGAGTTTCCGAGGAGTTCGGTCATTTGCATCCTGGAGAGCACGCAGAAGGAGATGACTGATAAGATGGACACAGTCCAGAGCCTTGCGAAATATTACAGGGCGGGGGTAGCGGATACGGTGGAGGCATTTGCAAAAAACTACGAATCGCTTACGCAGGGAGGATTTTATCCGAATGACGAGGGCCAGGAGATGTATTTCCGAACCATCATAAATCTCATCGACCCGCTCGTGGACGAGGGCTGCGGCGTCAAGATAGGCGGCAAGGACGTCCTGGACTTGCCGCTCCCGGTGAATCCGGAAGTTGTCAATTACGACCACCTGACCTTTTATCCGGTTTCGGAACTGGCTTCGATGGACGAGGTCCACTATGAGCTGGATCTTTCAAATGCAAATTCTGCGGGAGTTGCAATCGGACCTGTTTCAGGCCGGCTCGGAGTCGAGATGCTGGCACCGACCGGTGAGTTTATAGTAAGGACCTTGGTGGACGGGCAAATGCTGGGCGAGACGAACATCATCAATTATACGGAAAATGATGAAGCGAGGTATTATAACTACGGGGGCTTTACGGCTGAAAACCAGATACAGGTTGAGTTTGAAAGCCAGGAGGCGGCAGAACGCCTGACCGGGATATATGTGAGCACGGCAGAAGCGGACGGATGAAAGAAAGGAAAGGGCAGGGGGTTACCTCTGCCCTGTTTTTTACATATATCACATGAGGAATGTTACTCGTTTTGCGCAAGAAACAGATCCGCATAAAAATGATAGATGACGCGATTTGTGCCAGAAACAGGTTCGCAAAAAAGGTAGAGGTCGGCGCAGCCTCCCCCTACCTTATTAAAATACTTTATGGAGCCGATATGGATCAGATCGTATCCAGCCTCTTGATGTAGCCCGGATTCTCCGGATCTGCAACGATCTTGCTGGCGTGGATAATCTGCGCATATTTGTCAACGACCTGGTTCTCGATGACTGTATCCTTGGCGATGAAGACTTCGGAGCAGATGACGCTGTTCTTTACGACTGCGCCTTCCTCGATGACTACGCCGCGGCCGATGATGGAATTCTCGACCGTTCCGGAGATGATAGAGCCATTGGAGATGAGGGATTTCTTGACGGATGCGCCGGGCATGTACTGGGTCGGGCATGCGTCATTGGTCCTGGTGTAAATCGGCCACTTGTCGGTGAACATGCTGGAAGCCGTCTTGATGTCCGTAAGCTGGAGGTTTGCATCGAAGTAGGACTTGAAGTCCGTGATTGCTGCGAAGAATCCCTCGTGCTGGACGGCCTTGATGACGAGCTCTTCCGTAGCTGCCTTGTCATTAACGATGTTGAACAGGTTGTACATGGAGGATT
>JAUMWM010000079.1 GCA_030529705.1 Lachnospiraceae bacterium
TACCATCTACAGAGGCTTTCTGTAAAAGATCCTTCGCTACGCTCAGGATGACACCTAATATACCATGGGTACAGGCGATTTTGGTGTGGAAGAATGAACAGTAACCTCCTGCGTCAATAAAAGAAATCGCAGGAGAAGGAACGTCCCTCTCCTGCGATTTTTTATAATAGGATCCTGCCTAAAGTCTTCATGATTTCGGGGATGTCGTAAGGCTTGGCCAGATGGCCGTTCATGCCGGCATCAAGCGCCGCCTGCCGGTCCTCTTCAAATGCATTTGCCGTGACGGCCAGAATCGGTATATTGGCCTTTTGGGGATCATCCAGTGCGCGCATTTGTTTTGCGGCCTCGTATCCGTCCATATTGGGCATCTGAATATCCATGAGGACGACATCGTAATAGTCAGGCGGCTCATTGCGCAGCATTTCGACTGCCTCGACGCCGTCATTTGCAATCTCAACGGCAAATCCCACCTCCCCCAGAATCTCAACGGCTATGATCTGGTTCAGCTCATTGTCCTCTGCCAGCAGGATCCGTTTGCCCGTGAAGTCGGGAGTCTCGGAATATGCTTCGGGATGAACTGTCCGCTCACTGATCCTGCACGGGAGTGTCACGACGAATTCGCTTCCGACCCCGGTCTTGGAGTGGATGGTAATCGTGCCGCCCATCATATCCACGATGTTCTTTGTGATTGCCATCCCGAGGCCGGTTCCCTGGATGCCGCTGACCGTACTGGTCTTCTCGCGGGTAAAGGCCTCGAAGATCGTCTTCTGGAATTCTTCGCTCATGCCGATGCCGTTATCCTTGATGCGGAACTCGAAGACAGCTATGCCGTCGGTGGGGGCCGGCTGTTGGCTTCCGCCGGAATCGGTCGCCTCAGACTGATGCGGAGCCTGTGCGCCTGCCTGGAGACCGGTCGGCTGTTCGCTTACGTCGGAATCGGTCGCCTCAGATTGATGCTGAGCCTGTGCGCCTGCCTGGAGACCGGTCGGCTGTTCGCTTAAGCCGGAATCGGGCGTGTCAGACTGACGCGGAATTGGTTCGCCATCTTGCGGACCGGACGGTTTTTCGCTCACGCGGAAACTGATCGTTCCGCCGGGTTCGGTGAACTTGACTGCATTTGTCAGGATGTTGAGGAGGACCTGGTTGAGCCGCAGCCTGTCCGTGATAATGTCCTCGTGTACTATGTCCTTCGTGTCGACCAGCAGATTCAGCTGTTTGGACGTGACTGTGGACTGGATGATGGTCTGGAGATCGCGGATGATGTCCGGGAGGGACACTTCGGACTCATCAATCGTAAGTTTTCCGCTTTCTATACGGCTCATGTCCAGCACGTCGTTGATCAGGGAAAGGAGGTGTCGGCTGGATACGGAAATCTTTTCAAGGTAGTCCTGGACCAGTGCTTTGTCGTCGATATGGGTGGCAGCCAGTTCGGTGAAGCCGACGATGGCGTTCATCGGCGTCCGCATATCGTGGGACATGTTGTTCAGGAAGGTCGTTTTGGCATGATTTGCATGCTCGGCCGAGGCCAGCGCGGCCGAGAGCGCCTCCCGGTTTTCCGCCAGTTCCCGGTTTTTTTCTTCCAGCACGAGCCGGGCAGATTCTTTTTCTGCCGCTTCTTTCCGCTTAAGTCTGGAATCCCGGATCAGGAGGAAGATTATCAATGTCGCAATGGCAAGGATGGCGGGACCGAAAAATGTCATGTGATCCCGAATCAAATCGCTGAAACTATAAGAATACAGACCGCCTGTATAGCGATAGGAGAGATTCTGTGCGAAATCGGCTCCGATTACGTTGATGCCGCGGTTCAGCAGTTTCAGAAGTCCTTCATTACCTATTTTCACGCCGAAGCATCGGTCATCGTTCCGGCTGGTCTGGAGAAGGGACAAGTCACTGTATTTGCTGTTTTTCAGGATATCGTTAGCGCGCAGGCCGTTCAGGGTGGTGCAGGTCACTTCACCGTCCAGAACGGCGGAGAGGCAGTCCTCGATGGACGGATAATAGGTGATTTCCGCATCGGGATAATTTGTCCGGACATAGTAATCCTGCATCCGGTTGTTCTCGTTGACCGCAAAGTGCGCAGCCGTCTCTTCCCCGTAAGCACCTTTGTACACGAGTGCCGTTGAGACCGATACGACGGGGTTGGACTGATAGATGCCGCTTTCCTCGGAATAATACAGGCCTCCGCCCACGGGAAAAGCCAAGTCGATGGTGCCGCTCTCCACGTCCCCGATCATTTCGTCATAACCGGGGTAGCCTTGGTAGGTGATGGAGATGTCCGCAATGCCCAGCTCTTTGAGGATTTCCGGCATGATGTCCCGGACCAGGCCGGTCACCTGTCCCGCGTCGTCTGTATCGCTGTAAGGGAGATAGTTTTCCAGATACCCGACGCGAAGTCCGTTGTGGGTATCAAGCCATTCTTTCTCGGCGGCGGAAAATGCCCGCGCCGTGACACTGACGGGATAGTATTTCGCGCTGAGTGAGCTGAGGAAGTTCGGCTCCTCAGCCGCAAGCTGCGCCTGCGCTTCATTGAGTTCGGCCAGAAGGTCGGGCCTTTGGATGCTGACGCAGAGATAGTATTCTGAGGCGCCGAAGGCACACAGCACTTCGGCATGCTCCCTGGCGTAGGCTCCGTCGCTTTCCGCGACAAATACATCCAGATTTCGGGTATCGAACGCGGAAAAGAGCGGGGCGTGCTCCGGGTAGGCGACGACATTTGCCGTAACATGGTTGTCTTCGAGATATTGGTTCAGGACGCCCACCATGGCGCTGTCCAGAACGCCGATTTTCTTTCCGTTCAGGGTTGCAGGGTCTGAGGTGATGTCGGTTGCCGTATCCTGCTTGACAAGATAGTAGGCTTCGCTGCCCATGATGGATTCCGGGTAGCCGATCAGGCCGGCGCGTTCTTCTCTCCACGCCAGCCCGGCCAGCAGGTCGATTTCGCCGTTTAGGAGCATCTGGTAGAGTTCGCCGTAGCCCCCGTACACATATTCATATTTCCAGCCCGTGTATTCGGAGAGCTTCAGGTAATATTCGTAGGCGTAGCCTGTTTTGACGGCACCCTCCGTCGCTCCTTCCTGAAAGACCTCATTCTCATAATAGCCTACGCGGATGGGGGCGGGGGTCGCCTTGGCAGACTCCGTGCTTTCCGTGGCGGCGTGTAACGGAAGTGCGCCGGTCAGGTATAAAATCAATGCAAGAAGCAGGCAAATGACCCCGCCGCATAGGATTCTTTTTCTTTCAATTAGTATATGCATCCAGTCAATCCTCATGTCCAAATGTCAGGATTCGGAATTCTCCATATGCATCAATTGTTGCGGAGTTCGAGCAGGGTTTCCCTCTGCCGGAGTATCTCCTCAAGCAAATGAGCATAGTCGGCATCCTCGCCGTTGCGCAGCATTTCTGTCATTTCCGCTATCGGAGTATAGAGAGGTGTGAGCGAAAGGTTGCCCAGCGAACCTTTGAGGGCGTGGGCATTTTCAAATGCCGCCTTTTTGTCATTGCTTTCAATTGCTGCGGCGAGTCTGTCAAATCTAGTGTCATCCAGTACCATGTTGACCAGGCGCAGATAGAGGACATCTTTGTTTGCGCAGCGACCCATGCCTTCTTTTGTGTTTGCGCCGAAGCGGCTCAGAGCATCTATTGTTAACATATTCATTCCTCCTTTAAAGTGTGGTATTTGTTCTGTTTTTACAGGGGCGGTCCATCCCGCCGAATTTTTTTGCCGGTTGCATGTTTTTGTCTGGCTGCAGCTGCCGGGCAGCTGCGTCCGGTTGAACAGTTCAGTGGTTCTCATCCTACCGAGACTTCTTCTGCCAGCACCCGTTTGTAATCTTCATAGTTCTTGCGCAGAAGCGCCGGGATATTGAGTTCGTAGGGGCAGGTCTTCATGCATTTGCGTCAGTTTTGTTTGTCGACTTATCCGCATTTGATTCGGCTTTGTTTGTCGTTTTATCGGCATTTGAATCGGTTTTGTTTGTCGTCTTGGTGGCACTTGAATTGGTTTTGTCTTTTGCCTTGTCGGCATTTGCAGCAGATTCATCCGACGGCCTGGCGGATTCGGCAGTGGAATTGTCCTTTTCGGTCGTATTCTCCGCCGTTTCCCCGGTCGTTAGTTCCTTCGGCAGTGCTTCAAATTTCTGTTTCAAATCATTCGATTTCGATTTTGCGGCAGGATAAATCATATACGCCGCAACACCCAGGGCAAGCGAAATTACGATTGGCAGCCAGATGTGGAGGGGGTTCCTGACCGTGTATTCGTCCATCTCTTCCCAGTGGTCCTTGCGCTCGCCGCGCCGTTTGATAAGGTTTATAATCAGGACGGCGAGAATGGCGATTCCTAAGATGATGCATGAGCCGAGGCTGCCCTCCACGCCGAATCCGACATTGTAGAAAATGCCGTTCCTGGCAGATGCTGCGTCGAGCCTGAATACGGAGTACTTTGAGACGATGCCGCTGTTCGGAAGCCCGAACACGATACTTTGTGTGAAATTCCAGGCGGTGTGTGCCCAGATGGCTGTCCAAAGGCTGTCGTAGAAATAGATGAAGAGCGAGAACAGGATGCCCGCTTCGAGTATTTGGATAAGTCCCAGCTTTGTAACTCCATCATTATTTATATGAAGAGCCGTGAAGAAGAGGGCGTTTACCACGATGGCGATGATCGGCCAGCGGTATCGTCGCCGCAGCTTCTGGTACAGGTAACATCTGGTTACAATTTCCTCCCCGCCCGACTGAATCAGGACACAGAAAAGGAACATGAAAAAGAGCTTGGGATTGAACTCGTTGAAAGACAGTGATATGTCCCCCATGATCCATGATATCAGGATGCAGATGCCGTTCATGCCGAAGCCGATCAGTATGCCGATGAAGATGGCTTTTATGTTGTTTCCGTGGCCGTTATACAGGAAGGCTTTCCAGATGGGACGGTTCGACCGGAAGAAGCTGATGACGATCATGAATATGATCCAGATTCCGAAAAAGCCAAAATATGAGAGCATGAAGGTTGAGATATCTTCGTCTCCCGTGATGGTAGTGAGCCATTTGGCTGCAGGAAAAAGCTTCTTTGTCAGGAGATCTGCCAGTGGACTTCCCACAAAAATAAGCATTAACGATAAAATGGCCGCAACGATGAAGAAATCCGTCCAGAGTCCGCCCGGGCGCCAGAAGAAGTTTTTCTTCTTGGGGGTGTAGGAATCCGGGGAGATGTAGTCGGAACCGAATGCATTTGCATTAAAATCTTCCATTTTTACCTCTTTTCTGGACCCACGCATATGCGCGGGAGCCGTTTATAGTAGATTTGAAACGAAGTTCGAAACTTCTACCTGACTTCCATTATAGTATACCTTATTTTCACAACTGTGGCGAAGGTTGTCAAGAAAGTTGTCAAGAAAAAACGCGGAAGAGGGACGTCTCCTGTTACTGTTCACACCTCATGTACTGCCCTTGTCATCCTGAGCGTAAGCGAAGGATCTTTTACCATCTGCAGCGGCTTTATGTAAAAGATCCTTCGCTTACGCTCAGGATGACACCCCAATTGCCGCAAAAACAGGCGATTTTGTGCGGAAGTGTGAACAGTAACCGTCTCCTGCGTCAGGAAAAAACGCAGGAGAAGGAACGTCCCTCTCCTGCGATACTCAACGCTTGCCTTGCCACGTAAAGCCGAGCATGGTTATGTCGTCGAACTGCGGCGCGCCCCCGATAAACAAGTCGATGTCCGCCTTGACATTCCGAAGCAGGCGGTCCGGCGATGCCCCGGGTTCCCGGTTCAGCGCGTCGAGCATCCGGTCTGTGCCGTAAAGCATGTTGTGAGTGTCCGTCGCCTCCGGCACCCCGTCCGTATAGACGAACAGGCTGTCGCCCGGCTGCAGCTCAAATGTATGCTCCCTGAACCGCACGCCCTCCATAGCCGCGAGCGCGATGGAGTGACGGTAGACGACAAGTTCCCATTTGCCGCCGGCGTGGTAGAGGGCCGGATGCTCGTGACCGGCATTTGCGGCAAGTCCCTTCCCTGTGCGGAGGTCGATGACCGCCAGCCAGGCCGTCACAAAAAGGCTCATGTCGTTGCCGTCGCAGAGCTGTTCGTTCACGTCCGCAAGGATCTCGCTCGGAGTGCCGCCCATCTGGGCGCGGTTCTTGATCAGCGTCTTGGCGATTACCATGAACAGGGCCGCCGGCACGCCCTTGCCGGACACGTCGGCCATGACCAGCACGATGTGGTGTTCGTCCATGAGGAAGAAATCATAGAAGTCGCCGCCGACCTCCTTGGCGGGGGTCATCGTGGCGTAAATATCGAATTCCTCCCGGTCCGGGAAGGCCGGGAAAATCCGGGGCAGCATGTCCGCCTGGATCTGCGTGGCGACGTTCAGCTCGGCGCCGATCCTCTCCTTCTCGGCCGTGACAGACTGCAGGTTCTGCATGTAGTCCTTCACGGTCTCCGACATCTTGGTGACGTTGCGGGACAGCATGCCGAGTTCATCGTAGGAGTGGACTTTTGGATCTGCAAATGTAAGCTCCTCGGGCGCCGCCGCCTCCTCCAGCTGCTTCACGAATCCGGTCGTGCTTTCCGCAATGCGGATGACGGGATCTGTCATGAATCTGCTGACCGCCCCCGCAAATGCACTCACGAAGACCATCATCAATACAAATGCAATGATGAAAACCCACATAAGATACTGGTGGAGGGCCGCCTGAATTTCCTTGACGTCGATGTCAATGCTGATAATGCCCACGGGGTTGTCCTGTTTGTCATAGAAGACTCGGAAGTAGGTGATGATGTGGCCGTATTTGTCCGTATTATTGTCATAGGAGCATAGCCCCTGCTCCTTATTTCGGATTGCGTCGCGGTAGGCGATCCGCATCCCCTCGTCGAAGTCCCCTTCGCCGGCGGGTTTGCCCATAAAGGCCGGCTCATTTACATCGGTGGCCAGCTGCTCCGCGGTCGAACCGTAGGTCGCGTAGTGAATGCTGTAGAGGTCATCCAGGTCATCGAAATAAATGACGAAGATGTAGGCGACATTTGTCTTCTCTTTCATGTCGTTGAGCGTATCGCCCACGGCATAGTAGTCCGGTCCCATGCTCTGGTCCCGGATCATCTTCGGCATGTCGTATTTGGCCAGCTGGTAGTCGGTCATGCCGATGAGGGCGTCGGCGTATCTGCAGTATTTTTCGTTGAGGCCGTTTTTATAAAGACGGAATCCCAGGTATCCGAGACTGCCCGCCAGCAGGATCGTGAAGATGATGCAGAGGCTGATGACCCTGACTTTTAACCCGATTTTTTTCATTTAATCTCCTCCTGTTTCGCAGGAGAGGGTCTGTCCCTCTCCTGCGATTATGATAATTTTCCCTTCTGCCGGAACAGGATCAGCGCAAGCACCAGCAGCGCCGCACACACGCAGGCAAATGCCGCCATCCCGTAAAACATGCCCGCCGCCAGAATTATACCGCAGACGATGGAACTGAAGGATTGCCCGATCCCGGTCGCGAAATTATAGACGGACATGGCCGTGTCCTCTTTAATATGTTTCATGAACCACTGATTCAGGAAAGTCTCCACGATGACGTTCAGCCCAAATGCAAAAGAAATTCCCAGTACGACCATCGCCATGGCTACGATGCGGAGGTCATTTGTGGACGAAATAATGAGCCATGCGATGAGGGCCAGCGAGTAGGCGCTGAACACTGCCTTGTCTTTCAGCCGGTGCCACATGATGCCGGTCAGCCGGTCGCCCAGCAGGATGCCGCAAATCGCGAAAATCAGCATCAGGAGCGAAGTGTATTTTTCGTTATAGCCCAGGCTGTCGGACAAAATCGGGATATAGTAGTACTGGAACGACCCGATGATCGAGTACGGAATCGCGACGATCAGCACGTAAAGCAGCCCCAGGATCGGGAAGCCGTGCTTTTCGAGTTCCGCCCGGTCCTCCGCCCAGACATCGCCCTTCTTCGTGTGGATTCCCTTGCCGGCTGCCGCAAACAGCAGGATCTGCGAGACCCACAGGGCGGTCGTGACGAAAAATACCTGATTGTATTCCAGCACTCCGGCGATGAACGAACCTGCGATCATGCCGCAGTTGATGCCCGCCACGAACCCGGCATTGTATCCCGCAAATCCCTTCTGCCTTCTGTCGTCCTGGTCCACCATGCCGATGGTGATGGAAATTGTGTTCATCAGGATGCCGAAGCCCGCTCCGTTGAGCAGCAGGGCCATGACGATCGGCGCATACGCCTTCGAAAAACCTGCCAGGCAGTCCCCGCAGCCGGCAAGCAGGAGGCCGAGGATCGTGAGCTTTTGGAAGCCCAGTTTGTTCATGAGCGTCGGGCAGAAGAGGGCGGACACGGCGACGAGGATGCTGTTTGCAAACAGCGGAATCGCGCCGGCCAGCGACTGCGGTATTCCGAGGGATTCAGACCAGAAGCTCGATGTGTAGACCGACAGGAAGGAGGAGGTCATGTTGAGGACAAATGCCACCGTAAATGTCATGATCCGCAGCACCGACAGCGGCACCGGATGGCCGCCGATGGTCGCTTTCACGTTGCCGTGCTTTGCCTCCCGTATCTCGGGGAGCAGGACAAATCCCTCGTTCAGCAGGAAAATGACCGCAATCACTGCCAGCAGGATGCTGATAAGGACTCCCGAAATGATCGACTGGAACATTTCCATGACCTTATAATTGTCCTGGGCAACGGCAAATACCGCCACCACCTTGCCGTTCTCATCCACGATGGGAGCCCGGCCGAAGAGGAACGTGCCGCCGGCCGAGATGGTCGGCTCGCTCTCGGAAGCTTCCCCGGTTTCGTAGATTTTCTGGATTTCTTCATATGTATAGGCGTCCAGCGGGTAGTAGGTCCCGATGGAATCGTCCGTGAAGGACAGCGAATAGCCGCGCCCGTCCGGGTCGATGATGTCGACTTCCGCACCGTACCGGCTCGTCACGTCATGTTTATCCGTCGTGATGGCGTGCATGAGGGAGGTCATGGCGTTGTAGTCTTCGTTTTTGAAGTCGGCGGCGGTCTTTATGCCGCGGAGCCAGTCGGGGTCGAAGCGATTTGCCCCGATGATGGCCATATCCTTGAGATTGCCGGTAATCGTGGACAAATAGTTATATCCGAACGGTTCCGTCACTCCATAGATGATGGAGAAGGAGAGAGCCAGGGTGAATACTACGAAAAAGATTTCTGATATCACCATGCCGGACAGCCTGATCTGGTTCAGCCTGAAGTAGAAATACAGGCGAAGGACCAGATAGAGGGCGCCGAAGAAGACCATCAGAACGGCGACAAGCGACGTGCCGAAATACAGATAAAACGACGGTCCCTTTGGAAAGACGCTCTCGCAGAGGGCGATTTTGCCATTTGTATTAAAGAGGACCACCTGGTCGTTGTAGATGGTGGCGAGGGTGGCATCATTTGCATAAATATTGGACACCACCGAGCCGTTGCCCCCGTTGTCTTCGCCCAGGACGTCCGCCGGGCCGATTACCTCTCTGGAATGGCCGCGGGACATGACCGAGCAAATGCGCCCGCCGTATATGTCGACGAAGTACACGCGTCCGTCCTCGTCTACGTCCACGTCGAAGAGGACTTCGGAGCTGCCCTCGGGGCTCTGGTAGACCGTTTTTTGGCCGCTTCCGGCAAATCGTATAATCTGCCCCTGCTTCTGGACTCCGTAGATGGCCCCGTTCCGGGTGTGGGCGAAGTTCTGGAAATAGATCCACGCGTCGGGGTAGGGGTAGGAGGCTATGGTGATGAGCAGGTCGTCGCGGATGGCGCAGAGCGTTATGCCTTTATCGTCCGCCCGGATGAAGCTCAGGGCGCCGCTTTCGAAGCGGAGGTCAAATATCCGGTGGCGGTTGATCTCGTCCTTCGGTTCGTATTCTTCGATGTAGGCCTGGTCCAGGAGCTTGCCGTTTGCGTCATAGTGGAGGATCCGCTCCGACGCGAGCAAATACCCGCTCCCGTCCCAGTCCACCGATGATACGTAGAAGGAGCCGTCCGACTCGTCCACGCACAGGTCTTCCGCCTGATAAAAGTTCTTGCCGCCCGCATTCACGATGAAGTCGGCTTTGCCGTTTTTGAGGCCGACGACCCGGCTTTTACCGCCGTCGATGTAGAGGAGGGAGCCGGTCATGGGCGCTTCGTCCGTCTCTTGTGTCACATCCGTTCCATACGCCGTGGCCAGATAGCCGACGCTGACCGCTTCATCCTGCAGAGTCAGGTCTTCCAGCTTCACGTTGCGGAGAAACAGGAAGATCAGGGCGAACAGGGCGAGGAGGGTCGCGACGACATCTTCCCACTTGATTTCCTTGCTGGATAGGAGTTTCTTCATATAATAATACCTCAGATTGGTTCGGCCCGCGGGGACGGTCCTTTTGGGCTGAGTTTTTTCGGCTCATGGGGACGGTCCTTTTGGGCCAAAATTTTTGGCTCTTCTGCACTTTCGGTAGATGTAAAGAGAAATATTTGTAC
>JAUMWM010000080.1 GCA_030529705.1 Lachnospiraceae bacterium
CTGAACATGTTAGCCCACCGAGCAACAATTCTCTACCTACAGAGGGATATTTTTCAAGCATAAAAAGCGGGCGGTCTTTCCGCAATTCGCAGAACAACCGCCCGCCATTTCAATCCCATATCTCATCCTGAGCTTTCATTCCTGCCTTGAACTATCCTTGATAATCTGGCTGGTTGCAAACCAATCTCAAAATGCCTTCCTTGCTCCACTCTGCTGTTTCCCAGATTGAAAGTTGTTGGTTCAAAATCATACAAACTGCGCTCGTCAGGATTTTTGATTCGCATCAAAATCAGATAATGCGTCCAAGGAAGAGTGAATGGCGGTTTATCTCTAAATAAGTTAACTACTGGTTCGCTTTTTTCGATTGCAAAAAGGCGAAACACCGGTTCACTAATTCGATCCTTATCTATGAACCAAAGTGCCAGCCCCTGTCAGACAACCCCTTCAAACAGCGTCTTATTTCTGATAGCGACCCTGTGTACCCCCGGCTCCTTCGTCCTGTTAAAGTTGAAGCTCAGCATATAGCCGGTATCAAGCCCGAAGTAATCGAGATAGTCCAGAATCTGCCGTTCGCCCTCCTCGTTGTATCGCTGGCCATGCCAGATTTTCATCTCGACCACATACCGCCTGCCAAGGTAATGGATGACAAGATCCATCCGCCTTCTGGTCCGGGTCTGTTCTTCTATGCTGTAGATACCCGTCCCATTGATGATGGCGGATACGTACGTGATAAAACGTTCACGCCCTTCTTCCTCCAGGAACTTCTCCGTCCGTCCCTCATGAATCCGGTTATGCTCCCGGATGAAATGCTTCATGATTTTCGGCACGTCCAGGTAGCCGTCTTCATCGATGAAGATGGATTTATGCGCTGTCGCCATTTGCTTTATATCCTCGTTTTGACTGCTTTCCCCGATGAAATGGGTGTACAGCAATTAGGTCAAAAAAATGTCACGAATTTTCCATCAATTAGGGATAGATAGAAATCGGAACATTATTATATGACTCAATCCTTAATCCTCGCTGTCAAATATCGTCTTTTTCTGGATAAGATGCCCATATTGGTCTTTCCACCTGTGATGGGGCTCAGACTTGTCGTATTCTTCAAGTGCCTCCGGATCCATGTCTATCTCAATCATGATGTCATATCGGTTAGGCCGATTTACAACGCACGGTTTCACTCTGACACCATGAATGCCCGGAATATTCAGTGTCTCACGGAACAAAGCTTCCACGGGTTCCAACAATTCCTTCTTATCACAGCCATCTACCAGTTTTGCGATGATATAATGTTTCATTTCTTTCCCTCTTTCATCCTTAGGATTGAGTCATATATTTATGTCCCGATTTCTATCTATCCCTATATGCTGAAATTTCGGGACAATTATTTTGACCCAATCCTTAATTCTTCTCACTTCTAAATTATAGAGTTCCCCTATACGATTCGTGTGATAATCTGACATTCAAACTGCCGTTTAAAAAACATCCTGTTCTCGCATGCGGCTATCCTCTTACAAACTTCACCATAGCCCTTTTCGCATAAAAAGCGATGCCGCAGATAAGCTGCTCTTCATAGCCTTCCGGAATGGCTTTGTCATAGCCATTATCGAAGATTTGACAAATGGCGTCATCACAGTCGGCATCCATATTTGCAGCTTTCTTAGAGCGTTTAAACTCTAAAAGCAGGATTCTTCTGTTCATTCGATCCTTTATGCGCAAATCCAGCCTCCCCAGGTCGGCTTCGTCATTTGAATCAGGCGCGAACCCCCGGGAAGTAAAGATTCCGTTAAGCAGACCATGATAATACTCTTCTCCGTAATCAAAATAACTGATAGAATTCCAGAGAATGTTCGTAAGCATTTCCGATGCGGTTTGCTCATCCCTGTTCCACATGGCTGTAATGAAGGCATCCACATTGCCGGCATCCAGCGTTCTTTCAAACCTGTCCACAACTGCGTTTTTAATGAGGTCCGCAATTTCGGCATTTGGAATCCGAAGCTTAACCTTGCCTCTTCCCGTTGCTTTTTCTGCCTTTGAAACATAGCCCGTCATCAGCAACACGCTCCACAGGTTCTTCTCAGAGTCAGCGATGTGGTCGTAGGTCAGTTCTTCAGAAATGTCCTCGGTAATGATTCCCCCATTGAGAATTACTTCGAATTTTTCAGATGCATCGATTTTCCCATGGTTTACAAAATCATTGAGGATTGCGTTGGAGCTTGTATCCGCCCAGAAATTTTGCGGCTCTTCTTCCTCATCATGAATTACTGCGGATAGGTAGCTTACAACATCCCAAGGGCAAAACACTTCGGTGTTCCCAAAGATGTATCCATCATACCACTTTCTAATCAGTTCCATTTTTCCAGACATGCCAAATGCATCCAGCATCTGAGCTACTTCCTCATGAGTGAAACCAAAGTACTGACTAAACTGCCTGCTTGTAACGGAGTAACAGGAGAAATTGTTTACGCCCGTAAAAATGCTCTCTTTTGAAATCCGCAGACATCCGGTGACGATGGCAAATTTCAGATATTCATTTGTTTTCATCGAGATGCTCATGATTCCGCGGATTACGTCCAGCATTTGCCTGTAAAACTCTTTGTTTTTTGACTCCTGAGCCTTTGCCAGCGGAACATCATATTCATCGATAAGCAGAATCACCGGCTTGCCATAAACGGTATACATCATGCGCATGATTGTTTTCAGGGAGACTTTTATATCCTCAATCTCGGCGGCTTCTGCCTTCAACTTGCGGAATCTCACCTTGTCATCCAAATCAACTGCCTCCGCTTCCAAAAGGCTGGAATGCTTCTTGCAGAGATCGGAAAGGGTCGTCCTCATTATCTTAAAGGACGACTCGAACGTCAGCCCTTCCACATCCTTAAACGAAAGAAACAATACCGGATACTGGTTCATCCATGCGTCACAGAATTTCTCATGCTTCATGATGTTTTTGTCTTTGAACAAATCCCTGCTATCGCGCTTCTGAATGTTGAAGAAGTTTTCCATCATGCTCAGGGCAAGCGTCTTCCCGAAGCGACGAGGGCGAGTAAAGAGGGTTACTTTGTTTCGGGTATTTGCCACAAGGTCATATATCAACTCTGTTTTATCAACATAGTAGCCATCTTCCATTATGAACTCATCAAAGATGTCATTCCCGACTAGAATTACCTTGTCCATACAACCGCCTCCTTGCACCCCCACAAGCTCACAGCTCGCACCCTTTATTCTCTGATGCCATCAAAATCGACCTTCTCACCAATCAGCCTCACAAGAGAACAAAGTCCTTCCTCATCCTCTTTGGAAAATCGTCCGGCCACGGGGCTGTCAATATCCAAGACACCGACAATATTCCCCTTGTGCCAAATCGGAACGACTATTTCTGATCTGGATTCCGAATCGCAGGCGATGTGGCCGGGAAAATCATGCACGTCATCCACTCGCTGCACCTTTTGCAAATGCACCGCCGTCCCGCACACCCCTTTCCCTATTTCAATGCGGATGCAGGCGGGCTTTCCCTGAAAGGGTCCTACCAGCAGACTACCGCGATCCATCAGATAAAAACCGGCCCAGTTCACCCTTTCAAATGATTGATAAATCAGCGCAGAAAGATTGGACAGGGCTGCGACATAATGCGGCTCCGTCCCAATAATCTCCTCTGCTTGCTTGTATAACAACTCGTATTGTTCTATCACAGTTTCTTCAACCGCCAGAGACGCCGGCGCAGGATAACTCCTCTCAACTTTAACCATCCAAATCCTCCCTGGACTCAAACTCCGCCTTCAACCGTCTGTATTCCGTCGTGATGCCAAGCGCAAGATAATCAGGTATCTCATCGAGATAGGTTTCCAGCTCGGCAAGTTCCTCAAAATCCTCATCTGTCAGGCTCTTTTTTGAAACCAGTTCTTTGTACTTGTCATACTTTTGCCTCAATTCTCTCGATAGATCGTCCACGCCAAAATATCCCCTCACCACTCCATCGTAAGGCAAATCCGTCAGCCCATTCTGAACTCTTGCCACTCCCATTCTTCCCAGTCAATATCAGATTTTTCTTTGTATCTTCTGACAGGACAATCTCGATATCGTGCAAATGGCGCACATTTGCAATGGTCATCTTCGTAATGTAAACGTCATACATTTCCCTCTCTCCCATACCTACACTCACTTTGTCGGACTCTCCCTAATGAATTTTATCAATCAAATAAATAGTCCTACCTCTGAAATTGTACCGTTGGAATAACTGTCACCGCTTTGTCCCGCGCCTCGCCCCGGATGGCTTGCTCGTCTTTTGCGCCGGTTTGTAATATACCGCAGCGGCATCGTAACACTGCCTCAGTAGCGACTGGTTATTAAGCCCCATGACTGCGCTGCAGCGTCTCTCGATAAAGCCGCGAAGCTTATCCATATATTCGTCCGTGGTGATCGTCCCATCCGCCACGCCGGTCAGGCCCTTCTCCCAGCTTGCTGTAAGGTCCGGGTTCAGCAGCGGCCTGATGGAAGCATTCACCGTGTCGTAGACCATCTCGCCCAAAAGCTCCGGAGTGATAATCTGGGTCTTCTTGTTGAGGTTCAGGTACTTTATCGCAAACAGCTTCTTCAAGATCTCCGCCCTCGTCGCAGAAGTTCCGATTCCTGACCCCCGAATCATCTCGCGAAGCCCTTCATCCTCGATGAGCTGGCCGGCATTCTCCATGGCCAGGATGATTGACCCGGACGTGTATCGTTTCGGAGGAGATGTCTCGCCCTCTTTTATGCACAGGTCATCGACATGCAGCCGGCTCCCCTTCCGAAGCTTCCCGACATTCATCCCCTTGCGAACCTTCTCGCCTCCCACGACTTTGAGCCAGCCCTCCTCGACCAGAACTTTGGAATTCGCAAAAAAGCTTTCCCTTCCGAGCGTGATTGTGACGGACGTCTTTTCATAGACGGCGGGCGGATAGAAAATCGCCAGAAACCTTCGTGCAATTATATCATACACCTTGCGAGAGGTCGGGGAAAGGCTTTTCAGGGCATTCAGGCCCGAACCGGTCGGAATGATGGCATAGTGGTCCGTGATGGCTTTGTCATCCGTATATCTGGTATTTGCGATAGTTTGCCAGCTTCCTTCGGACAGGATTTCATTTGCAAATGCAGCCAGCCCGCCCTCTTCGTCCCCATCTCCAATCCTTGCGAGCCCTTTCAAATTCCTGTCGATCTCTTTTGCGACTGCGCTTGAAAGTACGCGGGCATCCGTCCTTGGATAGGTCGTCAGCTTCTTCTCGTACAGTTCCTGGGCAATCTGCAAGGTCTGGTCCGGAGAAAGTTTGAATTTCTTCGAGCAGTCATTTTGAAGTTCCGCCAGATTGTAGAGCAGGGGCGGGTTTTTCTTCTCTTTCTTGCGGCTGATCTGCTTTATGATTCCTTCGTATGGATCGACCTTTTTGAGGGCGGCGATGAGCGCTTCTGCATCCTCCCGCTTCTTAAACCCATTTTCCTTGTACAGGAGGGGGGACAAATGCATGGCCGCTTCCGCCTCCCGAGCCGCTTCGTCCGTTACTGCTTTTTTTCCATCCTCCTTTTGGGCGGAAGATTTTGCAGTACCATTTGATACCGTCATGGACTGCGCCCGATTTGCATTTGCACCTGTCATGGTCTGCATTGGAATTGCAGCAGGATTGGTTGCAATCTCCGTTGGGGCTGCATTTGCATCAGGCATAATCTGATTGGCAACGGTACTGATTCCCGGCAGTTTTGGATTATCAATGTAGTACGCGCTGCCGGGTACCGCCTTCCACTCGGCCTCGATGCCCTCGAATGTTCCGATGACCCGATAGAACGGGGTCTTGACAAATTCCCGAATCTCCCGCTCCCTTCTCACGACCATGCCGAGGACGCAGGTCATGACGCGGCCGACCGAGACGGCGGACCATTTGCCGCCCAGATAATTCTGGATGCCGTAGCCGTATTTGAGAGTCAGCAGCCTTGAAAAGTTGATTCCCATGAGGTAGTCTTCCTTCGCCCGGAGATAGGCTGAGTCGCTGAGGTTGTCATAGGACGACAGCGGCTTCGCTTCCCGGATGCCGCGGGCAATCTCCTCGTCCGTGAAGGAGTCGATCCATACCCTGCGGCGGTCCTTCTGCGAAACGTCCCCGCCGCACATCATCTCGACGAGGCGGTAAATGTACTCCCCTTCCCGTCCGGAGTCGGTGCAGACATAAATCCTGTCTACATCCTTGCGGGACAGCAGGGACTTCACAATCTCAAATTGCTCCTTGACGTTGGGGATTACTTCATATAAGAATTTGTCCGGGATGAAGGGGAGCGTGTCGAGGCTCCACTTCTTATACTTCGGGTCATAGGCTTCCGGGTAGCTCATGGTCACAAGATGGCCTACGCACCAGGTGACGACCGTCGTGTCAGATTCCATGTACCCGTTGCGCCCTGAGCCCGTGACATGCAGCGTCCTTGCAAATTCCCTCGCAACGGAGGGTTTTTCTGCGATGTATAAGTCTTTGATGGATTTTTCCTCCTTAAAATGAATTTCGGCTCGCAGGGACGGTCCTTTTGGGTCGAAATAATTCGACCCAAAAGGACCGTCCCCGCGAGCCGAATTAATTCGACCTAAAAGCATGAGCCGAAAACCTTCTGCATCACCTGGCCTCGATATAGCCGAGAGCCGTCAGCATCTCCGCAGACTCAACCGCGCCGCCGGCAGCGCCGCGGAGCGTGTTGTGGGAGAGGCCCACGAATTTGAAATCGAATATGTTGTCCTCGCGAAGCCTGCCGATTGAAACGCCCATGCCGCCCTCGAAATCCACGTCGAGCGCGACCTGCGGGCGGTCATTCTCCTCGAAATACTGCACGAACTGGTGCGGCGCATGCGGAAGGCCAAGTTCCTGGGGCTTGCCGGAGAATTTCACCAGGCGATCAATCAGTTCCTCTTTGGTCGGCTTCTTTGCGAAGCTGATGGATACGGCTGCCGTATGGCCGTTCAAAACCGGTACCCGGATGCACTGGGCTGAGATGGCAAGGCCTTCGGCATTTGCAATCTTCCCATCCTTTATGGCACCCAGAACCTTGAGCGGCTCCATCTCGGATTTCTCCTCCTCGCCCCCGATATAAGGGATGACGTTGCCGTTCATCTCGGGCCAGTCCTTGAAAGTCTTCCCGGCGCCGGAAATCGCCTGATAGGTGCAGACGGACACTTTGACCGGCTCGAATTCCTTCCAGGCCGCAAGGCAGGGGATATAACTCTGGATGGAGCAATTGGGCTTCACGGCGATAAAACCGCGGGTTGTCCCAAGCCTCTTTCTCTGCTCTTTGATGATGGCATAATGCTGGGGATTGATTTCCGGAATGACCATCGGGACGTCCGGCGTCCAGCGGTGGGCGCTGTTATTTGACACGACAGGCACTTCCGCTTTGGCATATGCCTCCTCAATGGCGCGAATCTCGTCCTTCGGCATGTTGACCGCCGAGAAGACAAAATCGACCATATCCGCAATGTCTTCAACTTCCTGTATATTTCTAACGACCATGTTTTTCACGTCGTCCGGCATCGGGGTATCCATTTTCCAGTTGCCTCCGACTGCCTGCTCGTAAGTCTTGCCGGCGCTCCTGGCGCTTGCGGCGAGGACTTTAATTTCATACCAGGGGTGGCTCACCAGAAGCGTCACAAAACGCTGTCCGACCATGCCTGTCGCGCCGAGAATCCCAACACGCAATTTTTCACTCATATCAGTAACTCCTCCATATATATTTCGGATTCGGTTGAATCCTTGAACTGACCGAAGATTCATGCAAATGAATGGATCCCCGGCAGTTTTTATGCAAATATATTATCTGTCAACAAATAGTAGTAAGCTTATCCAACTGCATGCTTGCCTCGATTCAGCCATTGCAATTGTTTACACTTCTGCACAGGATGACAGAACAGACATTCAAACTGTACAGGTCGAAATACCATCCAAATATTGCTTGCAGGCGGCCAGCTCCTCCTCCATAGCTCCGGGCGCGCCGGTCGTCTGCCTCAGCTTGACGCAAGTCTTAAGCGAAATCGCCTCGTAGACATCCTCTTCGAATACGTTGCACTCCTTTTTCCACTCCGCAAGCGGAAGGTCATCCATCGGGATGTCCTTTTCGATGCATTTGAGAACAAGCCGGCCGATGATGCTGTGGGCATCCCGGAAAGGCACGCCCTTTTTAACGAGGTAATCAGCGGCGTCGGTGGCATTTGTATAACCGCCCCTCGCCGAGTCAGCCATGCGCGGCGCATTGAAAGCAGCCGTCTCCAACATGCCGGCCATCAGACGGACGCATCCTTTCGTCGTGTCGATCGCGTCAAATGTCATCTCCTTATCCTCCTGCATATCCTTGTCATATGCAAGCGGGATGCCTTTCATGACGGTATAGAGCGCAGTTAGAGCTCCGTAGACCCGGCCTGTCTTGCCCCTTATCAGCTCCGCTATATCCGGATTTTTCTTCTGGGGCATGATGCTGCTGCCGGTGGCGTACGTGTCGTCAAGCTCGATGAATTTGTATTCATTTGAATTCCAGATGATGATTTCCTCTGACAGTCTGGAGAGGTGCATCATGACCGTCGCGAGGCTGCCGAGAAACTCAATCACGTAGTCACGGTCGGAGACGCCGTCCATGGAATTTGCACATGGCTTGTCGAATCCGAGCAGCTCCGCCGTATAGGCGCGGTCGAGAGGATATGTCGTGCCGGCAAGCGCGCCGCTACCAAGCGGGCATTCGTTCATGCGGCTTCGGATGGAAAGGAGCCTTTCCGCGTCGCGGCGGAACATTTCGAAATAGGCTCCCATATGGTGGGCGAGCGTCACCGGCTGCGCTTTCTGCAAATGCGTAAATCCCGGCATGTAGGTGTCGACATTTGCCTTCATAATCTCGTAAATCGTGCCGAGAAGGCCGGCCAGCAGTTCCCTCGTCTCATCGATTTCATCCCGAATGTAGAGCCTCATGTCGAGAGCCACCTGGTCGTTGCGGCTCCTGCCGGTGTGAAGCTTTTTCCCCGCCTCCCCAACTCTCTCCGTCAGGACGGCTTCGACAAATGAATGTATATCTTCATAGGTATCTGCGATCGGGAGCGTGCCATTTGCCACATCCCTATCAATGGATTCGAGGCCATTCAGGATGGCGTCCCGCTCGTCCTCCGTGAGGATGCCCTGCTTTGCCAGCATGCGGACGTGGGCTTTGGAGCCTCTGATATCCTGCCTGAAAAACTTCTGGTCAAATCCGATAGACTGGTTGAAATTGTACACCAGCCTGTCGGTTTCCTTGGTGAAGCGCCCGCCCCATAAAGTGGCCATACGAAACCCTCCTCGAGATAATCAGATGTTTTGAATAAACAAAAACTCTGCGTTGGATTTTGGATACATAGGAGGCAATTCTCCTTTCAAAATCCGTGCGCATCAAATGAATTGTATCGGAAAAACGCAATGAATCAAGTTTAACACAAACATGGTGCAAAGAAAAGTGCATATTCATCCCATAGCTTGCCAATAATTCATGGGAAATGTCGATAAGACTTGTGTAATATTACTTTTTATAATACTGTTCAGGCTTCCATGCCGAAGCCATCTGCGTTCGCGATAAATTGGGCGTCATCTTAAGAGTCATCCTGGGCGTCATCCTGAGCGCAGCGAAGGATCTTTTGCCAAAAACACGGTTGCTTAATGTAAAAGATCCTTCGCTTCGCTCAGGATGACAACGTACGCTCAGGATGACAAAAAAGAGATTGATAGCGTGAATAGCAACCGTTAGAATCATCGAACAGAATAGACGCATCCGCAATAATTCTGCCTATATAAATCGTATTCCCTGGAGAGCTCAATCGACCGCTGATACCCTCCCTTTTTCTTGAAATCCGAAGGCAGCCACTTAACGCCATATTCATCGGCCAACCTCATTCCGATTTCATTCAGTTTCTGTGCATTCTTAAGAGGACTGATCGTAAGCGTGGTCGTGAAATAATCGTATCCGCCCTCTGCGGCCCGTTTTGCCGTCTCCCGAAGCCGGAGGTCAAAACATCGGAAACACCTCTCTCCGCCCTCCATGCACCCTTCATATCCCCGGGCAGTCTCCAGAAATAAGTCCGGGTCATACCCGCCAGAAACGAATCCCACTTCATGCAGATGCGGCTGCTCCCTGATAAGCCTTAATAGCTCTCTCTCCCGCTTCTCATACTCTTCCAAATCTGTGATATTCGGGTTGTAATAAAACGCCGTTACGCTAAAAAACTGCGAAAGGTATTCCAGGCAGTAGGAGCTGCAGGGGGCGCAGCAGCAATGCAAAAACAGGCTCGGAACAGCCCCGGCTTTCGCATTTTCACTTATTATATTGTCCAGTTCTCTCTGATAATTAAGCTTATTCATCACGCATTAAAGTTCGGCTCGCGGGGACGGTCCTTTTGGACCAAAATTTTTCGGCCCGTGGGGACGGTCCTTTTGGGCCA
>JAUMWM010000081.1 GCA_030529705.1 Lachnospiraceae bacterium
GTCCTTTTGGGTCGAAAATTTTCGACCCAAAAGGACCGTCCCCGCGGGCCGAAACCCTTGACATTCGATGCTTATGAGAATATACTCACTTTAATGCCTAAAAGCGTTAAATCAATAAACTGTAAAGGAAGTGCGATGACATGCCCATAACCAACTTACTGGAACAAAACTGCAAATTATACCCGGAAGATATCGCCCTGGTCGAGCTCAATCCGGCCAAAGACGAAGACAGGAAAATGACCTGGCGCGAGTATGACCTCGTTGAGGCTAAGAATGTCGGACCCTATCGCAGGGAGATAACATGGCGGGTGTTTAATGAGAAAGCCAACCGATTTGCAAATCTTCTTCTCGAGAGAGGCATCAAGAAAGATGACAAGGTCGGAATCCTGCTCATGAATTGCCTGGAATGGCTCCCGATTTATTTCGGAACGCTGAAAACTGGCGCGCTTGCGGTTCCGCTCAACTTCCGTTACTCTGCCGACGAGATTGAATACTGCGTCAAGCTGGCCGAATGCGACGTCCTGGTCTTCGGACAGGAATTCATCGGCCGCGTCGAGGAAATTGCTGACCGTATTTCCATGAACAGGCTGCTGTTCTACTATGGGGACGGCTGCCCTTCCTTTGCGGAAGACTATACGAAACTCACAAGCAACTGCTCTTCAAAGGATCCGAGGATCCTGATAACAGACGAGGACAATGCTGCCATCTATTTCTCATCGGGGACGACGGGCTTCCCGAAAGCCATCCTGCATAACCATGAATCCCTGATGCACTCCGCCAAGGTGGAGCAGAAACACCATGGGCAGACGAAGGACGACGTCTTTTTGTGCATCCCGCCGCTCTACCACACCGGCGCCAAGATGCACTGGTTCGGAAGCCTCATTTCGGGCGGCAAGGCGGTCCTGCTGAAAGGGACGAAGCCGAAAGACGTTCTGGAAGCGGTCTCGGCAGAAAGGTGCAGCATCGTATGGCTTCTCGTCCCATGGGCGCAGGATATTCTGGACGCGCTAGACCGTGGTGACCTGAAACTGGAGAACTACAACCTGAAACGCTGGAGGCTGATGCATATAGGAGCCCAGCCGGTTCCGCGCAGCTTGATTCGCCAGTGGAAAGGGTATTTCCCGAACCATCAGTATGATACGAATTACGGCCTTTCGGAATCGATCGGTCCCGGCTGCGTCCATCTCGGCGTTGAGAATATTGAAAAAGTCGGCGCGATTGGCATCCCGGGTTATGGCTGGAAGGCGAAGATCGTTGATGAGGACAGGAACGTCATAGAAGAAAATGAGAAAGTCGGGGAGCTCGCGGTGAAAGGTCCCGGCGTCATGACATGCTATTTCAATGACCCGATCGCCACTGCGGAAGTCCTGGACGATGAGGGCTGGCTCTACACAGGCGATATGGCCAAGCGCGATGCAGACGGCTTCTATTATCTTGTGGACCGCAAGAAGGACGTCATCATATCCGGCGGCGAGAATATCTATCCGGTTCAGATCGAGGACTTCCTGCATACTTATGAGCCGGTCAAGGATGTCGCCGTCATCGGCTTCCCGGATAAGAGGCTGGGGGAGAAGACGGCCGCGATTATCGAGATCAAGGAAGGCTATACATGCACGCGCGACGACATCGAGGAATACTGCATGAAGCTGCCGAAGTACAAGAGGCCGCGGGAGATCATATTTGCCCATGTTCCGAGAAATGCGACGGGCAAAATCGAAAAGCCCCGCCTTCGGGAGGAGTATGCGGTCACGGGCCTGGTGGCGGCCGAGAACCAGATTGAGATTTGATGAGGGAATGGTAATTATTCAACGCATGTTTTTCGTTGAAGATCCTTCGCTTGCGCTCAGGATGACAAAGCCTGGGCCTGACTATTGGATGGATTTTATGACAAATATACAAAACTTTAAGGAAGGCATACGGGACGGAGTGCCCATATGCCTCGGATACTTCGCTGTATCCTTCGCATTTGGAATTCAGGCGGCAGATATTCATCTGTCGCCTTTTCAGGCTGGCCTGCTCTCGCTCCTGAACGTCACGTCGGCGGGACAATTCGCAGGGCTGGCCGTCATAGCGCAGGCGGGAACCTATCTCGAGATGGCCGTTTTGCAGGCCATAGTCAACCTGCGCTATCTGCTCATGTCGGCGGCGCTCTCCCAGAAGCTTTCGCCGGAAACGCCGACTGCCCATCGGCTGGGCATTGCATATGGGGTCACGGATGAGATTTTCGGGATTAGCGTGCTCCGCAAAGGCGACCTAAGCCCGTTCTACTCTTACGGGGCGATCTTTATCTCCGTGTTTGGCTGGGTGGCGGGGACCGTGCTCGGAGCTTCGGCGGGAGCGATACTGCCGCAGAGGCTGATCAGCGCGCTGGGAATCGCCCTTTATGGGATGTTTATCGCCATCATTATCCCGCCGGCAAGGGAGGATAGGACCGTTCTCGCGACGGTCATAGGGGGCATGGCCTTGTCCACTGTTTTCACCTATGCGCCATTTGTAAAAGATATCTCGGGAGGGATGCGGATCATAATCGTGACGGTGGTGGTGGCTTCCGTCGCCGCGGTCGCCCGGCCGGTAGACGGCATGGAGGGAGAGGCATGAGAACGCATTCGCTTTATATCTATATTATTGTGATGGCCGCCGTCACATACGCAATCAGGGCTCTGCCCCTGACTCTCATTCGGAGCGAAATTAAGAACCGGTTCATCCGATCCTTTCTTTATTATGTGCCGTATGCGACATTGGCAGCCATGACTTTTCCCGCCATTCTTTCATCAACAGATCAGGGGATATCGGCTGCCGCGGGATTTGCCGCCGCCCTGCTTCTCGCATTCCGCAGGCAGAGCCTCATCGTGGTAGCCTGCGGCGCATCCGCCACAGTGCTGATCGTGGAACTTGCTATGGGATTTTTTGCGTAAAAATATCAAAAAAGTAACAACTTTTGTCAAAAAAACACTGAGTTTAGCCATAACTCTTGATATTTTAGTCACTTTTGCTTTAATTATTAGCAGGAGGTGACGAAAAAGTATGCAGAAAATACTTATAGTTGCCGAGGGCGTTGGAAAGTACAACTACCTGCGAAGCCTGATTGAGGAAGAACAGGAAGATGCGATTATAAGAAGATGTACCAATATGTCCGAGGCAGCAGATACTATTCGCAGTGAGGGAGCGGATATTGTCGTTGCGGATGTCAGCGCGTCATTTGCTGATGTCAAAAAGGCAGATGAAGCCCCCTTCTCCCCGACAAAGGGGAACGCCAAGCAGGATCTCGGGTTTATCAAGCAATATATCCGAAATCACTACAGCGAGGCTATTAATAATAAGAAGCTGGCTGCAATCGTGCATCTGACGCCCAACTATCTGTGTACTCTGTTTCGACAAGTAGAAAAGATTACCGTGCGCGCTTACATTGAAAAAGTGAGGCTTGAGCAGGCCGCGTACCTGCTTATCGCTGAGAAAACTTCAGTCAATGACATTTCTGCTCTGGTGGGTTATAAGCAGCCCTCGTATTTTTGCAGGGTGTTTCGGAATTATTATAACGAGACGCCCTCTGAATACAGGCTCAGAAGAACGTCCGACGGGTGGTTCGGGAAGAATGGAAAAAAATAACCGACCAAGGGACGAACATGCCATGAGATGGGAAGCTTGTGAAGCGCGCACGTACATTATGGAACATTTCATGGAAAAACTCACCTGGAAAGATGTTGCGGAACACGTGAATATGTCGGAGAACTATCTCCGCACGATTTACATGGAAGTCTACAACCAGAAATGGAAGGATACGTTGACCGAGTGCCGGATGAAGTATGCGGCGGAGCTGCTTGTTAAGACAAAGAGTTCCGTTACAGAAATCAGCAAGAAGAGCTGCTATAGGCATACGCCATATTTCTGCCATGTTTTCAAGGAGTGGAGCGGAATGACCCCGCTGGAGTATCGGAGAAAGAATGCGCAGTGGAGCGGGGGTTGACCGGCTGGCTGAAAATAGTGAGAGTGACAGATTTGATTTCATGTGATATGATAGATGGGGATTTATTTTAAGTATCTGGGCATAAATGAACGCTTCAAGCTTATAGCATCGTTCCCGGATATTGTGGTGCAAGATGGGGCAAAAGAAAAGCACAGGGAAAAATGCCCGTTATGCACTGGAATCATATATTTGATTATGGATGAATCCTAAAGTTTATGGAAAATCAAAGGAGTTATACATGAAACGAATCATACTACTCCTGCTGGCGGCTCTTGCCATCATTTTCGCAGCAGTCGGCATCGGCTATGGTTACTTATCAGGCAGCTTTAACGCGGCAAAAGAGAAAGAGGAAGGAAAGGTACGCAAGGTTCTGGTGCGGGGGGACGGCACCCAGGCGGAGCTAAGCGAGCAGAACCTGTGGCTGTACCGCCAATACATCGTCAGCGTTCCAACGCCGGAGGTCATGGTCGTCCCGGCACAGGAGGTCGCAAAGCAGGATTTCTCGCCAAATGCAGACACCGTCACGGATGCGAACGGCTACCAGACGATACCTGACAATTCTACGGTCATGGAGCTGACCGGACGCAAATTGAGGACGAAGTATTTCACCGTCTGGATACCCGGATGCTGGGTCGGCAACGTTGTCGTAGAATGCAGGTACATCGATCAGGCGGTGGATGAAAGCTCGGAAGATCCTGATGCCGTTCGGGATACTATTTCCCTCAGGTTCTATGAAAAGCAGAATTATGAGACATATGTATCCGGTGCGGATAATGAATATCCATATGCCACCGGGCTCATCACGGAACTTCGTTATACCAATGCGTCAAATGACAACAGCTGGCTAAAGACCTCCAACTATGAGACATATGTGGGAGATGGCCGGCTGGGCGAATTTGCATATAATATTTTTCTATATGAAATCCATAATTCAAATGACCTGACCAGGCCGGAATACGAAACGGAGTATATGTACCTGACCAAGGTGAATTATCCGGGATGCATCATCAATTCCCTGAAAGTTACCGGAGGCGGAAAAGTCAAATACACGGATGAGACGCAGGAATGGTATGTCGACACCTGGGATGATCAGGCTGAAGGCATTTCTCTGGGAAGCGTGATTCCGGAGGACGGCCTGCTTGCATCGGAGCGGGAGGATGGCCCTGGCCAGTATTCGACGGCCGGACCTGTTCCTGAGGCAACGGGGGAAGGAGGGACGTCTTGAGTACATACGTCATGTCAGATTTTCATGGGCGGCATGACCTCTTTATGAGGATGCTGGGCAAGATTTCATTTTCAGATGATGATATGCTCTATATTCTGGGAGATGTGGTTGACCGCGGGCCGGACGGGATCAGGACGTTTCTCTATATAAAGGACAAGCCGAACATTGTGTTTTTGGTGGGAAATCATGAGATGCTGTTCCTTTCCGCCGTCAAGCGGATGCTCATGATGGGAACAAAGGATCCGGAGAAGCTGCTTAACACGCAGGAGTTCCTGTTATGGGTCTATAACGGCGGGATTCCCACGTGGAATGCGTTTATCCTATTGGACCGGAATACCCGCAATGAGATTCTTGCATATATCGGGAACGGATATCTGGTGATTCCGGACGTGACGGTGAACGGCAGGCATTTCTATCTCTGCCATGCGACGCATGCGGACACGTATGTGGACAAGCCGATTCTTTTCAAGGACGCGGGAGGAGACCTGAAGCAGCATGTCGTATGGGACAGGGTCTACCCCCGGCATACCCACATGAGCGGCGAATTCGACCATGCGGATTATTCCGAGTTGTACAACAAGTATCCAAAAAACACCACGATGGTGTTCGGGCATACGCCGACGGCCCTCTTCGGCCATACGGCGCCGGACGGGTGGGGGAGGATATGGCACGGGGGCCATGGGCATCTGATTGATATCGACTGCGGGTGCGCGGTCAGGGATCCGAAGATGGCCATGCTCGGGTGCCTCAGGCTGGATGATATGGCCGAGTTCTATGTACACGGGTGATAAAGGAGGGACGTGCCTTCTCTTGCGAAAAGATCGCAGGAGAAGGCACGTCCCTCTTATTATGACGGCGTTGAAATCGCAATATATTCGAATCCCTGCGGTTCGTACTTCTCAATCATCTCGTCGAGATAATCGCAGATCGTCGTATAGAATGTGGAGACGACGTCGAGATGCTCCAGCATGATTTTATGCTTCTCGATGGAGGACAGGTCGAAGTATTTATCGTCATACTCATCGCCGGGAACGAGGCTGTCCAGAGTGAACGCGTCCCGGACGGGGTTCAGGCGGGGATTGTCAAAATCGCCGGAATCGAGCAAATCAATGCAGGCCCGCATTTCGGCCACCAGCTCCCTGACGTTCTCGAACGGCATGAGGTTCAGCTCGTTTCGGAACTTGAACTCGCCGGGGAAGAACCTTTCGATAAATGGGAATACGAAATCGCGCGCATACAATTTGTCACAGGAGAGTTCATCGGGATAGATGAGGTCCGCATCCCCGTCGAGGATCTCCTGGCTCATCGGATCGAACCAAAAGCGAAGCTTCGAGAGATGGCCTCTTTTTACTCTGATTTTAAATTCTGAATCTGCCATGTCATATTACCTTCCAGACTTTATTTGCGGATAAATCCTATATGTTTATCTTAACAATGTAACGGTTGATTTACAAGATTGATTTGAAATAATGTTATCCACGTTCATGAATTTGTGATATACTGAACGCATTGTTTTTACTATGTAAGCATTTGAGGAGAGTGCGGTTGGGAAAAAGGTCAGTAAGCTGGATCATTTATTTTTAGCAGAATCCTTTTCGTTTTGTTCGCTAAATATATTATGACAGAGGGATTAGTTTGAAACTTTGTTTCAAACCTACCATTAACGGCATTCGCGCATATGCATGGGGCTAGAAAAGAGGAAAGTTTGAAACTATGTTTCAAATCTACCATTCACGGCGCCCGCGCATACGCACGGGGGCAGAAAAGAGGAAAGTATGAAAGAGTTCAAAAAATCATCTAAACTTGACAATGTGCTTTATGACGTCAGGGGTCCGGTCGTCGAGGAAGCGGATCGTATGATTTCCCGGGGAATCGAAGTTCTGAAGCTGAATATCGGAAATCCGGCCCCGTTCGGCTTCCATGCTCCGGAAGAAGTGATATATGACATGGCTGCCAATTTGCGGGAGTCAGAGGGCTACTCGAACTCCAAGGGAATCTGGGCGGCCAGAAAGGCCATCATGCAGTACGCCCAGACGAGGGAGATTCCCAATCTCTCCATGGATGATATCTATACCGGAAACGGGGCTTCGGAGCTTATCAATCTCTGCATGTCGGCTCTGCTTGATGACGGAGACGAAATCCTGATACCCGCCCCCGACTATCCGCTCTGGACGGCCTGCGCCACGCTGGCCGGCGGGAAAGCCGTGCACTATCTGTGCGACGAGCAGAGCGAGTGGTATCCGGATCTTGGCGATATGGAAGCGAAAGTGACGGATAAGACAAAGGCCATCGTCGTCATCAATCCGAACAATCCGACCGGCGCCGTCTACCCCAAAGAAATCCTGGAGGGGATTGTCAAGATAGCGAGGGAACACCAGCTTATTATATTTGCCGATGAAATCTATGACAGGCTGGTTATGGACGGTTATGAACACACTTCGATTGCGTCCCTGGCGCCGGACCTTTTCTGCGTGACATTCTCCGGACTCTCCAAGTCCCATATGATTGCGGGCTTTCGAATCGGTTGGATGGTGCTTTCTGGAAACAAGGAGATTGCGAAGGATTATATCGAAGGAATTAAGATGCTCTCATCTATGAGGCTGTGTTCAAATGTCCCCGCCCAGTCGATTGTCCAGACAGCTCTCGGCGGCTACCAGTCAGTCAAAGGATACGTGAATGCAAATGGCCGCGTGACCAGGCAAAGGGATGCGGTCTGCGAGCGCATAAATTCGATTCCGGGCCTTTCTGTCGTGAAGCCCAAGGCGGCATTTTACTGCTTCCCGAAACTCGATGTGGCGAGATTCAATATTCATGACGACATGCAATTTGCCTACGACCTGCTGAAAAAGGAACGGGTGCTTCTCGTGCAGGGAACCGGCTTCAACTGGCCCGAGCCGGACCATTTCAGGATTGTCTATTTGCCGAGGATAGCCGTGCTCAATGAGGCTATGGATAAGCTGGAAGAGTTCCTAGCAGGCTATTGGCAGAAGTGAGGCGGAGTACTATGAAGAACAGTAAAATGCTGGGCGCAATTTTAATAATGTCGGCGCTTCTGTCTGCGATGCTGGGCGGATGCGGGCGCTACGGTTCTCCGACCGAGGATACGCAGCTTGTGGGCATCGCCTTGTGCGCAAATGAAGACTGGCCGGAATACCCGGTTGCCCAAAAACTGGAGCAGCGGCTCCTCGACACGGGAAAATACCGCGTGGACCTTGAAAATGCCGGAGAGGATGCCGACCTGCAGTACGGCCAGGCGAGGATCATGGTGGCTGACGATGCCTGCGCAATCGTGATAACCTACGTGGAAGGCGCTGACGAGAGTAAGATGCTTACGATGATCAAGGCGGCCGACATCCCCCTCGTTGAGATAGACAGGGATGCCTGCAAGGAGGATCCGGACGGGGAGGCGATGCGGCTTTTCAACGAGGTCATGGCGATGGGGTAATATGCCGTGGTTCTTGAACGGCAACGTTACATGTTACCGTTCACGCTTCCACACCAAAATTGTCTGTACCCATAGTATATTGGGTGTCATCCTGAGCGTAGCGAAGGATCTTTTACATAAAGCCGCTGTAGATGGTAAAAGACCTTGTCTTACGCTCAGGATGACAAGGGTGCTATCGGATGTGTGAACAGTAGCCGTTACATACTTCAACGCATCAAATCGTGAAATTTTTTCTTGACATGCATAGGCGATTGTACTAGAATTAGCGATGTTTAAACAGTGTGCTGTCCAAAGGCGGGCAGAGGCAGACTGTTCTTTGTCTGCACCCTCCGCCGCGGCCGGCATATTTTTTATATATTTTTAGGAGGTATTTAACATGTCTTATGTTGATGAGGTAATCGCAAGCGTAAAGAAGAAGAATGCGGCAGAGCCGGAATTTATCCAGGCCGTCGAGGAAGTTCTCGAGTCCATCCGCGTCGTCATCGAAGCAGATGAGGCAAACTATCGGGATCTCGCATTTCTTGAGAGGCTGACAGAGCCGGAGCGCATCATTATCTTCCGCGTACCGTGGCTTGATGACAACGGCAAAGTCCAGGTCAACCGCGGTTACCGCGTGCAGTTCAACAGCGCGATCGGTCCGTACAAGGGCGGCCTCAGGCTTCATCCGTCCGTATATCTCGGCATCATCAAGTTCCTCGGCTTCGAGCAGATTTTCAAGAACAGCCTGACAGGCCTTCCGATTGGCGGCGGCAAGGGCGGTTCCGACTTTGACCCGAAGGGCAAGTCTGACAATGAGATTATGCGTTTCTGCCAGAGCTTCATGACGGAGCTTTACAGGCATATCGGCGCTGACACGGACGTTCCGGCCGGCGACATCGGCGTTGGCGGACGCGAGATCGGTTTCCTCTATGGCCAGTACAAGAGAATTACCGGGCTTTATGAAGGCGTTCTGACGGGCAAGGGACTCACATACGGCGGTTCTCTCGCAAGGACCCAGGCTACCGGCTACGGCCTCCTTTACCTGACAAAGGAAATCCTCAAGATCAACGGTATTGACATCGCAGGCAAGACCGCTGCCGTTACGGGCGCCGGCAATGTTGCGATTTATGCTATCGAGAAGGCTCAGCAGATGGGCGTGAAGGTCGTGACCTGCTCCGATTCCACCGGCTGGATTTATGATCCGGAAGGAATCGACGTTGAGCTCCTCAAGGAGATCAAGGAAGTCAGGCGCGCACGCCTTACGGAGTATGCCGCAGAGCGCAAGAGTGCGGAATACCATGAAGGCAAGGGCGTATGGGCTATCAAGACAGACCTGTATCTGCCGTGCGCAACCCAGAACGAGCTTCCGCTCGAGGGCGCAAAGGCTCTCGTTGCAAATGGCACGATTGCCGTATGCGAAGGTGCAAACATGCCTACGACCCTCGATGCTACCCAGTATCTGCAGGCAAACGGCGTAATCTTTGCACCCGGCAAGGCTGCAAATGCAGGCGGCGTAGCCACTTCCGCTCTTGAAATGAGCCAGAATTCCGAGAGGCTGTCCTGGTCATTTGAAGAAGTCGATGCGAAGCTTGAGCAGATTATGATCAACATCACGCACAACATTGATGACGCTGCGAAGCAGTACGGCATGGCCGGAAATTATGTTGCCGGCGCCAATATCGCAGGCCTTCTCAAGGTCGCAGAGGCCATGAAGGCGCAGGGCGTGGTATAATACGCGAAACGAAAGAGTTATATTGAAAAACTGGCAGGGGCAAAAAGCCCCTGCTTTTATTTGACTATGCCCAC
>JAUMWM010000082.1 GCA_030529705.1 Lachnospiraceae bacterium
GGCTGCTAGTGAGGCCTCGTTGCTGGCAGTCAAGTAGGGCGGGGGTGAATCAGGTGAGGATCCGGACGCAGATCTGCCGTGGGGCGAAGGCGGAGATGGCCAGAACCCGATGGCGATGTTTGCCAACATGATGGGCGGCATGATGGGTGGCGGAGAAAACGGTAAAAATCCGATGGCAGCTATGATGGGCGGCGAAGGCGGAGACGGCCAGAACCCGATGGCAATGTTCGCCGGCATGATGGGCGGTTTCATGGGAAATAGCGGTAATGAAAACAAGAATGCTGAACAGGGCGAATGCCAATGTGAAGAGAAGAACGCTGAACAGGGCGAAGAGCAGAGCGAATAATCCCATCAAAGACTGTCGTTACAGCAAAGATGTACAGATAGAATGAGTTGCAGTAGAGGGAAGCTTATGCCGACCTCTACTTCTTTTTAGCTGAACGTAAATGTATATTGGAATTATTCCATGACAGCATTTTTTAGCTGGACTCTGGGACTATACGTTACCGATTATAGACATAAAAGCGTCCGGGGAGCCGAGGTAACACAGGAAACTATTAACTTATAGAGATGGATCCTTAACGGAGAGGAACTCCAGACATGCAATATAGATCCATCCTCTATAACTATAAAAAAGATAAGCCCCAGTCCTGTGATAAAAGGGCTTAGGCTTATCATACGAGGGGGTGAACATGTGCTGTTTAAGAGTTTAGACAGACTTATCAGAAGTGTATTGATGTTGATTATAGTACTGATATTTACAGGCCTGACTTTGTTTCTTGTGCCGGAATCATTTATTCCGTTTCTGGGCAAGGTTTTTGCATTTGTCCTTCTTGTAGAGGCTGTCGTTCGGATCCTGGAATTTATCGGAAGCCGCAAAGCCCTGATCCATTATATTCGTCTGATTCTGGGGCTTCTTGCCGGCTTTGTCGGCATTATGCTGTTTGCCGTAGACGGCATGTTTCTTGCTGCCCTGAACCTGCTGGTCGGCCTGTTGCCGATTTTGCTTGGGGCTTACGGAGTGTACCATGCCCTGCTCTTTGCGAAACGTTCAGGAAGAAAAGGCTGGTGGGTATACCTGATTCTCAGCTGCCTCCTGATACTGTTCGGAGCTTTTGTGTTCATGAATCCGTGGGCGGATGATCCGCTCTCCGTCATGAGGGTGATTGCCGGTACGCTTACCTATTCGGCTGTAGTATATGGCATCAGTCTGATCTGGATATGGCCGTTTCAGAATAATAACAGGGGGGATTCATAATGACTGAGAAACCTACCGTGGATAAGAAGAAAAAAAAGAATAAAAAACGCTCTGCTGAGATACTCGGCGTATTTGCCAAACATAACTTCTATACCAACGGATTTACCCCGGTGGAACTACGTACTACGCTGGAAGACCTCGGTCCCACTTATGTGAAAATCGGTCAGATCATGTCCAGCCGGACGGATATGCTGCCGAAGGAGTACTGTCTGGAACTGGAAAAACTCCGCAGTAAGGTCAGCCCGCTGGAAGCGTCCATCGCGCGGGAAGTCATTGAGCGGGAAACAGGGAAGAAGATTGATGAAGTGTACAGCGAGTTCCGCGACGAACCTCTGGGATCCGCATCCATCGGCCAGGCACACTACGGGGTTTTGCTTGACGGAACACGAGTTGTGACCAAGGTACAGCGCCCCGGTATCGCGGACATGATGCGGGAAGACTTTGTCCTGCTTAAGAAGCTCGCCGGATTGGTAAGCATTGGAGACGAGGAAGAAGGCGAAGGCGGAGGGGTCAATCTCGCAGATATCATCACCGAACTGGAAAAAGTTACGGAGGAAGAACTGGATTTTCGCGTTGAAGCGGATAACACCAGGGTCTTTCGGGAACTGTGCATAGAAGATGAGGCAGTTGTCTCCTGCCCGCAGATCATTGACGAGCTGACAACAGAGCGTATACTTACGATGACTTTCGTGGACGGCTATTCCCTGTCTCATACGGATCTTATCGATCGGGATGGCTATGACCGTCTTGAGATTGGAAAAGCAATCGTGAACAGCTATCTTCATCAGGTACTTGATGTGGGAATCTTCCATGGCGATCCTCATCAGGGAAACATTATGCTTTGCGAGGGAGTGCCTTACTGGATCGACTTCGGGATGATGGGACGTATCGGTGAGACGGGCGTCGGCCTCATGCAGGATCTGCTCTTTGCAATTATTCAGCAGGATGTGGAAGCAATGACAAATGCAGCGTTGGCGCTCGGTACTGTGACCGGAAAAATAAACAAATCAAGGCTCATGGAAGATTTGGAGAGTTTCAGTACGAAATATATGTCAGCGAAAAATCTCAATGATATCGATATAGGCTCGATGATGACCGAGCTTTTGGATCTTCTGTCGGATCATAATATCGCTGTTTCCGGTGAGTATACAATGATGATCCGAAGCCTGGTCACGGTGGAAGGCGTGCTGGAAATGCTGTGCCCGGAAATCGATCTGTTCGGTTTTCTCAAAGACAAAATGATGGAGCGTGCAAAAGAAAGCCTTGACCTTAAGGAGAAACTTGCATCTTCAATGGAATCGATTGCCCAGACTGCCCTTCGGACTGCCCGCCTCCCGGGGCTTGCCTCTGACGTGCTTCGTAATATGGTGAAAGGGCGATTTAAGGTATCCTTCGAACTGATCGGCTACGAGGAGCCGCTTCGCATTTTAATAGAGCTGGTCAAAAATATACTCATCGGTTTGTTTGCCTGCGTGCTGTTTGCGGGATCGTGCCTCTTAAGCAGAACGGCAATAGGACCGATGGTCGATAGTGTGCCGTTGGTCTGCCTGATCGGATTTATCTCTTCCGTTGCCCTGGCTATGTATTCAATAAAAAGTCTGATTAAGATCGCCGATAAGTTGTGAGAAATTCGGTCAGTTACCGTGAAGTATAACGTTTCGCTGATACATAGTTGGCTGAATTGTCTAAACTTCTGATTGCGTCGGGTTTAGCAATTGAAGAACAGTAAGGATTTACAGGAGATAGGAATCACAATGGGAACTGAGGAAAGCAAAGAACTGAGACTTTATGATAAGAAAAGGCATAGCATATGGGGCATACTTTTCAGCAGGACAGGTTTGGTTATATTGCTGATGATAGCCATGATAGCGGTGTTTTTATGGTTCCTGCTCAGAGGTCTTAAATGGCTGCCGGCATATTCAGTATTTGCAATCATATTACACGCGGTAGCCGTCATCGCGATGATCAACAGCGACATGGATTCCACTGCGAAAATAACCTGGTTTTTGATGATAGCCGCTTTACCGGTTTTCGGTCCGCTTTTCTATATCTATACGCGCATTGATCTGGGGAGTTATTTCCTGAGAAGAAATTTCAAAAAACTGGAGAAGAGAAATCATGAAATGCTTCACTACAATAAGGAGGCGCTGCATGACTTAGAGGAGGAGGCTCCGGAAGTTGCGGGCCTCTGCAAATACGTGGCAAGCACCGGAAACTATCCTGTCTATAACGGAAACAGGGTGGATTTTTATGAACTTGGCGAATACAAATGGGAGGCTCTGCTGGAAGATCTGAGGAAGGCCGAGAAGTTTATCTTCCTTGAGTATTTTATTATCGAAGAAGGTAAGATGTGGGGGCAAATACTCAAGATTCTGGCTGAGAAGGCTGCACAGGGAGTATTAGTCCGCGTAATTTACGATGGGACAAATGAAATCGGTACTCTGTCAGGCGACTATCGGGAACGTCTTAAAAAAGTAGGAATCGATTCCCATGTATTTTCCCCCCTGACACCTTTTTTGTCTACTGTTTACAATAATCGGGATCATCGGAAGATATTGGTCATCGATGGAAAAGTGGCCTATAACGGCGGAGTCAATCTGGCGGATGAATACATTAACGAGGTCGTGAAGTTCGGACACTGGAAGGACACCGCTGTGCGGATCGAAGGACCTGCAGTAGACAGCTTTACAGCCATGTTTCTTGAAATGTGGATTCTGGAATTTGAGCCGGAAAAGTTATCACAGTTTTTCGTGGATCACAGGCTGAATGCAGGTGGCGAATCTTTGGCGGACAGGGATCTGAATGTCGGTTCTAAATCGGACGAAGGAGCGGATTCCGGTGCAGCGGCGGACAAGAGAACAGATGAATATCCGGATAGCCTGGCCGGTTATGTTATGCCGTATGCCGACAACCCACTGGACAGTGATAAGGTCGGAGAGACCGTCTATATTGATTTCTTATACCGGGCGAAGGAATATGTCCATATCATGACGCCGTACCTGATTCTGGATGATGTGTTGATCACGGCACTCTCTTTCGCAGCGCGGAAAGGGGTTGATGTTGAGCTGATCGTACCGGGCATTCCTGACAAGAAAATGGTCTATACACTCACAAGATCGTATTTTGAGAGACTTATGAAAGCGGGAGTTAAAATCTATACCTACACTCCCGGCTTTGTGCATGCGAAAATATTCGTGTCGGATGACTGCAAAGCGACAGTAAGCACAATCAATCTGGATTACCGGAGTCTTTACCACCATTTTGAGTGCGGAACATTCCTTTATAATGTACCGTGTATCGCGGATATAGAAAGAGACTTTCTGGATACGAGAAAGAAGTGCCATCCGGTAACGATGGAAGAAGTGAGAGCAGTGGGATGGTGGGAGCGATTCAAGGGGTCATTGCTCAGGACGATTGCACCACTGCTGTAGCAGGCAGAGATTCCGGATCGGGGAGTTCCCGGTAAAACATACCGGCATAAACCGTATCATCATTCGGATATACTGTGATAGTCATATAATCTGTCAGCTGCTTTTCCGAATCCGAGAATTCTCTTTTATAGAAGACCCCGCTGATATCAATCGATCCGTTTCTTCTCACTATTACTTTATCGATATATGCACCGGGTTTGGCAGAGCCTTTGAGCGTAGCCTCATAATATCCGGATACCAGCCTGTCTGTAAATGATTTGGCAACAGATCTGTCTTTACAACTTACTATAAGTTCGTCCAGGAATCCGTTACCGCATCTGAAAGCAACCTCCCAGCCGCCTTCGGGTGTTTCATAATACTCCAAATCATTTGAAGTGTAAGAAGATTGAAAACCATAATTCGATAAGGCCCTTTACAGCATGGAAACGAGGTGAGGCAAAGTATGGACAAGAACTTTGATTTACAGTTTTAGTAGTTTTGATGTGATCAGAAAAATGCATTCAGTGCCTCCTTGATCAGGTGAGCGGTGAACAGTTTCTTTTCCTGATCAATTGGCGTTTTTCTGATCGAATGAAATCCGGACGTGCGGCCGGATTTCTTTTATAAAACAAAAACCCGGGCTACGCATTGAAACAATGTGTCGTTCTTTTTTTTTCGGCGTCACAAATTTCAAAGAGTTTGGATTCAATAAGACATCAACACGAAAAAATTAAAACAATTATTGACTAACGAACGAACGGTAGGTATAATAAACAAGGTGATGAGATAGGGACAGAGTAAGGGAGCGTGAATCTATGGAGAAAGGCAATACACGAGACGAAATACTGAAAGTAGCGCTGGATTTGTTCTCTGTGAACGGATACGAAGCGACCAGCATCTCGCAGATAGCGGATGCGGTAGGGATCCGCAAGGCATCGCTCTACAGTCATTTCTCGAATAAGCAGGACGTCCTGGACACGGTAATCGCAACGGTCCTGGAGGGATACAATCAGCATTCGATTTTTGCGAATGCGGACTGGGACGATCCTGCCTTTACAAGAGATAAAAAAGGAATGACGACCGAGGATGCTCTGAAGATGATTCAGGGACAGGTGCGATACATCCTTCACGATCCGCAGATCAGCCAGGGCAGGAAGATGCTCATGATCGAACAGTTCCGTAATCAGGAGCTCGCTGAGCTGCACTGCAGGATGAATTACGATGATATCCTGGGATTCTTTACCGGCATGATCGGATTTCTGATCCGCGAAGGGAGCCTGAAGAAAGGCGAGCCGAAACTCATGGCAGCACAGCTGGCGCTTCCGATCACCGTATGGATCAATCTGTGCGACCGGGAACCTGAACGTGAAGAGGAAGCGATGGAACTGATCAGGAAACATGTGAAACAGTTTTTTGAAATCTACAAGAAGTAGATATTACAGAGTCGGTCAGATATGACCGGCATTACTTTTGCAGAAGAAGACGCTGCAGGAGGTCAGGGAGATCGCAGAGACGCAGCCGATCTGCAGCATTCCGGGGCTCACGTTCATGTCGGCGCTGTCCGATAAAGATGGTAACGTGCTGCACATTGTGCCGGGGCAGGGGCATACGTATTATGAGAAACCGGAGTACAGGATCCTGACTAACTTCTCGCCGTACAAAGAAGACCGCACGAGCCATCCCTGGATGGGATGGGATCGGTACCAGAAAGCGGAGGAATTGCTGGAAAGCGCCGATGACGATTTCGACGTGGATGATTGCTTCCACGTATTGCAGAAAGTGTCCCAGACCGTTTGCCCCACGGAGGTATCGATGGTATTCGACGTAGCGGAGAGGACCGTGTACTGGTGCGAACGCCGGGATTGGGAAAACCGGAAACAATATTATCTTGCTTCGGCAAAGATGTTGAATAATTAAAGACCAAGAGTACAAATGGAGAAACAACTATGGGCGCATTAGACGGATACAAAATACTGGATTTCACGACGCTCGGATACAGTGAAGAAGAGATTCGGGAGATGGTTGAATGAGCAAATATTTCTATGTTGTAAGAACGCAGATCATCAAGAGCCTTACATACGAGTTCAATGTGTACGGCAACATTATCATGCAGACGATCATTATGATCACGTCGGCCTGCTTCTGGAAAGCGCTGTACAAGGATCAGGGCACTGTGAGCGGAGTTGATGCGGAAAGTATGCTGACATATATCATCATCTCTTCTGTGCTGTCGGTCCTTCTGATCACAAATGTGGAGAGAAGAATTGAGGCGAGCGTGGAAAAGGGTACCGTGGCCACGGATCTGATGAAGCCGATCAGTCTGTTCGGGGTCTATTTTGCCGAAGATATCGGAAATATGACAGCGCTTGTCTTTCAGAACATGCTCCCGATTCTGCTGATCGGTACGGTCCTCATCAAGGCGCCCGCGATGGCGGATGTTCGCGACCTACCGCTTTTTATCCTCTCAGTGGCAGTGTCGTTCCTGATCAACTGGCTCATAGCTGCGCTCTTTGGTATGATTGCGTTTACGGCAGTCAATATCAGTGCGCTGATACAGGTCAAAAAACACCTGCTCAGGTTGTTGTCCGGCAGCATCATTCCGGTCTGGTTCTTTCCGGATCGCGTTGCCGCAGTGCTCAAAGCGCTGCCGTTCGTCTATATCTATCAGTTGCCGCTCAGCATCTATATCGGAAAAGGGGGCCGGGCGGAGCAGATCGGACAAATGAAGATCCAGTTCATATGGCTGGTGATCCTGCTTGTCCTTTTCTGTTTTGCACAGAACAGAGTCACCAAAAAGGTGATGGTGCAGGGGGGCTGAGGATGAACAGAGCTTTATTTGTAATGGTGCAGGGGCAAAGGATGAACAGAACTTTAATCGCAATGGTGCAGGGGGCAAAGAATGATCAGAACTTTTCGTGAATTATGCCATTATCTGGACGTGACGATCCACGTGATCAAGATGGCAATTATGACGATCATTGAATATCCTTCCAACATCGCCGGATGGATGATCTCGAACCCGCTCCAGTTCATCATGGGGTTCGCCATCATCAAGTTCGTCGTGGAATCCTTCGGGCAGATTAATGGATGGACCTACGGACAGCTTGCTTTTCTGTACGGGCTTTCGGTCATCTCGCACGCGCTCTCGATGATCTTCTTCGTGCAGGGATGGTTCATGGGGTATTACGTGATCGAAGGGGAATTTGACAGGTACCTGACAAGGCCGCTCAGTGTGCTTTATCAGTTCTTTTTCACCAATATCAATATTTTCGGTGTCACGGACCTTATCCCGGGCATTCTTGTATTTATCTATGGCTGCGTCAAATGTGAGATCAGAGTGACTCCGTTCTTCATCCTGCAGGTGGTCGTGATGCTCATAGGAGCGACGCTGATCCGCGGAGGGATTTATATCCTGCTGGGAAGCACATCGTTCCACACGAGAAGCGCGGTCGACTTCGGCCAGTATACGCAGGAGATCATGGACAAGACCACGATGTACCCGATCTCCATGTACCCGGAGAGCATGCAGTTCATCCTGACGTATCTGATTCCTGTTGGCTGGATCTCGTTCTATCCGGCATCCGGGTTACTCGGGATCGAGAACAATGTCATAAACGGAGGGTTCGTTCCGTTCATAACGCTGCTTGTCGGGATTGTTGTGATGATGGTCGCCGGGCTGTATTTTGGCGCCGGGCTCAAAAAATATGAAAGCGCAGGAAACTGACAATGATCGAAGTCCAAAACCTTTGTAAGGATTATTTGCTAAAACATAAAGAACCGGGACTTAAGGGAGCCTTCAAAGGGCTGCTCAAAACCGAATATGAGACGATCCATGCAGTAAAGAATCTCTCGTTCCATATCGACGCCGGCGAGATCGTAGGGTTTATTGGACCGAACGGCGCAGGCAAGAGCACAACCATAAAGATGATGTCCGGGATTCTGACGCCCACAAAGGGCAGCGTACTGATCGGTGGACGGGACATTTCAAAGCACAGGAAAGAAGTCGTGAGGAATATCGGCGTTGTTTTCGGACAGAGGTCTCAGCTCAACTGGGATCTGCGGCTGGGAGAGAGCTTTGAGCTATTAAGGCATATTTACCAGATCGACCAGGCAGAGTATGACAGGACGTTTGACGATCTGGATGCGATTCTCGGGATCAAAGAGATCATCGATAAGCCTGTCCGTCAGATGTCGCTCGGACAGAGAGTGAAGGGGGACCTTGTCGCGTCTATGCTGCATTCACCCGAGGTGCTCTTCCTGGATGAGCCCACGATTGGCCTTGATGTTTCTTCCAAATTCGCGCTCCGCAAGTTCATCAGGGAGATCAATAAGGTCAGAAAGACGACGGTCATCCTGACCACACACGATCTGGGAGATATTCAGGAACTGTGCGAAAGGCTGATCATCATCAACCACGGTGTGATGATGGAGGACGGGAACCTGTCGCAGATCGTCGACAGGATCGCACCGTACAAGACGCTGGTCGTCGAGTATTACGATGAGTCTGCACCGGAACATCCGAAATGCGAGTTGACCTGGCACAGCGGGAACATCGCCAAATACAAATTCATGAAAAAAGACGTGACGGCGGCGGAGATCATCGCGGATCTTTCCGGGATCAAGACGATCAAGGATGTTTCGATCGAGGAAGCGGGGATCGACGATATTATTAAGATTGCGTACGGGAGTACATGATGGTATGTCAGTTGGAAGGTTTCTCTATGGATATTCAATATAGAAGAATGAACACGGATGATCTGGATGTTTTTATCCAGATGCGTATCAGTCAGCTCCGGGAGGAAGGCGCAACGGAGGCATTTGATCTGGCTTCGGCCTTAAGAGACTACTACGTCAGGCACTTGGCAGATGGGACATTTGTTGCGTGGTTGGCATTGGATGGAGATTATATTATCGGAACCAGTGGAATGTCCTTTGTTGAAAAGCCACCGTATTTCGGATGCCCGAGCGGTAAGATCGGACTTTTATCGAGCATGTTTACAGATCCGGGTTATCGACGAAAAGGGATTGCAAAGGAGTTGCTTTCGAGAGTGGTTGACGAGGCGAGGTCGTATGGCTGTGGAACCGTACAGATCACAGCATCTGACATAGGAGTGCTGCTGTATACGGACTTCGGCTTTGTAAAGAGCGGGAATTTTATGCAGTACAAATTGTAGGAGAAAGTGTGAATGCTTGAAACAAAACGATTGATGCAGTAAAGCTGTGCAATACTTATCAGGAAATAAAAAAATAGTAATTGATTTGTGCTGCGGTTATTGACATATGCCATTAACCTGCGTAAAATTAGTAAATGACATATGTCAGAAAGGAGAACTTATGCCGAGACCATTCAGATGCCGTAGAATAGAACAGCTACCGGTCTATCGCAGCTTTTCGCCTGATGACATCATGGCTGCCGAAAGCGTCCGAATGACTGTGGATGAGTTTGAGGCCTTGAGACTTTTAGATGATGAAGGGCTTACACAGGAAGCCTGTGCAGCTCGTATGAATATTGCCCGGACAACCGTCACGGCAATATATGACAGCGCAAGGAAGAAAGTTGCGGATGCACTGGTTCACGGCAAACGGTTATTGATCACTGGGGGATGCTGTGAATTTGAGCAGGTTGAGCTTCATCAGGATATTATGGAGAAAGGATGTTTTTCAATGAGAATCGCAGTTACTTATGAAAACGGAGAGGTCTTTCAGCATTTCGG
>JAUMWM010000324.1 GCA_030529705.1 Lachnospiraceae bacterium
TCGATCATATCAATCATGTAAGGAATCTCTTCCGTGGCTTTCGGGTGGATGGTCGCCGGCCGGACATTCATCCCTTCCATGTCCTTCTTGCACTCAGCGATATACCGCTCGGAAATCACGGAGCTTGGAACCCCCTCCTCCTGCGCCGCCTTGATGATCTTGTCGTCAACATCCGTAAAATTGGAGACATAGGTAACCTCGTAACCCTTGTGTTCGAGGTACCGCCGCACGGTGTCAAATACAATCATCGGCCTGGCATTTCCGATATGAATCAGGTTATAGACGGTCGGGCCGCACACATACATGCTGACCTTGCCCGGAACAAGCGGAACAAATTCCTCCTTGTGCATCGTTAACGTGTTGAATATTTTCATGGCAGTTCCTTTCCCTTCCTTTCATTTTTCCCATTGGAGGCCGCTCCATGGGAGAGATTCAGATATAGTCTGCAAATATGCAGTCCTGCACTTCCTCGTACTCCCTCTCCTCCGGCCTTATCTCGTAATTATGTTTCTCTTTCAAATGCGCCGACTCGCAGTATCTAACCTCCGCATTCGCATCTGCGCTTTTCCTGCCTTCCGTCCCCACATGGACGCTGTCTGCGAACATGGCCGGATCCGAAATCTTCCCGCCGCCCTCATTCTTCTCCTGAAGCCTTCGGATCTCCTCCTCCACAGCAATCATGCGATTGATAAGTTCATTGTTGACCCTCTGGAAAACTTTCATATCCTGCAGGATCGGGTCCGGGAGATTCGTCTGGTCGATCGTGTCGCGGGGCACGACCTTGTTCTTCATGCGGACGACCCGCCCCGGCACGCCAACGACCGTGCAGTTCGGAGGAACGTCCTTCAGGACGACGGAGCCTGCGCCGATTTTGGAATTTGCCCCGATCCGAATAGAACCGAGCACCTTCGCACCGGCAGAAACCATCACCCCGTCTTCAAGCGTGGGGTGGCGTTTGCCCTGCTCCTTCCCGGTACCGCCCAGGGTCACCCCCTGGTAGAGCGTCACATTGTCGCCAATTTCGCAGGTCTCGCCGATAACGACCCCTGTCCCATGGTCGATGAAGAAGCCTTTCCCGATTTTCGCCCCCGGATGGATCTCGATTCCTGTCTTCCTCGCGGCCCTCTGGGAGATCAGGCGGGCCTCAAAAGTTTTGCCTTCCTCCCACAGCTTGTGGGCTTTCCGGTGCGCCCGCATGACATGGAAGCAAGGGTATAAAAGGACGTCCCAGTACGTCCGGATGGCCGGATCCCGTTCTTTATAAACTTCATAATTCTCTTTCAACTCTTTAATTAACGACATATCGTTCCCCTTTTTTCCACGCTTTTCCCTGTCGTCCACATACCACAAGACAATTTACTACCAGCATGGCTTTTCTTATGCTTTCCAATTGTCATCATAAACAATCTGTCTACGCCCTATCCCTTAAATCATAATTTCACTTATTATACTTGATAGCACTCGTTAATTCAAGCAATGAGACCAAGGTTTTGGGGCGACAAGAACCGTCCCTTTCTTGACAATACACAGGGAAGATATATAATCGAAAAGTGTTGTATTTTATTCTGCTTATTTACCAAGGGGGGAAAGTATGAAAACAAAAACCATGATGCTGTTAGGATTGTTTCTATTTCTTTTAGGATTGACTCCGATGACTGCATTTGCAGCGCCCGGCGTCTCCTATCGTTCCTATGTCAACGGCACCGGCTGGCAGAGTTATGTTTCAAATGGCGCCATCTCCGGAAGCACGGGTGAGGGCAAACGCATTGAGGCTTTAAGCGTAAAACTACTCGGCGCGTCCGGAGGCATCAAATACAGGACGCACGTTCAAGGCAAAGGCTGGGGATCTTGGGTGGCAAACGGAAGCAACAGCGGGTTCCCTGGCAAATCCCTTCGGGTCGAGGCCTTCCAAATGGAACTGACCGGCAATGCGGCAAGCAGCTACAGCATCTGGTATCGGGTACACGTGCAAAAATTCGGCTGGCTTGGATGGACCAGCGATGGCCAAACGGCCGGCACTACCGGATGTTCCCTGCGCATAGAAGCAATCCAGATAAAGCTCATGGGCAAAAATGACAAATCGCTTCTGTCAAAAGACCTTCTTGGCAGCATTCAGGCACCGACTCTTCGCTACGCAGCACATGTGCAAAATATCGGCTGGCAGGACTATGTGCAGAATGGACAGACAGCCGGCACGACAGGCAAATCAAAGCGGCTGGAGAAATTGATTATAGATACGAACGACAGCAGCAAGTATGCATCCAATTGTTTTTACGGATTGGCATACAGGGCGAAAGTCCAGAATACAGGATGGTCTTCCTGGGTAAGGGAAAATAAGCAGGGGGTTGGCACTACCGGAAAGGGCCTTGCGCTGGAGGCATTGGAAATCAAGCTGACAGGAAATAACGCTGAGATTTTTAATGTTTGCTACCGGGTCCATGTTAAGGGCAAAGGCTGGCTTAAATGGGTGAAGAACGGGGCAACAGCCGGAAGCGGGACCAGCCAGATTGAGGCCGTCCAGATAAAACTGGAACCGAAAAACTAAGGATACATTCATTCATCCTGAGCGTAAACGAAGAATCTTTTATGGTAACTACTTATCAGATTGCCTGGATACTTGTCATCCTGAGCGTAAGCGAAGGATCTTAAATGTAAAACATATGCTTATGGTAAAGATTCTTCGCGTACGCTCAGAATGACAGGGGGCGCA
>JAUMWM010000325.1 GCA_030529705.1 Lachnospiraceae bacterium
GACCGTCCCCACGAGCCGAAATTTTTCGTCCCAAAAGGACCGTCCCCACGGGCCGAAATTCCGACCTCATTCAAGTCCCGCGCTGCCGCACGATCTCATACAGAAGGACCCCCGCCGCAACGGATGCGTTCAGGGAATCTACCTCCCCCTTCATCGGGATGGATGCGATGAAATCGCATTTCTCCTTCACGAGCCGGCTGACCCCGTCCCCCTCGGAGCCTACGACCAGGCCGATCGGACCCGTGAGCGAGAGGTCATACATCCTCGTCCCGTCCATATCCGCACAGACGAACCAGAGTCCCTTCTCCTTCAGCGCATCAATCTCCTTCCCGATATTTGTTACGCGGGCGACCGGGACGTAATTTACCGCGCCGGCGGAAGCCCTCACCGCTGCCGGCGTGAGGCCGACCGCCCTCCTCTTCGGCAGAACTACTCCATGCGCCCCCGCAAGGCAAGCCGTGCGGATGATTGCGCCAAGGTTATGCGGGTCCTCTATCCCATCCAGGAAGATTACAAATGGCGCCTCCCCTCTCTCCTCCGCCCTTTTCAGGATGTCATCCACCGTGGCGTAAGCAAATGCCGCCGCCTGTGCGATGACCCCCTGGTGATGGCCGGTCAGGGACATTTCATCCAGCCTTTCCTTCGATACAAAGCTGACAATCGTATCGTACTTCCTGGCCTCCCTCAAAATCGTGCTGATCGGTCCGTCATGCAGTTCTTCCTGCACGAACAGCTTGTCAATCTGCCTCCCCGATCGGAAAGCCTCTATCACGGCATTTCTGCCCTCGATCCGGCCGCTGAGCTCTTCTTCCGTCATTTCACGATCCTGCCGGTAATTTTTTAGCTTTCTGGCATTTCCCATAGTGTGAACTACCTCGTCTTCAATTGCCGTCTAGTACAGCACTTCATAAGTCCTGTTTCATCAAAACATCTGTCTTTTTCGTCATTGCTTCGTTGTCATCGGTTGGCAACGTTAGATTCAGCCGTTACCTGTCATCCTGAGCGTAGCGAAGGATCTTTTACATAAAAGCCGCTGTAGGTGGTAAAAGATCTTGTCTAACGCCCAGTATGACAAAGGCAATATCGGGAGCGTAATCTGTAACGGCAGCTACTGCCCGTTTACGTTCACCGCTATCTCAATCAGTTCCAGGACCCTCTCCCGCTTTCCGGCAAGATAGAGATACCCTATCAGGGCCTCGAACCCGGTCGCCCTCCGATAGTCCCCCACCGTCGCATTTTTGGCCATCGTGTTCGATTTCGCATTCCGGCCTCGCCGATAGATATCCGCCTCCGTTTCATCAAGCAGCGGCTCTATCTTTTCCATGGCCTGAGACTGGGCATGCGCCCTGGCCAAAAGCGAGGACCTGCGGTTCAGCTCGTTCGGCCGCATATCCCCCCGCTGCACGAGCATGGTCCTGACAGCTAGCTCATAGACGGCATCGCCAAGAAATGCCAGAGTGAGCGGCGCATAGGTCCTTGCCTCCGCCTCGGACATTTCCGGCAGAAACCGATAATCTACGTCCGCATCCGCATTCTCGCTCCCCGTTCTCTTCACGGCCTTCATGCTATCGAGCATGGCCAGGAAACCTTCCCTTACATTTGCCTTATTAAAATTCTTCACTTCCTGCTCCACTTCACGCCGTCCTTCGTGTCCATAAGCACAATGCCCATGTCTTTCAGCCTGTCGCGAATCTCATCGGCCTTCGCGAAATCCCTTGCTTTCCTCGCAGCCTGACGCTCTTCAATCATGGCTTCTATGTCCGAATCAAGGACTTCTTCCTTCTTCAGGGCGATGATACCCAGAATATCGCACAGTTCAGTCAGCGTGTCAAATGCCGCCTTCGTCACTTCTTCTGAGCTCTCCTCCGTGACGTTGATATTTGCGTAACGAACTAGGTCGAATATAACGGACAGGGCATCTGCGGTATTTGCGTCATCATCCATTTTCTCGTCAAACCGGTCGACAAATGCCCGAATCTCCCTGATTTTTTTCTCATCGTCGGATCCGGCGGCATTTGCGGCATTCAATTCGACAAGATCTTTCAGGCGGCCAGCCGCCCTGCGGATCCTCTCAAGCGAATTGCCGGCAGCCTCCATCAGCTCCGCGCTAAAATTGAGCGGACTCCTGTAATGCGCGCTCAGCATGAAAAGACGCAGCACCTGAAGGTCATACTTCTCGGATATGTCGCGGACCGTGAAGAAGTTGCCGAGCGACTTGGACATTTTCTTATTATCTATGTTCAGGAACGCGTTGTGCATCCAGTAACGGGCAAATTCCTTCCCGGAAGCACACTCCGACTGGGCAATCTCGTTCTCATGGTGCGGGAAAATCAGATCCTCCCCTCCGGCATGAATATCAATCTGCTCCCCGAGATACCGCTTAGACATGACAGAGCACTCGATGTGCCAGCCGGGACGGCCGTTGCACCAGGGTGACTCCCAGAACGGCTCCCCCTCCTTCTTCGGCTTCCAGAGGACAAAATCGAGCGGATCTTCCTTTTCATCCTCTCCGGACACCTTGAGGTCGCGAAAGCCGGAACGAAGGTCGTCCAAATTCTTTCCCGAAAGCTTTCCGTAACCGCCAAAACTTCTTGTGCGGAAATAAACCGTCCCGTTCTTCGGATAGGCATGTCCGTTGTGGATGAGCGTATCGATCATATCAATCATGTAAGGAATCTCTTCCGTGGCTTTCGGGTGGATGGTCG
>JAUMWM010000326.1 GCA_030529705.1 Lachnospiraceae bacterium
GCTGTCTCGATTCTTCAGGTCAAAATTTCCAGCAGCAAGGAGGTGGAACTGTAATGAATAGAAGCGAACCTACTTCCAGAGTCATAACGAAATTCGTTATAGCGATCATTATCGCAATTTACGTGCTTTTCCCGTTCGCGCTCGTTCTCATCAACTCCTGCAAGGCTACGGCGGATATCACGGCAAACCCGATCGGGCTTGGCGGCATGAGTTTCGGACAGTTGATTCAGAACCTGCATGACGTTGTGAACAATACGCACTTTATGTTCTGGCCGGCATTTGGTTATTCCACGTTGATTACCATCCTGTCGCTTTTCCTTCTGGCTTTGTTCGGAAGTATGGCAGCATGGGTCATTTGCCGTAATAAGACCAAATGGTCGGCGGCCATTTATTTCATCTTCATTGCATCCATGATCATTCCGTTCCAGGTCGTCATGCTTCCTCTGATCGCGACCTTCCGTGAGATCGGTAAATTCATCGATATTAAGATGCTGAAGTCCGTACAGGGCATTGTTTTTGCATACTGCGGATTCGGCGGCGCCATGACTGTGTTCATCCTGAACGGTTTCATCAAGGGCGTGCCGTACGACCTCGAGGAGGCAGCTTCCATCGACGGCTGCCGTCCGGAGCAGGTGTTCTTCAAAGTCATCTTCCCGCTCCTCACGCCGGTTATCACGACGGTCACGATCCTGAACGGCATGTGGATCTGGAACGACTACCTCCTTCCGTCCATGCTTCTCGGGCAGAACGATGTGGTCAAGACCTTGCCGGTTGCGGTCCAGGCGTTCGTCGGTTCCTATGTCAAGCAGTGGAACCTTATCCTGACTGCGGCGCTGCTCGCGATCATCCCGATGATCGTGCTTTTCCTGATCGCTCAGAAGCAGATTATGAACGGCATGATCGAGGGCGCAGTAAAGGGCTGATACATGGGAAAGTCCTGCGCTCGACCTGTTTTTATGCTTGCAAACTGTCTTTTTGTCATTCTGAGCGTAGCGAAGATCCTTTTGTTGCACAATCGCTATAAATAATAATTATGGGAAGTTTATTTTCACCGGAAGGGCCCGTCATGAGGGCCCTTTCGGACTTAATGACGCTGGTAAAACTGAATCTGCTGACGCTCCTTTGCTGCCTGCCTGTCGTGACGGCCGGAGCCGCGCTTGCCTCCTTGCACTATTGCATTATGAAAATGCGGGAGGACGAAGAAGGCTATATAGCTTCCACGTTTTTCAGGGAGTTTAAGGCGAATCTGAAGGAGATGACGCCGATCTGGCTGGTCATTCTGCTTCTTGGCGTCTTCTTCTATTTTGACATGCAAATGGTGGGAACCGGAGAGACCGGCGGCCAGAAAGCATTTGTCGTCCTGCTCTATGTGGGAATTTTCTTCGTCCATGGGCTGTGCCAGTGGGTTTTTCCGTTGGGCGCGAAATTTCAGAACAGCTTTCTTGCAAAGGCAAGGAACTCGATGCTGATGGTCATTGCGCACTTTCCGAGGACGGCGGCGATGATGGCTGTTTCCGCCATCGTTCCGTTTATTCTCATGAACTCGCTGAGGCTGATTCCACTTGCGTTTTGTTTCGGCATATCCTTGCCGGCATATCTCAATTCCTTCTTGTATTATCCTGTCATAAAGAAGCAGATAGAGGAGAAGATAGGCTCAACGGAGAGGTCAAGTCTGGAGACTGGAAGCCTGGAAGAGGAAAATGAAATAGAGTAGTTACTGTCCGCGCATTTGGTTTCTCTCTTGTTTGGAAGAGGAAAATGAAATAGAGCAGTTACTGTCCGCGCATTTGGTTTCTCTCTTGTCATCCTGAGCGTAAGCGAAGGATCTTTTACAATCTGTAGCGGTTGTATGTAAAAAATCCTTCGCTGCGCTTAGGATGATTAGATAAGAAGTATTCAGTAAAAAAAGGGGTAGAGGTCGGCGCAGCCGACCTCTACCCCTTTTTAAAAGGACTTACTTTCTTTTTTTCTTTGGCCTGTATTTCTTCTTGGTAGCCTTGTTCGTGCCGGCCGTCCTCGAAGCATCCCTGTACTCATCCACGGTCTGGCTTCTCGTCTCCGCCCTCATCTCATCCTGCGCATTCTGGGCCTTGCCCTTGATTTTGGTGAAGAGGCCTTTCTTTGGCTGCGGTTTGTCAAGCGAGCTGTGAAGTCCGGCCACATCCGTGATGTAGATGCCGGAAACGGTCGCCCTGACCTCCTTCTTGACCGGGATGTAATCGAAAATTTTTTCATCCGCGACCATATTCATGACTTTCGGTCCGACTTTTACTTTGACGATCGGCAGCTTGCTTCTGCGAAGCAGGGCCGGGGTCTGGTCGATGACCGCCTGCGGGAGGCCCGATTCCTTAATAGGAAGTTTCTTCTTGTCGATGATGAGGAGCGTGACGTTCTGCTTTGCCGCATCGATCTGAACCTGTTGCTCTGCCTGTTTTTTCTGTAGCCGCTTACCGATGAAGTAGAGGGCGATCATGACAGCCAGAAGGATAAACATGATAATCAATAAAACATGCCAAACTTGCAATTTCTTTTCCTCCGAACCAATATTCTATTTTGAATAAAAACGCTGTTTTATATAGTAGCATGAATTATACTCACAGGCAAGGAGAAACGTGGGGCATATCGGATTTTCGGCCATTGGGCGTTACTGTTCACACCTCATGTACTGCCCTTGTCATCCTGAGCGTAAGCGAAGG
>JAUMWM010000327.1 GCA_030529705.1 Lachnospiraceae bacterium
CCAAGCAAAGTACCCATATTGGTTACTAAAAATAATTTAGTATCCAATATGGTTACCAAAGATTCTGATGCGAACATATGTTTCATCTTGCACAAACTCCCCTCACACCTTACAATAGTTTAAAACCTATCAGGATACACATATCACAGAGCAAAGCAAAATCCCCCATGCGCTATACAATAGTTTAAAACGCCAAATAAGAAAGGACTGCCATGAATAAAAATCAGAAGAACATTTTCAAAAAAGACTGGAAGAAAGACATAAAAATGTCGTATACGGAAACCCCGACCAGGCCCCACAGGATCTCATGGGAAGAATTTGACGAGAGGGAGGAGGAACTGCGGGAGGAACTCGAAGACTTGACTTCAGAAGATTTTCAGGTGCTGGCGGCTTTAGCCGACCTGCTATTCGGGGCGGACGAAGACGATGAGGAGGGCGACGACGAGTTCTGGGACGAGGATGACGAGTTCTTAGGCGATGATGATGTCGAAGACTGGGATGATGACGATGAAGACTGGGACGAAGACGAGGACGATGATATAGATGACGAAGAGTTTGATGTGTTTGAGGATGAGCTAAAAAAACTTTTGGCGTACCAGGCTCTCCGCAGCTTAAAGGAGCAGATGAAAAGCGACATCGCCAACATTCCGGATGATGAAGGGAATTTTCCGGGAGACCTGGAAGACCGGAATATCAGGATTCTCGAAGAACTCTCCGGCGAGCCCCTGCCCATTTCTCCGGAAAACCTTCTGCGGGTCCATCTGGAATTATTTGACGAATTCGCCTCGGAAGACGCTATGGAAACGTTCCACAAGTACGGCCATCTGGAAGGCCCCCATTTCAGCCGGGATGTAGTCGTGCCAGCCGACATCCCCCTGTATGCGCTTCATTTCGTTATCCAGAGAGCGTTCGGATGGCAGAACTCCCACATGCACAGTTTCGCGCTTCCGGACCACGTCTTCAGCAACCTCACGGAAGAGCGCATAAACACCTGGAAAGAAATGGTCGGAGTCCTCCTGCGCTCGCCCCTGATGGCTGAGGAAGACGAATTCTGGGCTGATGATTACGAAGGCGGAGATTTTACAAAATGGCTTAGGGGCAAATACACGGGTCCCTACCTCTCCCAGTGCTACGGCGAAGGAATCATAAGCTGCCGGCATGACATGGAGCAATTGGATATGGATGCGGAATACTATCTCATGTTCGAGAAATTATACAATTTCGACACCAAAAAGTATGACGACGAGGAGAGAATCACGAAAGTTTCCCCCGTTTATAGTTACAACGGAGAAAAGAATCCGGAGCCGAGGCCGTGGGGCAGCAAGGATATTCCTTACCGGGTGGAAGTGGTAAAATTTGCCGATATCCCCTTGGCAAAAATCGGCTATCTGTATGAACGCGATTTGAACGAGCTCCTGGAACGCCTCCCTCTTGACAGCATCCTTGCGTCCGGAGAAGCGGAACTGCCAGACAACTGCTCCGAAGACGGACGCGATTACATTGACAGCCAGATTGCGGATAGCTGGAATATGGTATATGACGGCACGATAGGCCAAGTGCAGAAAATCATAGAATCGAAAACAGATTTGCCCAGCGCGCAGCCGGAAATTCGTATGGCGGTTACCGATGAGCTGATTTATTCTTATGATTACGGCGATGGATGGAAAGTTCGGATTACCGCAAGCGAAAACTGCCCAGAGCTGGTGAAATCCGGACGGATTACGCAGGATTTGCTCGATATGGCAAATATCAAATGCCGCGACACCTACCGTCCCGTCCTCATCGCGAAAGACGGCGATATGATGATAGACGACGTGGGCGGCCTGGATGGATTTGCAGAATTCCTTCGGTCTATAAACCCGCAAATGAAGGGACTGTCCCCCGAGGGGAAGGCGGCTGCGAGAGCGGAAAAAGAGGAGCAGATGGTCTGGGCCAGGGGACAAGGATGGACAAATAGGAAATTCGATCATTTCAAATGGCTGTAAACAATCCTCAAGTTTTTTTGTAAAAAGACCCTTCGCTTTGGCTCAGGATAACCCTCATTTCTCACAAACACAGCCGATTTCCGTGAAGAAATAACAAAAAGCTGCCTTTCGGCAGCTTTTTCTTTTATTGACAATCGATATGGACAAGCCCTCACAGCACGTGCACGTTCTTCGGGTCAAATGCCACATACGCCTTGTCCCCGACCTGATACACCTTCTTGTTCTTCGGATTGAAATCCGTAATCTTGACCATCGTGTCGCCGACCATCACATGGTAGTTCTGATAACTTCCCATGAAGCAGCTCAGCACCACGTTGCACGGCAACTGCCCGTTGTCTGCGATCACCGCCGACTCAGGCCGCAGCACCAGCGTGCAGGAATCCCCAATGGAAAAATCTCCGACATCGTTGATATCCACATTGATGCCATCGATATCCGCCACGCCATCGCCGCCTTTCTTGGTGATGAGCTTGCCGTGGAGGAAATTTGCCTCGCCGATGAAGTCCGCGACAAATTCGCTCTTCGGGTGATAGTAAATCTCCTGGGGCGTACCCATTTGTGCAACAACGCCCTTCTCCATGATGATGATCTTGTCCGAGATGGCCATGGCCTCGCTCTGGTCATGCGTGACATAGACCGCCGTGATGCCCGCCTCCTGCTGAATCCTTCGGATTTCCGTACGCATCGTCACGCGAAGTTTCGCATCCAG
>JAUMWM010000083.1 GCA_030529705.1 Lachnospiraceae bacterium
TTGGACCAAAATTTTTTGGTCCAAAAGGACCGTCCCCGCGGGCCGAAATTCTTACTGCGTCTCGTAATCCGTCTGCTTTTTCACGAGGTCTTTCTCCATATCCCTGTGAACTATGCGGATGCCGTAATCCGAATTATCCAGAAGCCTCTGGTAAATGCAGTCCGCAAGCATGACCGACCGATGCCTGCCGCCGGTGCAGCCGACGGCCACGACCAGCTGGTTCTTCCCTTCCTGGACATAATAAGGAATCAGGTATTCCAGCATGTCCTCCAGCTTGTCAAGAAAGACATTGCATTCCGGGTTCTTTTCAATAAACGTCCTGACAGGCTCGTCAAGTCCCGTCAGGCGGCGCAGATTATGGTCATAATAAGGATTCGGAAGGAACCGCACATCGAAGACCAGGTCGGCGTCAGTCGGTATGCCGTACTTGAAACCGAAAGACATAATGGAGATGTACAGATTCTTGAATGTCCTATCTTCGACAAATATACGCTTAATCTCATTTCTCAATTCCCTCGTGAGAAGAAGGGTCGTGTCGATGATATAGTCCGCCCTCTTTCTCAGGAAAGTCGTTTTCTCCCGCTCCAGCTTGATTCCGTCCTCGATGCGTCCCCCGGGACCTGCAAGGGGATGCGTCCTTCGGGACTCCTTATATCGCTTGACCAGGACTTCGTCTGACGAATCCAGATAGAGAATCCGATATTGTATCCCCATCGAGGACAGGCTGGACAGCACTTCCTCCATCATATCGAGCTTTTTCCCGCTGCGGATGTCTATCCCGACTGCGAGCTTCGTGATGTCGGATGACTTTCCATCGACGGAAACCTGCGCAAACGGCTCTATGAGCGGTATCGGCAGATTATCAACGCAAAAATACTCATAGTCCTCCAGAAATCTCAGGGCGGTACTCTTCCCGGCCCCGGACATGCCCGTCACAATTACAAATTTCATCTATTTCCTCTTTTCTGATTCCGCGCATATTCGCGGGCTCCGTTAATGGCAGATTGGACGCTTAGAATTTTCCTGCGTAAGTTGGCAGAACATCGCACGAAAAAACGACTCGTTTTGCGTCCATACGCCGCCCTAAAAATCCCCCAGAAACCGGACTTCCGGATACATGTCTACTCCGAACTGGTCCCTCACCTTGCCCTGAATGTAGCGGATCAGGCCGCTCACGTCCTCGGCAGTCGCGCCGCCCGTATTCACAACGAACCCGCAATGCTTCTCGGAAACCTTCGCCCCGCCTACCGCATAGCCGCGAAGGCCCGCGTCCTGAATCAGTTTTCCGGCAAAATACCCTTCGGGCCGTTTAAATGTACTGCCGGCACTGGGAAGGTCCAGGGGCTGTTTTGAAGTCCTGCGGCACTTAAGGTCCTCCATGACTGCCAATATCTCCGCCGGGTCTCCCTTTCTCAGTTTCAGCTCGGCGGAAAGCACGATATATCCCCCATCCATGAGCGCGGAGTGCCTGTAGCCCAAGTCCAGTTCTTCTTTGGCAAATGTACGAACCGCCCCATTTGCATCCATCGCCCTTACGGAAACAAGCACGTCTTTCATCTCCCCGCCGTATGCGCCGGCGTTCATGACGCACGCTCCGCCGAGCGTTCCGGGGATGCCGGATGCAAATTCAAACCCGGTGAGACTTTCCGACGCGGCCCTGGCCGCAATCTGCGTCAGCAATGCGCCCGTCATGGCTGTTACCGTTTCGCCTTTCACGTTGATTCCGGCCATGTTCCTGAATAGCTGGATGATGACGCCCCGATAGCCTTTATCGGAGACGAGAAGATTGCTGCCGTTCCCCAGGATGAAATATGGTATTCCCTCCTGCGAACAAACCTTCAGAATGTCCCTTAGTTCCTCTTCGTTTTTGGGCGTCACAAAGCAGTCGGCCGGGCCTCCGATTCGGAAGGTGGTGTGCCTGCTCATGTCCTCGTTGGTAAGGACGTACTCTTCCCCGACCGCCTGCTTTATTCTCTCTATATAGTTTGATCCGGACATGCAATCCTCCTCTTACTTTACTTATTCCCCCTCGCCTGAGAGGGCAGCCGCTGCCGCCTCTGCCTCGGCCTGCGCTTGCGCGGCAGCTTCCGCCTCGGCCTGGGCGGCTGCCGCTGCCTCCGCCTCTGCCTGGGCCGCAGCCTCCTCCTCGGCCCTGGCCGCAGCCTCTTCATCGTAGCGCTGCTCTTCTTCTATCTCCGCTATGATAGCCGCTGCCTCCTCGGCGCGGTTCGTATCCGGGTAAGCATCGACAATGGCCTGATAGTTGGCTATCGCATTTGCACGGTCGCCGATTATCCTGTAACAATCAGCAAGGCAGGACAGCACCTCGTAGTCCGAAGCATTGATGGCCTTCGCCTGCTCGAGGTAAGTGATTGCTTCGCTGTAAGCGTAATCGTCGTACAGTTCCAAGCCGGTATCGCGGTACTCCGTGAACATGGTCGTACTTGCGGTTCCGCTGATCATGTCATATATCTGCTTGGCCTCCACCGAGAGCATATCGACATTGACCGCCGTCAGGGCATTTGCCGCCTGCTCCATATTTCCGTTGTTAAAAGCGTTGTAGGCAGTAATCAGGTTCTCATAGGAACTGGATTTTAAATTTGCCGAGGTAATCTGCGCATTTGCCGTATTCACCGTCTCCTGCGAATTGATGATCTGGTCATTCATGGACTCAATCTGGGCGGAATCCGAGACCGCGCTGGAGGCATATTGCGAGACCTTCCGGTCGGCTTCCTGCGTAATCTTGTTAATCCTCGCCGGCATCACGAGGAACCACATGGCAAGAGCCCCCAGAAGCACTCCCACGAGGGTATTGAACATGGCAGACCCCGGGGACGTATCCCGGAAAGATGACGCGCGGGAACCGTTGCTTTTCGAATTTAGAGGGACCTCCGGCATCTGATCCCTTCCGGACCAGATAGAAAGGCGAGGCTCGAGGGTCGTCATAAGCCCGGTCTGCTCATCGATTTCATGCAGGAAACGGAGGGACGTCGTGTTCGTCTTGTCAATTTTGATGGCCTTCTTTAGCAGCCTCCTGGCCTTCTCATATTCGCCGTTTCGAAGGTACAGGAGCGAGAGGAGATGGTAGCCTTTGATGAGCTTAGGATTCTGTGCAAGAATCTTCTTAAGCTGGATCATGGCCACGTCCTCGTTGCCTTTCTGGCAGTTCTCAAGCGCTATATTATACTTCTTAATCGTCTGGTTGATGACATCCAGACGGTTCGCATCCTTCTGCAGGTTCTCTATATAATAGGCCGCTATGTTTTCTTCAGGCTGGATATTCTTTGAAATGACCCATTCGGAGAGCGCCGCAACAACCTCTCCCATCTCAAAATAGACCAGTCCTAAAAGGTTTCTGGCCGGAATGTTCAACTTATTAAATTTCAGGCTTCTGCGAAGCTGGTCAATGGCGCCGCTCAGATCCCTTACCTGGGCCTTCTCCAGACCCTGGTTATAGTAAAGGCCCGACAGGACGATCGCCTGCTTCTGAACGGACACGTCGCAGCCGCAGTTAGGGCAGTAAGCCGATTCCGTCAGCTCCGCCCCGCAGTTCATACATCTCATTCCCAATCCCTCTTATTCCCGGAAGTCTCCTTCAGCATTTCCTGAAGAATATCAATGACGTCCGTAAGGTCTCTGGAGTAAATCGCCCCTTCAGCCTCGTCGACATCGAGGCTGGGTTTGAATTTCTTTAGTTCTTCTTCGTAATTAATCATTTATATGTGGTTCTTTCATTCGTTATTACTTCTTCGCATCCACCTGTCACTTTAAGAGTGAAGCGAAAAAACTTTTCTATCCGCGTCTGTTTTTGGTTAATATCCTTCGCTTACGCTCAGGATGACAGAGACTTGCTCTCAGATGAATCCTTTGCGTCTCCAAGGCCCGGCAGCTCTCCCAGACTTCCCATGCCGTAAACGATGGTATTCGTATGGCCAAGGATCTTGCCCGAACCCGAATTGCTGAGCTGGCCGACGTTGATCCAGTCTCCCTTTTTAAGCTCCACGCCCGTCACCAGCAAAGTATCCTCGGAGATAAAGGACGTCCCGTAATACTCGTTGTTCACCGTCAACCTGCTTGAAGGGGTAAAGTTCTTGCCGTGGATGTAGTAGGTATGGTCGTTCACTTCCTCTATCGAATCCAGGACGATTGGCTTCACTCCCATGGCCATGACCCTCTTTGAATAGGGCATGGACTGGCCATAAACATACCGCTCCCCGTAGAGTATATCATATTGGAGCGTCTGCAGGTCATACAGATACAACTCATTTTTCTGCATGGTCTGGTGGAAATTGAAAATCGTACCCTCGTGGATCCCGATTTTTTTGAAAAGCTCCGCCATGACCTGGTAGGCGCAGAGGTCCTTCTTCTTCCTCTTTAGGCCGATATTGTCCCACATGAGGTAGCTCGTCTGGTAGGTCGTCCCCTTCTTTAAGTCGTCATCCGAAAGCCCCATCGTCGGCAGATGGTCTCCGTAAAACAGGATGACGGACGGCTCGCCCCTCTCATCAACATAATCAATAAGGTCCCGCACGAACTGGTCCATCTCATGAATCTGGTTCGTATAGTACTCCCACTGGCTGTTCTTCTCCGCATCTGAAGCGCCCGTGACGGTGATGGCCGGCTCCTCAATCACGTCCTCCGTCGGATAGGCTCCATGGCCCTGGACGGAAATCACCGTGACGAAGTCCTGATTCCGGGTGGCGTCAAGCGCGTCCCCGATATGGGGGATCAGCGTCCTATCCCGCATCCAGCCAATTTCATTGACGTCGCCTTGCTCGCTCATGTATTCGCTGGAAGTAAAGTCGTTAAAGCCCAGGTTGGCATAGACCGTCTTCCTGCTGTAGAACGTCGCATAATTGTTGTGGACGGCATGTGCCGAATAGCCAAGGCCTGCCAGGACAAACGGCGCCGACTCGCAAGCCTGCTTTTTCAGCACGCCTTTATACGGGTACTCCCCCGGACCAAAGTAGCGGAGGGACATGCCCGTCAAGGTTTCAAATTCCGTATTGACCGTGCCGGCCCCGACCGTCGGGACCTGATAGAAACCGGACGAATACTCTTTCGAAAGCTCGTGCCAGTTAGGGAGCGGATCTTCCGAAAAGTTCAGCCACCTGACATCGGTGTTGTCGAAAAAGGATTCCAGCTGCACGACGATAATGTTCGGCAGATTCTCCGTATCCGTCTTGCCCGGTTCGCCGGCCTCGCTTAAGATTTCATTGATCAGTTCTTCCGAATAGCCGTCCGGCTCATCGATTCCGGTTGCAAATAGCGTCACCCCGAGGCAGTAGGGAAAGCCGTAATCCTGGTAGGCAAATGCTATATTCCCGAAATATGACGATAGCTGCCTTGTAGCAAGCAGAAGCCTCGTTAACCCTCCAAATGCCAGCACCCCGGCCAGGATGCCCGGGATAATGATCAGGAAGTTCCTTTTTCCCCTGTATACCGGTCCGAAAAGGAGCACGAGTACCACGACTAAGCCGGCAACTATCAATCCCGCAGTTATGAAGAACATGCCGGTTTTGTCGACATATTTCGTGACGACCCCCATCGCTTCGGCTACCGTGCTCATATCAGGACCCGTGAGCGGCGTGACCCGGCCCGCCAAGGTGATGCCGTTCGCAATTCCAAGAATCAGCCAACATAGGCCTATCACGAACCGGACGAAAAAGCGCCGTCTAAACAGGAACGCCGGCAGCATCGTCGTGTAAATCAGTATCACGTTGTAGAGAAAGACTTTCGTCCTCTCATCAAAAAAGCGGACAGTCAGCCCGAATGACTTCCTGTGAAGCCACTCGATGACAAAATAGAGCAGAAAGCATGCGGCAAACTGCAGCAGGAGCGCAAATCTGTTGCAGAAATCCACAATTTTCTGCATGCGCGGGCTAAGTTCCCGCGCCGGCTTATCCCTGTGCCGTGTTACAAGCTTCCTGACTCTATCAAGCAAAGCACAACCCTCCACTGTGACCATCTTATATGGTCTTTTTACCATCTCCAGCGGTTTTATGTATAAGATCCTTCGCTGCGCTCAGGATGACATACATGATTCCGGTGCAGATTGGGCATTTTTCCCTGTGCTTTTCTTTTGCCCCTTCTTGCACCACAACATCTGGGAACGGTACACCATTTTTTGCAAAACATTTATGATTTCAGTGCAAAATGCATCTTTCCCTGTGCGAGGATTTTTGTTCCAGCTTGTGCCACAACATCTGGGGGCGATGTGGCGCATCGTTCCCAGATGTTGTGGCGTGTGATGGGACAAAAAGACCGCACAGGGAAAAAGGCCCATTTTGCACTGGAATCATTTATCATCCCTTCGGAAGCATCCTCGCGAGCTGCTCCCTGACCTGCTGTTTGATGGCCTTGTATTTCTCCAGCTTTTCCCTCTCGGCCTGCACCTTTGCGGCCGGCGCCTTGTTCAGGAAGTTCGGATTGGCCAGCATGCCCGATGCACGGGAGATTTCCTTGTCCATCCTGGCCTCCTCCGCCGTAAGGCGGGCAATCTCCTTCTCCCTGTCCACAAGCTCGTCAAGCGGGATGTAAGCCGTCGCATCCGGAAGGACGACCGCCGCGGATTCTTCCGCCACGCCTTCCTTGCCGGCCTGTATTTTAATCTCTTTTGCGAAAAGCATGCGCTCGGTGCCCTGAAGGGCCGCGAACATGTCGGCATATTTCGCTGCCGCCGCATCGTCCTGAGCCGCGATATAGAGGTCCGTCTTCGTCCCGCTCGGAACATTCATCTCCATGCGGAGGTTTCGGATGCCTTTCACCAGCATCTGGAAAGCTCCTATCTGGGATTCTTCCTCCGGGAAATTCATATCCTCGGTATATTCGGGCCATTTCGCCGTCATGATTGTCTCTTCATCAGGAAGGAGCGTACAGTAAATCTCCTCTGTGACAAATGGCATGTACGGATGGAGCAGCTTCAGCCCTTCGGTCAGGACGGTACGCAGCGTCCAAAGGGCTGCATTTGCAGACGCATCCTCCTTGTTCTTTGAGAAGCGGAGCTTCGCAATTTCGATATACCAGTCGCAGAACTCGTCCCAGAGGAAGTCATGGATTTTCGAGACGGCTATGCCGAGCTCATATTTGTCAAGATTCTCCGTCACTTCCTTGGCAACCGTGTTGATTCTGGAAAGAATCCAGCGGTCAGCCGGGAGCAGTTCCTCCCTGACCGGCTTCCTGATCTCGCCATCCGGCAGGTTCATCATGATAAAGCGGCTTGCGTTCCAGATTTTATTTGCAAAATTGCGGCTGGCTTCGACCTGCTCCGTATAGAAACGCATATCGTTGCCGGGAGCATTGCCGGTCATGAGGGTCAGCCTCAGCGCGTCCGCGCCGTACTTGTCAACGATTTCAAGCGGGTCGATGCCGTTGCCGAGGGATTTGCTCATCTTGCGCCCCTGCGAATCGCGGACAAGCCCGTGAATCAGGACATGGTGGAAGGGGCTCTTGCCTGTCTGCTCATAGCCTGAGAACACCATGCGGATGACCCAGAAGAAGATGATGTCATACCCCGTCACAAGGACGTCCGTCGGATAGAAATATTCCATTTCCGGCGTCTTTTCCGGCCATCCGAGCGTTGAGAACGGCCAGAGCGCAGATGAGAACCATGTATCCAGCGTGTCCGGATCCTGTTCCAGTTCGCTGCAGCCGCAGTCCGGGCAGGCCTCGGGCTTTTTCTTTGAGACCAGGACTTTCTTGCAGCCGCTGCAGGTATAGGCCGGGATGCGGTGTCCCCACCAAAGCTGCCTGGAGATGCACCAGTCGCGGATGTTCTCGAGCCAGTGCAGATAAATCTTGTCAAATCTTTCCGGGACAAATGTAAGGTCCCCGTTCCTGATCGCCTCAATGGCCGGCTTCGCCATCTCCTCCATGGCGACGAACCACTGGGGCTTGACCATCGGCTCCACCGTCGTGCCGCAGCGGTCATGCGTGCCAACGGCATGCTTATGCGGGACCACCTTGACGAGAAGGCCCAGTTCTTTCAGGTCTTCCACAATCTGTTTGCGGGCGTCATAACGATCCATGCCGGCATATTTGCCGCACAGGCCGTTCATGCTGCCATCGTCATTTAAGATATTGATTTCTTCAAGCTTATGGCGCTTTCCAACCTCGAAGTCGTTGGGGTCATGGGCGGGCGTAATCTTGACGCACCCGGTCCCGAATTCCATGTCCACGTACTCGTCCGCGATGACCGGAATCTGGCGGTCCGTCAGCGGCAGGATCAGCATTTTGCCGACTATGTCCTGATACCTTTCGTCTTTCGGATTGACGGCGACGGCGGTATCTCCGAGCATGGTTTCCGGCCTGGTCGTCGCAATCTCGACGAATCTGCCCACCTCTCCCACTACCGGATAATTGATGTGCCAGAAGAACCCGTCCTGGTCCTGATGCTCCACTTCTGCGTCCGAGATGGTCGTCTGGCAGACCGGGCACCAGTTGATGATTCTGGATCCCTTGTAAATATAGCCTTTGTCATAAAGCCGCTGGAAGACTTCAAGGACGGCATCGGAACAGCCTTCGTCCATGGTAAAGCGCTCCCTCTCCCAGTCCGCGGAGCTTCCCAGCTTTTTGAGCTGGCGGACGATGCGGCTGCCGTATTCTTCCCGCCACTCCCAGCAGTGCTTCAGAAATTCTTCCCTGCCTATCTTATCTTTCTCAATCCCCATCTGGCGAAGATGGTCAATGACCTTGACCTCCGTGGAGATTGCCGCATGGTCGGTTCCCGGCTGCCACAGGGCTTCATAACCTTGCATCCTCTTCCACCTAATCAGGATATCCTGCATGGTATTGTCGAGCGCATGCCCCATATGAAGCTGGCCGGTAATGTTCGGCGGCGGCATGACGATCGTGAACGGCTTCTTATCCGGGTTGACTTCCGCATGGAAATATCCCCCGTCCATCCATTTCTGATACAGCCTGTCTTCCAGGCCCTTCGGGTCATAAGTCTTCGCAAGTTCCTTTTTCATAATCTCCTCCGTTACACATATCATGACCGCATGGACAGCAACTTGTCTTTCAGCTCCTTCTCCAGATTTGCAAGTTCAACCTCCGCCTCGCGGCGCTTCGTCCTGCCCTCGTCCTGGATCCTCGCCACTTCATCGAGGGTGGAGATGAGGGATTCATTTGTCTTGCGGAGCGTCTCAAGGTCGACGATGCCTCTCTCGGAAGCCTTGGCGGTCTCAATAGTGGCCGTCTTGAGCTTTTCGGCATTGGAGTTCAGCAGCCTGTTGGTCATCTCCGTGACCGCAGCTTCCGCCTTGGCCGCCTTCGTGGAATCCTCGATGCCGAGGGCCAGCACCATCTGGTTCTTCCACAGCGGGATCGTATTTACAATCGTGGACTGGATCTTCTCAACCATCATGGTATCCGAACTCTGGATCAGCCGGATCTGCGGCGCAGTCTGGATGGCGATCATCCTTGTAAGCTCCAGGTCATGAAGCTTCTTCTCAAAACGGTTAATCTGGTCTTCAAGATCCCTGACCGCCTGGGCATCCTCTGAAAGGCCGGAGGCCTCGGCGCGGGCGCGTTTTTCTGCCAGTTCGCCGTTCTTTAACTGCTCGATGGCTTTCTTGCCGGCAAGGATGTACATCGTCAGCTCCTTGTAGTATACAAGGTTGCTCGCGTACATCTTGTCGAGGGTCGCGATGTCCTTCATCAGGATGACCTGGTGTTCCTGGAGGGCCTTGGCTACCTTCTCCACGTTGACATTGGCCTTGTCATACTGGACTTTGATCTCTTCCATCTTCTTTTTCGGTTTCTTAAAGAGGCCCAGGAAGCCCGCGTCTTCCTTCTCGTTCGGGTCGAACTGCTCCAGGTTATTGATGACGCCCGAAAGCATGTTGCCGACTTCTCCCAGGTCGCGGGTCTTAACCGTGGCCAGGGCCGCATCCGAGAACTCGGACATTTTCTTCTGAGTGCCGACGCCGTATTGCAGAATGCCGTTCGTGTCCTTCAGATTGATCTGTTTCGCAAGAGCCTCGACCTGCCGTCTCTCGTTCTCCGTCAGGATCTCTTCATCTCTCGGAAGTGCCGCCTGTTCCGGCTTCGGGGCTTCCTGCACGGCTGCGGCCGCTTCCGGCTCGGGAGATCCGAACGTCAGCGTCGGAACCTCGGCCGCCATGAGATCTGATGAGAATGCAGAAGCGTCTAATTGAATGCTGTTGGTATTGTCATCCATGATATATCCTCCCTCGGATTTTATATTAATTAATTATTTTATA
>JAUMWM010000328.1 GCA_030529705.1 Lachnospiraceae bacterium
GGGGACGGTCCTTTTGGGTCAAAAAATTTTGACCCAAAAGGACCGTCCCCGCGGGACGAAATTTTTTGGTCCAAAAGGACCGTCCCCGCGGGACGAAATTCGGTTTTCGGAGATAAAAGCTTATGACAAACAACTTCAAGTTAAAACTGAATAGGATGACCATGCTGGTCCTTGCCGCAGCCATAGGAGCGACATGCCTTATTGTGTTCAGGGAATACATTTTCGGAAGCCGGATTCTCGCATTTTATGACATAGGGTCAGACACGGCCGAGCAGTACCTCTCGCTCTATGCCATGCTGATCAGGAAGCTGCAGACGGGCGACCTCACGCTCTGGGGGGCGGATAATGGATTCGGCATCAATTTGAACATGCTGAATATGACAAATCCCGCCCTGATGCTGCTCTACATCACCGGGGCGGTAATCGGGACGGAGCGAATGCCTTATTTGCTCGTCTATCTTTACATGCTGGAAATCATGGCGGCGGGCATTTGCTGTTATCTGTACCTGTCCGTCTTCCGCCTGGATGAGAGGGCGAAAGCGATGGCATCCTACATGTACTGCTTCTCGGGCTTTATCATGGTCTGGGGGCAGCATTATCAGTTTGCCATAGTCCCCACCCTCCTCATACTGGAAATGCTCTTCATAGAGAGATGCATCCGCTGCCCCCGCAAATGGAAAGGCCTCACGGTCATGACCGCCTTTCTAGTGTTCAACAGCATGTATATCGCATACATGTGCCTGATTTTCTGCGCCTTCTATGTGTGCGTGAGGGTGCTTCTTCGGAGGCTGCGTTCTTTCAAGCGCTATTTCTGGGATGCCTTCCACCTGGCCTGGGTCATGGGCCTCGGGGTCGGGATCGGTTTCATCACGTTGCTCCCGGCGGTCGCCGCGATCCTGAGCGTTTCGTCCAGGCTGGCCACACAGGAGCCGCTCTTTCAGAGGCTGTTCGTCACCTATCCGAAAGTCTACTACAGCACGCTTGTCGCCAGGCTTTTCGGAAGCACGTTCAAAGGGATTTCGGACTATCGGGGCTTTTTCAACTACTATGAGGACCCGTGCCTGTACTTTTCGATTCTTTTCGCCCTCCTGCTTGTCCAGTACATTTTCCTGATTCCTTCGATAAGCGGGAATGTCGCCTCTCTGGCGGAGAGCAGCGGGAAGAAGTTTCGCGTGAACAAGATCAAGCTCATCGTGACCCAGTACGTGCTGCTTGTATTTGTCGCTGCATGCCTTTGCTGGGCGGGAACCGGTACGATTTTCAACGGCTTTACGGCATTCTTCTCGCGGTATATGTTCATCGTCATGCCGTACTTCGCGCTGATTGCTGCATTTGCCATGCATGAGATCATCAGATTGAAGAAGGTCAGCTATATCGCATTGGCGATAGGGGTTCTCGTGACGGGCCGCTTCTGCCTGGTCTATTTTATCGACCCCGGCATGTCGAACCCGAAATACGCCGCCCTTGCCCACCTGGTCTGTTGCATCCTCATGGGCGCGGTCCTGGTTGCATTTTCCATCGATGCGCTGGACGCTTTCAGGAGGTATATTATCCTTGGGCTTATCTTTCTGCTTTTCGTGGATGTGACGGCGGACAATATTGCAAATTTCCGCGGCCGGGACACTGTGCAAAAAGGCGGCAAGTATTTCGAGGAGCTGTACGATGTCGACACGAAGGATGCCCTTCGCTGGATTCGGGAAAATGACGGCCAATGGTTCCGGACGGAGAAGGGCTACGGCGCTACGCTTGCGACCGATTCCATGGTGCAGGGCTACCATCCGGTCAGCGCGTACAACTCTACGCAGAATGCAAATATCCAGAACTATGTCGCCATGTACTGGGACGACCTTCTTTTCGCGGATATCAACCATTATATATATGTTCTAGGCTGTGCAAATACCGACCAGTCCAAGCTCTGCGGAATCAAGTATGTCCTCAGCCGGAATGAGGAACTGGACATTCCGGGCACGGAAATGGCTGCTAAGTTCGGGGACGTTGTAGTCTACCGGTTTGCGGATGTTGAGAATATCTGCTCCTATTATCCTTATGACGAGGTTTCGGGAACCTTTGGCACGGCGAGCGACGGTTTGACCGACACGGTGACGGTCAATTATGAGCAGAGGGATGATCTGGCCAAGATATCCATGTTAGATAGCGGCAAGGATGACCGGATAGACGGGGAGGTCACGGTGTTCCAGAAGGGGGTTCTTTTCATTGCAATCCCCTATGAAAATGGCTGGTCCGTCTATGTGGATGGGAAGAAGGCTGCCATGAGGAAGGCAAATGAAGGCTTTATAGCCGTTGACCTCGAGGCGGGCATCCATTCGGTCACCCTGAAATATGTGTGTCCGGGCCTTATAAAGGGCATTATCATCACGATTTTCAGCATAGCGCTGATGGTTGCTTTCTATTATCTGGAGAAGCGCAGGGACAAGAAGACGGGCGGTGCGGATGACTGGTCGAGGATGACTCCGGCGGAGCTGCTGCTTTGCACCTTCATTGTCCTGATACTGCGAAAGGTCAATCCGGAAAAGGCGGAGGTCTGGCAGAAGAAGTTGGAGCCGCCTGCGAAGAAGGGTCGTAAGCGGAAGAGACGGCGCCGGAAGCGGGCGAAGGAACCGTCATGAAAAATCGGCCCGCGGGGACGGTCCTTTTGGGCCAAAAAATTTCGGCCCGCGGGGACGGT
>JAUMWM010000084.1 GCA_030529705.1 Lachnospiraceae bacterium
GCGAAGAACGGCCATACTTCCGGAGTTGCCATCATGTTGATAACGAGCGCATAACCTACGGCAACGACCATGCCGCCGCCGATTGCCATGCCGTCTGTCAGCCATGCCGGCATGGACTGCAGGAAAGCCTGAACGGCTTCAGCCGGGATGACGCAGAGGGCAGCGGCCGGAATGGCGATACGCAGACCCTGAAGGGCGATCGCGATGAGCTGCCAGATTTCGATTCCACCGAAGTTGCCTTTCTCAGCAGCCGCGTCCATCTGATGAACGACAGCGACGGAGAGCGTACGGACAACCATCGTAAGGAAAAGGCCTGCAACGGCAAGCGGAACGGCAACTGCGATAGCCGTGCCAACGCCGCTAACGCCCTGTCCGCCTTTAACCAGAATGATGGCGGATGCGACAGATGCAAGAGCGGCATCCGGGGAAACGGCAGCGCCGATGTTGGCCCAGCCGAGAGCGATCATCTGAAGCTGTCCGCCGAGAACGAGGCAGGGACCGAGCTGGCCGGTAACAATGCCGATCAGCGTACAAGCGACCAGCGGCTGATGGAACTCGAACTCATCGAGAATACCTTCGACACCGGCCAGGAATGCCACGAGAATAACTAAGATTATAGAAATGCCAGACATTTCATTTCCTCCTGTTTGTGCAAATATTCACTTGTTACTTGATTCCCAGCCCATCTCTCGCGACCTGGAGAAGCTTTTCCATGTCTTCGGGAGCGTCTGCCGGGACTTTGCGGACATCAAATGTCACGCCGTGCTTTTTCAGTTCCTCGAAGCACTTGATGTCAGCGGCATCGAGAGAGAGAACCTTGTTGACAGCTACCTTGCCCTGGCTGTGCGCCATGGAGCCGATGTTCAGGTTCTTGATGTCCACGCCGCCTTCGATGGCTTTGAGAGCGTCCTGCGGAGTCTCAAACAGAAGGAAAGCTTTGGTATCGCCGAAACGAACATCCTTAGATACATCGATCATCTTCTGAATCGGGACGACGTGCGCCTTGATTCCGGGCGGCGCGGCTTCCATGATGAGCTGCTTGCGGAGATCATCGTGGGAGACGTTGTCGGATACGACGATGATGCGGTCCGGAGCGATTGCCTTGGACCAGTTGGTTGCGACCTGGCCATGCAAGAGACGCGTGTCAACGCGGGCATGCTTGATCTTGATATGGCCGTCTCCGAGAACGGTTCCCGGAGGGATTGCGCCGGTCGGCGCGCTGGAAACGGCAGCTGCTTTCGTTGTGTCTTCCGGTTCGAGGTCTTTCGGGAACACTTTGATGCCGTCCCGGGCGTCCGCAAGAATGCTGGCTGCAAGTTCGTGGGCTGTCTCACAGTCGTCGCGGTTCGCGTACGCCGTGATGAGCATAGGAGCGTTCAGGCCTGCGACGATCGCCCATTTGTCTTCATGACCGGCGATGATGAAGTTGGCCTGGTTGAACGGCGTGCCGCCCCACAGGTCGACAAGGATCAGGACGTTCTCGGGATCTTCAAATGTGGCAATCGCGTCCAGCATTTTCGCTCTCAGATCGTCCGGGCCCTCGCTTGGCTGTAAGGTGACAGCTGCTACGTTTGGCTGCTCACCGAAGAGCATGTTGCCGGTCATTGCAATGCCGTCAGCAAAATCTCCGTGAGTAGCGAGAAGAATACCTACCATCTACTCTTCCTCCCTTTCTTAATTGATAGTAACTTAAATGATTGGTGCAAATGCACAAAATTTCCGCCTATGCATGGTTGGTTGACGGGAAATCTTATAAAACATTATAGCCGAGATGCTTTAGAAATTCAACAGAATTAACAATGGAAATTTCATATTATTCATAGAGTTTTTATGATTCGACGAGAGGCGTTCGGAACTTGCGATAACTCCCCGGCGGTGTTATGATAACGTATGCAGCTCCGCAGTGGGCATTGCCGGCCGATGACGTCGAGCCGGAAAGAGGAAGAGGACGCATAAGGCAAGCGGGAGTATCACATAAATGGAAAGAGGAAAAGGACGCATAGGGCAAGCGGGAGTATCACATAAATGGAAGACATGCGTAATACTGTAGAAGGAAGGCTCGCCGCAAGCATGAAAAGGCTTGCGGTGAAGATGCCATTTGAGAAAATCACGATTAAGCAGCTGACGGATGGGGCGGGCGTCATCCGGGTAACGTTCTACAATCATTTTCGGGACAAATATGACCTTCTGGAGTGGATCGTAAAGACGGAGATTCTGGATTCGGCCAGAAACCTCATCTCGAACAAGATGTTTCGGGAGGCCGTCGTCCTTATATTTGCAAATATGCAGAAGGACAAGGAATTCTATATGCACGTGGTGAATATGGAGGGGCAGAACTCCTTTTCGGAGATCGTGGATTCCGCCATCCAGAGCCTGCTTCTCTCCCTGCTGAATGAAGAAGGAGTGAGGAAGAATTTTGCCTACGAATGGATGAAGCCGGAGTACGTGGCGGCATACTATGCCAAGGCCATGTCCTACGTGGTCATCATGTGGATCCGGATGGGGATGAAGTTTGACCCGGAGGAGATGGGCCGGGTCTACGAGTATATGACCACAAGATCCTTCTGGGATATTATTGAGGGGATGCAGGAGGAGTAAGTATCCATAGTCGCTACTTGGCAGCTACGCTTTGTTACGACTTTTAATCATATACAAAATGCTGAAAATGTATATCTGGGTTTTACACAGAGGGCGGGTTGAATATTTCATTATTCAACTCGTTTTTTTATTATATATTATGATAATTTTGGCGTTTCCATGTGAAAGAGGGTGAAACACATGATACATTTCGGCAAAGCGGTTGTAAAAATGCGGTTCGTCATCATCGCGGTCGCCATAGCGCTTCTGATTCCGGCCGCCATTGCGTACCTGAACACCCGCATCAACTACGATGTCCTGTCCTATCTTCCGAAAGAGATCGAGACGATGCAGGGCCAGCAAATCCTGCAGGACGAGTTCGGAACGGGCGCGATCTCCATGGTCGTCGTGGAAGGGATGGAGTGGAAAGACGTCTCGAAGCTGCGGCAGGAGATTGAGGAAGTGCCCCATGTCAAGAACGTCATCTGGTACGACAGCTTCGTGCCGCTCTCCATGCCCCTTGAATTGTTGCCGGACGACGTGGTGGACGCATTTGTAAACGGTGACGCGACTTTGATGGCCGTCACCTACGACACGGGCACCTCCGAGGACGAGACGATGGAGGCGATCCTGGACATCCGGAAGATTGCCAAAGACAACGTCTACCTGGGCGGCATTTCCGGCATCGTGACGGATACAAGGGATCTTGCAAATGCCGAAGAGCCCATCTACGTGCTCATAGCCGTAGCCCTGGCCGTCGTCATTCTCTCCCTTGCGATGGACACATTCCTGGCTCCGATTTTTTTCCTGCTTTCCATAGGAATCTGCATCATTTATAACCTCGGGACAAATCTCTTCTTCGGGGAGATTTCCTATATCACGAAAGCCCTGGCCGCAGTCCTGCAGCTCGGCGTCACGATGGATTATTCCATCTTCCTGTGGCACAGCTTCAAGGAAAACGAGCAGACGATGGGGGGAGACAACAAGCTTGCCATGGCCCAGGCGATCGCCCAGACCATCCAGTCGGTCATCGGATCCTCTGTCACGACCATTGCCGGCTTCATCGCCCTTTGCTTCATGAGCTTCACGCTGGGCATGGACATCGGCATCGTCATGGCCAAGGGCGTCCTCTTCGGCGTCATTGGATGCGTCACGATCCTGCCGTCCCTGATCCTGATATTTGACAAGGCGATCGAGAAGACGAAACATCGGCCGATTTTTCCGAAATTCGAGAGGATACCGGCATTTGTCGCAAAACACCATCGCCTCATCATCGTGATTTTTGCCGTCATGTGGATTCCGGCAATCTGGGGTTATAACCGGACCTCCGTCTACTACCAGCTTGACAAGACGCTGCCGGACTACCTTCCGTCCGTCGTTGCAAATGCAAAGCTGGACGAAACCTTCCACATGGGCGCGACCCACATGCTGCTTCTGGATTCGTCCCTGGAGAGCACGCAGGTCGAAAAGATGTGCGATGAGATGAAGCAAGTGGACGGCGTGAAGAGCGTGATCGGCCTTGACTCGCTCCTTGGGTCCGGCGTGCCGAGGGAGCTGCTGCCCAAGAAGATAACGGAAGCTCTCATATCGAAAGACTGGCAGCTTGTCCTCATAAACAGCGAGTACATGACGGCCTCCGACGAGGTAAATCATCAGGTGGAAGTCCTGGATGAGATCCTGGATCGGTACGACCAGAAGGGCATGCTGATCGGCGAGGCCCCGTGCACCAAGGATCTGATAAGGATCACCGACCACGATTTCACGGTGGTGAACTGGGTTTCCATCGGGTTTATATTTGTTATCATTTTCTTCGTATTCGGTTCGGCCAGCCTGCCGTTCCTGCTGGTGCTGGTGATTGAATTTGCAATCTTTATCAACCTCGGGATTCCGGGCTTCACCGGGACGAAGCTGCCGTTCGTGGCTTCAATCGTCATCGGCACGATCCAGCTCGGTTCCACGGTCGACTACGCCATCCTCATGACCAGCCGCTACCAGACGGAGCGGGCTTCCGGGATGGGGCGGGATGAGTCGGTGCGGATTGCCCACACGGCTTCGATCCAGAGCATTATTTTCTCGGCATTGTCATTCTTTGCCGCGACATTCGGGGTCGGCCTCTATTCCAATATAGAGATGATCTCGTCCCTGTGCATCCTGATGGCGAGAGGGGCGCTGATTTCAATGACCACGGTCATATTCGTCCTGCCGGCAGTGCTTTACCTGTTCGATCCGATTATCGTGCGGACAAGCAGGGGATTTCTGCCGAAAAGGGAAAAGGAGAAGAAACAGCCTGAAATGGCGGGAGAGGGCATTTGTCCTGATGGGAGGTAAGTCATGAAGAATAAACTTGTAAAAAAACTTTTAGCGGGAACTCTCGTCCTTGTGATGGTGACAAATATGGCGGCCTGCGGCAGGGCGGCTTTCGGCGGAGCGGCCGAGCCGGATGATGCCGGGATGGTCGTTACGGAAGTGGAACAGGAAGAGATGCTGTCACAGGCCATCACCTCGGCGGTCGGCACGGGCAGCGTGGACGGAGTGGATAAGGAGGAGACGGTCTATGTCTTCACCGATGCAAATGGCAACACGCAGAATATCACGGTGAGCAGCTGGCTTAAAAATGCGGACAGCCTGACGACGATTAATGACGACACGATCTTGACGGACATCAAGAACGTGGAGGGCGATGCCGAGTACAAGGCAAATGGCGACAAGCTGACCTGGACGACCCAAAACGGGGAGGATATTTACTACCAGGGGAAGACGACGAAGCAGCCGCCAGTCACGGCCAAGTTCACCTATTTCCTAAATGGGCAGCAGGTCTGGCCGGATGAGCTGGCCGGCAAAGAGGGGCAGGTGACCATCCACATCGACTATGAGAACCATGAGAAGTATGAGGATGTCTATGTCCCGTTTACGGCCGTTACCGGGATCGTTTTCGACAACGAGAACGTGAAAAATGTGGCGATCGACAACGGGTCCGTCATCTCGGAAGGGAAGAATACGATCGTCGTCGGCATGGCGTTTCCGGGACTGCAGGAGAGCCTTAAGGGGGTAAAGGATACCGCAAAATCGAATTTGAAGAAATTAGCCTCGGATTTGGAGGATAAAGACGCGAAGCAGAAAGCGGAGGATGCGGAGGCGGACCTTGATGACTTCGATATCCCTTCTTCCGTTGAGATCACATGCGATGCGAAGGACTTCGGGATGGGCATTTGCATGACCATGGTATTCTCCGACCTGCTCTCCGGAGATGAAGACGGGAAAGAGGATGACTTTTTTGACAGCCTCGGGGACGGCGTCGACAAGCTGAAGGAAGCCGGAGACAAGCTTTCGGACGGGTCGACCAAGCTCTCAGACGGCATCAAGAAAGTCGATGACAAGATGCCGGACCTTAAAAGCGGGACGCAGGAGCTTGCGGACGGCGTAAAAGAGTATACGGACGGCGTCTCCCAGGTCAATACCGGCGCGCAGCAGCTCTCGAGCGGCGCGGCATCCGCCAAGAGCGGGGCCGACCAGCTGGATGTCGGGGCACAGAAACTGGCTTCCGGGACGAGCCTTAATAGCTCGGACATCAGCACTCTCAGGCAGGGCGTCCAGAGCCTTGCATCCGGGGCATCCGAATTATACGGCGAGGTCAGCAAATATGTGAATAACGAGGATGGAGTCGTGGACGCAGCCGGAGAGGCGGCGAGAGAGGGACTCCTGTCGAACGATGACTATATAGCGAAGAAGGAAGAACTCATTGCCAAAGCGGCTTCCGTTCCGGGAGAGGTGGATTCCATAAAGGAATACATAGACGACATATATCTAGTCGCCTTCAAGCACTCCATGGGCCTTCCTATGACGGACGAGGAACTGCTGACTTACAGCGAGAACAAGGATGATGAAATCTATCAGGCAATCGAGGATGGGATCGCGGCATCCAAAGCGGACGTCGAGGCGGCCGCAACGGAAGCGGTTACCAATGAGATGAACTCGTCCGCCACCCGGAAAGGCCTGAAGTCGTCCGTAGAGAAGGCCGTGAAAGAAAAGATGAGCGAAGGCGACACGCAGTCCGCTATCTCGGAAGCCGTGCGGACGGCGGTATTGGAGCTGAAAAAGGATGCCGGGTTTCAGGAAGAACTCCGCGCGTCCATTTCGGAGGCAGTGGAGGCGGCCGAAGCGGCCGGGGCGGGAGATATCAACGATGCCGTGACGGAGGCCCTGTCGCAGGATGATTTTAAAGAAGACGTTCGAGCGGCAGTTACCGAAGCGCTGTCCTCCCCGGAGAACCAGCAAGCCATCGCGGAGAGCGCGAGGAATGCGGTGACGCGGGCCCTCATGGACGGCGACAACCAGGCCGCCATCCATGACGCCGTTTCTGCATCCGTGAACACGGCGCTTGCAGATGGGACGCCCGGAAGGGAACAGGTGAGCAGCGCCGTGGAGGGAGCCGTGCAGGGGGCGCTAGGCGACGGCACGGACGGCCAGCAGATGATAAGCGATGCCATCGGGAATGCGGCCAGGGAGGCACTTGGTGAAGGGTCCGAGGGGGAGAGCCGGGTCCGGGAAGCGGCGACTGCGGCCGCGCAGGCAGCCCTTGCGGAGGAGTCCGAGGGAGCGGCGGCCGTGACAAATGACGTCGCCGCGGCAGTCGGCATGGTCCTGGCCGAGGGTTCGGAAGCGAGATATGAGGCTTCGGAAGCGGCGGGCAATGCGGCCATGGGCGCGGTCCTGGAAGCCATGTATTCGGAGGATACGCAGAATCAAATCGGCGCCGCCGTCCAGGCGTCCGTCAATGTCGATACCGGGAGCCTGACGGATGCGGTTTCCGCCGACATACAGAATGAAACAGTGAACTGCTACAATTCCATCTATAATTACGTGATTGCCTTGCTTGAGGCGGGAGCCATTGACGTCGATACCGCAAACCAGCTCCTTACTGCGGTTTCCAACGAACTCCAGGTCACGGCGGCGAATTTAGGGACTTCTCTTTCCAATGACGTGGGCGCGGGAGTCTCCAATCTCGGGACGCAGGTGGCATCCCAGGCAGCCACGGCAGCGGCGGGCATAGCGGCAAATGCGGCAGGAACGGCAGCCGGTACCGCCGCGGCGGAAGCGGCGTCCGGCATCGTCGCCCAGTATGCGGCCCAGGCGGCGGGAGGCGCGGCGGCCGAGACGGCGGCCTACTATGCGGCAAATGCGGCCGGCAATGCAGCTGCCGAGACGGCGGCTTATTATGCGGCAGGCGCGGCAGGAGGCGCGGCGGCTGAGACGGCGGCCGGACTTGCGGCAAATGCAGCCGGCAATGCCGCAGCGACGGCAGCCGCAGGCGTTGCCGCGGAGGCGGCCGGCCAAAGCGCGGCGGCTGCGGCGGCCGGCATAGCGGCAAGCGAGGCCGCGAAGGCGGTTGCGCCGTCCGCGGCGGGAATCGCGGCCGAGGCGGTCGTCCCCGTTGCCGCCGAGAAAGCGGCGACTGCTGCGGCCACCGCATCGGCCCAGATAGCGGCTGAGACCGCGGCAAATGTCACCTCCGAAGTTGCCGGCGAAGCCGTGGCGGGAAAAGCGGCGACGGCAGCGGCCGGGGAGGCGGCTTCGGCGGCGGGCAACAGCGCGGCGGCGGCAGCGGCGGAATATACTGCCGCGGCGGCAGGCGGCGCTGCGGCGACGGCGGCCGCGAGGGAAGCCGGAATCAGGAGCATCGACAATACGCTCGATACGGCGCGGGATACTGCCGTCAAGAAGATCGAGGATCTGAACCTTCCGTCCATGATGGACGAGACGGCGGGCCAGGTCGCCTCCCAGATTGGGGGAGGGGCAACGCAGGCTGTATTTGAAAAATTATACGATCCGACCGGCCAGCTTTCCGATGGGGCATCCCAGATCAGCGACGGAGTGCTTACCTATACGTCGACGGTGGCCGACGGGGCTTCCCAGCTTGCCAGCGGCACGGGGTCTTTGGCGTCAGGGCTGCAGACGCTCTATTCCGGGACCAGTACCCTCGCGTCAGGGACGAGTACTTTGAATGCAAATTCTGCGGCTTTGCGGAACGGCGCGAACAAGCTCGCCAGTGGCGCGAAGGAGCTCGCAGACGGCATGGCGAAGCTCCTTTCCGGTTCCATCGAGTTGAAGGACGGCCTGGTGAAGATTAATGACAAGGGCATTAAGAAGATTGCCGACTTCTACGAGAACGACGGAAAGGATCTTGACAAGACGATCAAGGAGCTGCGGGACGCGGCCGGGTCTTATAAGACGTTCAGCGGCGCGGCGGACGGGACGAACAGCAGCGTGAAGTTCGTGATTAAGAACGAGGGAATCGGGGACTAAGGTTTTCGGCCCGTGGGGACGGTCCTTTTGGGTCGAAATTTTTCGGCCCAAAAGGACCGTCCCCGCGGGCCGAAAAGAACCGCCTCCAAGGGCTGAAATCTATAGTTGCTGAATGAATGGGATATGCTATAATATAGGAACTGCTTACGCAGTTCCTATATTTGACTTTCTGGAGAAAGGTATATCAATATGAAGATAGTTGTATTATGCGGCGGCGTCTCAACGGAGAGGGACATCTCCATCGTGTCCGGCACCGGCGTGTGCAAAGCCCTGCGCGAGAAGGGCCACCACGCCATCCTGATTGACGTCGTTTTTGGATTTGAATATGCTGATATCATGGAGGCGTTCCCGGAAGAATATGATGTGGACATGGCGGCAGAGTATATCCACAGCTTTGACAACAGGCTGGCCAGCGCCAAGGCGAACCGGAACAGGAGCTTCTTCGGTCCCAATGTCACGAAGCTCTGCAAGATGGCGGACATAGTCTTCATGGCCCTTCACGGCGAGGCGGGAGAGAACGGAAAGGTGCAGGCGGCATTTGACCTGATGAGGATCAAATACACGGGGACCAAGTACGTCAGCTCCGCCCTCTGCATGGACAAGACCCTGACAAAGATCATGCTTTCGGCCGGCAACGTTCCCGTGCCGAGAGGGACCACGCTCCAGAAGGGGTATGACTCCATCGACATAGAGGACATAGGGCTGGCTTTCCCTGTGGTGGTCAAGGTCGCGTGCGGCGGCTCGTCCGTCGGCGTTTACATTGTAAACAATCAGGAGGAGTATGAGAGGGCGGTTGCGGATGCATTTGACCTTGAAGACGAGGTGATTGTGGAAGAGTATATCAAAGGCCGCGAGTTCTCCGTGGGCGTGATTGACGGCAAGGCCCTTCCGATTATCGAGATCGCCCCGCTGGTCGGCTTCTATGACTATAAGAACAAATACACCCCCGGCTCGACCATCGAGACCTGTCCCGCGGAGCTTCTTCCGGAGCAGACGAAAAAGATGCAGCATTATGCGGAACTCGGCTACCACGCCCTGTTTATGGAGGCCTATGCAAGGCTGGATTTCATGATGGACGAGGAGGGGAACATGTTCTGCCTGGAGGCAAATACCCTGCCGGGCATGACTCCCACGTCGCTGATGCCCCAGGAGGCCCAGGCCGTCGGCATGAGTTATGCGGATTTCTGCGAGAAGCTGATAGAAGTTTCGATGGCGAAGTATAATTAGAAGCATGGATAAAGGATAATGCTTGGCATGTAGTCTGAATCTTTGTCATCCTGAGCGTAAGCGAAGGATCTTAAACGTAACACAT